>CAMHAV010000048.1 GCA_946182865.1 uncultured Clostridia bacterium
GCGTGTGTCATAAAACGCTGCTCCCAAGTCGGATATGTAAAGCATCTTCTTTACAGGTTCAATTTTAAATTCATCTGATGGATTATGGACAACGTTTATTAAATAAGAAGTAAGTTTATATTCATGTGAAGCAAATATTGCTTGATAAAAACCATCATCCAAAAAGTATTCGTCAGTTATACTTACAAGCCCTAATCTGTACAGATTATCTATAGATTGAGCCTGATATTGGTGATTATTAATGGAAAGTCCTGTAATATTTTTCGCGTGTGTAATATAGCCACCGTCTGGCATTTTTAATCTCAAATCCACTATAGCCACTCTGAGCATTGAAGATTTTTCATATAACTCTTTATATATGAATGCATCCAAAGGTGACATCTGTTTGATGATTTCAGCAAATGCCGGATGAACAAGAAACTTCTTTTTCTTCAGCATAGCGTTTGCAAGTAAATTTGCGTATAGATTACGCAAAACTTCATTATCCATGGAATACGAAAAGCCTTGTATGGCTGGCAAAGCGACATACATCTCCGGCGATTCCAGTTCCTCCTCCTTTTTACCTTCCAATTTGCGATTTAAATCTTGTTCTAATTCTTTAAGACGATATTCCCTTTTGAGATTCCATTCTTCAAGAGGAAGCAGTAAATTGTGCAATGTACGAACTACAAGACCTCCGACTTGTCCGGTTTCAGAGACAGCCGGCTTTAGTGCGTCCTGATAGATTTCGATTTTCAGTTCGTCCGGAATATCTGGAATTATTTTTTCAACACTCAAATAATCTAACTCCTTTTTTCCCCTATCTGTCTTGCTTGGCTGCTGCGGATAGGGGAATATTTAAAAAAAGTTGATAAATTTCACTTTTCGTGATATAATTCACATAGAGCTGTTACATACGGCTCCACACAAAGATTGCGCTCCGTCGGCTTCTGGCACCACCTGAGTCGGCGGAGTGCTTTTTTTAATCTTTTGCTTTAAACTGAACTTTAACATTTCCAGAGATCACAATATCTGTGCCATAAGAAATATCGCAGTTTTTGTAAGACTTGATATAGCCATACTGAGAATTTGAACCAAATATGCACTCCATGAGAGAGGAGGAATGGTAATGACAATTGCAGAAGCAAACTATCCGTTTGACATCGGCATCAAGCAACTCTGCGTTCAAAAGGGAATGAAACAGAAATATCTCGCGGAGCAGATCGGCTGCTCCGAACAGGCGCTGTGCGACATCATGGCAGGCAGACGACTGATTAAGGCCTGCGAGATACCCCGATTTGCCAAGGTGCTGGGTGTTACTATTGACCAGATCGAGGCAGCAGGATTGTACATGACCATGGACGAAATCAGACAGGCGTGGTCCATGTCCCGGGCGAATCCCTTCGGGGAGAATTCGACGCACTTAAGATTTCCCGCCGAGATGGCAAAGAAAACAGTGACCCGGAAAGCCTGCAAGCCGCTCATCAACGCGGCGGACGACAGCACCCTGGTGCTGGAAAGCATCTGCCGCACGTCCGACGAGGCGACCGACAGTCGGCTGGACGCGGAGATCGAGCGCAGCAGCTCCGCCCATGATGTGGATATCGGCGAACCGTATGACGAGGGGACGCAGATCATTGATGTGGATCCCGACACCGGCGAGGTGGTCGGCAATGGCAACAGTGACGGACAGGCTTCCGGCACCGACCCGTATTAATGCCTATGCTGGACATTCAGACACTGGCTTCCGGCAGCAGCGGCAACGCGTATGTCATCCGCGACGGCGTGACAACGCTGCTGCTGGAGGCGGGCATCCCTGTCAAAAGCATTGCGCGGCGGGTATCGCTTTCCACGGTTGACGCCTGCCTGATTTCGCATGAACACGGCGATCACGCGAGGGTGGCCGCCGATCTGATGGTCAAATACAGCATTGACCTGTATGCCTCCCGCGGCACACTGGACGCGCTGGGTCTGAGCGACGATTACCGTGCTCACCCGGTCAAGGCGGAAGAACAATGCAGCATTGGGACATTTAACGTAATGCCCCTGCACATGAAGCACGACGCGGCCGAACCGCTCGGTTTTATTCTGTCAAGCGCACACGGCGGCAAGCTGCTGTTTGCCACCGACACCTATCTCATCCCCTACAAAATCCCGCGCGGGACGACCACCCTGATGCTGGAATGCAATTACAGCCTTGACCTGCTGTCACAAAGCATTTCGGACGGAGTGACCGACCATCGGCAGCGGGACCGGCTGCGGTTTTCGCATATGTCGCTGGAATATCTGCTGCGGTATCTCAGCGAAAACAGGGACCGTCTGGGTGCCGTCTCAGAGGTCCGGCTGATTCACGCGAGCAGTCGCAACGGGGACAGGGAACTCTTTAAGCGCAAGGTGGAAGAGCTGATCGGCCTGCCGGTGAGCGTGGAATGATGCAACCGTTAGCGGTTAGCAATTAGCCGTTAGCTATATAGCGTTAGCGGTCAGCGACGTGGATGGGAGCCTCTCTGATGGCATTAAGGCGCACGGGAGACGCTCCACTTACCGACGCTGACCTCTAACCATTTACCACTTAGAAAAGGGTGAACTTATGCTTAACAGCGTGATTCTGATGGGACGGCTTACGGCTGATCCCGATTACCGCACGACACAGAGCGGCGCGACCATGGCGCGCTTTACTTTGGCTGTCGAGCGGGATTATGCCCAGAACGGCGAACGCCAGACCGATTTTCTGGACGTGATCGCGTGGAGAAACACGGCGGATTTTGTGAGCAAATATTTTCAGAAAGGGCAGCTCGTGGCGGTTCGCGGGAGCATTCAGGTGAGCAGCTACACCGACCGCGACGGCAACAAGCGCCGATCATGGGACATTGTAGCCGATCAGGTTTACTTCGCCGAAGGCAGAAAAGACAGCGGCGGCGCGGATACACGTCCTGCGCATCCGGCACAGCCGACCACTTACCAGCCGCAGCCTTATCAGGGAACACAGCAGATGATGGACGGCTACGCGCCTTCCCCTTCCCCCTATCAGGCGGTGGCGGATGACGACTTACCCTTTTAACCGGCTGCCATGCCGGAGACATTCAACGGAAAGACGGTGACTTGATGTCGAGAGACGGCAGGAAGTTTTTCTATTTCAGTACCGCTTTCTTTGCTGATCGTAAGGTCAAAATTCTCAAAGCCCGCTACGGGTCGGACGGATTGATTCTTTACATCTATCTCATGTGCGAGATATTCCGGGAGGACGGCTATTTCCTCCGCTTCGATGACGATTTCAACTATATCCTTTCGTCCGAACTCAATATGAATTATGAAAAAATAGGGCAGATATTGAACTTCTTGCTTGAACGGTCACTGTTTGACGATACACTTTTCAAGTCGGACAAGGTTCTCACGTCCCGCGAAATACAGATGACATTTCAGGAGGCAGTCAAGGGCAAGGCTGTCAAAAACCCTGTTGCCGTATGCGACAGACTGTGGCTTTTAAAAAAAGACGAAACCGCAGCCTTTATTAAAGTGCAGTCTGAAAATGAAATTTCCGGGAATCCAACATCAAATTCCAAGAATCCAACATCAAATTCCGAGAAAACGACCATAAAGCAAAGCAAAGCAAACATAAAGCAAAGTAAAGCAAAGCAAAGCAAAGACGCTGGCGCTGCTGCTGCCGATGACGGACGGATTGACAAGGCATTTTTTGACGCAACCGGAAAGCATCTGAACAGCGCCGATCATCGGGCGCTCCGGGAACTGACGGAAAGCGGCGTGTCCGAAAGCCTGATTGAAGACGTGATACAGGACATCGGCAGGCGTGGCGGAAAGATTCATTCGTTTGCCTATTTTATCCCGGCTATACGGGATGCGGCGCAAAAAAACGAGAATACCGGACTCTATCCGGAAACAGCGTCGTCAGAGTACACCGAAACGGTGTTGGACGAAGAATATCTGGAAATGCTGGACGCCACTCCGGACGAAGAATATATTTACGACGATTGACAGAGGATGTGATGCCATATGATAACGATTGATTTTACCGTTCCCGGCAAGCCTGTCGGAAAGGAACGTCCGCGCGTGACACGACGCGGCACCTATACACCTCAGAAAACCCGGGAATATGAAAACACCGTGCGCAGGGAGTTCCTGAAAGCACTGAACGGATACCGTCATCGGGCGGAGCTAGTGCGTTACGCGGAGGTCTATATCACGGCGTTCTTCGGCGTGCCGGCGTCCTGGTCACTGAAAAAGAAGAATGACGCTTATGACAATATCTGCACCAAAAAGCCCGACGCTGACAACATCGAAAAGGTGATATGCGACGCGCTCAATGGTTCCGCCTATTCGGACGACGCCTTCGTGACGAAACTGACCATTGCCAAACGATATTGCGGCAGGGGTGAACAGCCCCGCGTTGAGGTGACGGTGGCGATGCAGGTGGAGGAAACACAATGACGACAAAAGAAATTCTCGCGCAAAGGCTCTTCCAATTGAGGGAAGAAGCCAAAGTCACCCGCCAGAAAGCGGCCATATCTGCCCTGTAACGCGATTTTTTTGGGCAGACATGAAATTATACTACGACAAGCCGGAAACGCTCTCAACGGCGATTTCCGGCGAAAGGAGAGGCATTATGAACAGAGAGATTTTATTCAGAGGTAAAAGAGCTGACACAAAGGAGTGGATTTACGGCGATGTGCAGCAGAATGTTGATGCTGTAAAAATCCGCGAACAGGAACAAGGCATTCAGCGCGTTGCAAGAAGCTTTGTGGTAATTCCCGAAACCGTCGGTCAATACACCGGGCTGACGGATAAGAACGGAGCAAGGGTTTTTGAAGGCGACGTAATGGAATTTACGGCGTATGGGGAGCATTACAAGGGCGTGGTCTACATTTACAAAGGCAATTTCGGAATATTCTGCAAGCCGCCATCTGCACACTGCGAAGCATCGCCTTTCCTTGACGATGCAATTGAGACATACAATGCGGTTGTGATCGGCAATATCTATGACAACCCTGATCTGCTGGAGGTGAGCGACAATGGATAAACCGGAATTGAAGCCCTGCCCTTTTTGTGGTGGGGAACCTGAGATTACCGAAGTGATAGATCGCACGCCCCGTAATCTTGAGCCTGTGGGATTCGGAGTTAAATGCGACCAGTGCGGAATAATCATTGCTAAAATAGACTGCGGTGTAACTGATTGGTTTGAAACCGATGAAGAAGCCGCCGAAGCATGGAACAGGAGAGCGACTGACGATGCCCGAACATAAATGTACCTTCGGCGACGAAATCACCAGAATCACGATCAAGCCGGACGGAAGGTCGGAGCTTGACCCCTGTCTTTATCAGGAAATCGAGGCTTACGAAAATGTCACCGTCCACATTATGCGATGCGCCCGGTGCGGGCATATCGAGGTGGAATGGGAGCGGCAGGACAACACAATCGACATAACGGAAGTAACAGAATGACAATCAAACAAATCATTTCTCAGCTATGCAACCTGCGTGAGCATTGCGAATCTATGATTGATCCTGCGGAGCAGGACTGCATCTGGGCGTATGACGTGGAGGCACTGGACAATGCAATTGAAAGAATGGGAGGTGAAAGAAGAATGTCCGATCTGAAAATTTGGTTGATTTCCGGCGTGATCGCCGTCGCGGTGATCGCGGCGGCCATGATGCATGCCTGCGTGGTCGTGGCAAGCGACTGTAACAAGAAGTGACAACATGATTTGACTTAGCCCTCCCCTGCCCTACCGAGAGGGGCAAAATACCCTATTTTACCCCCCTGAGGGGGGAGGGGAGGAGCTTTTTACAGGGAGTGAAGCGGCAATGAGTGACGAGACAAGACTGGTGATGATCGGAATGGTCGCCGTCGCGGTGGCGGTATTTTTCGCGGGATTCCTCGCGATGGGCATCATCGCCTCCGTGACGTCTCACAAGGATGAAACGGACGTGATGCACATGAGGGGCGGCGCGTATGTGCTGGAAATTATCTTTTACGACCGGAATGAAACGAGGATGCGGCTGGAACGCGTGCGGGAGCATTTCTTCCGGGCGGGGATGCTGGCGGCGGTGTATGCGTCCGGTAAACGGGCTTACATCCCCCTCGACAGCGTGAAATACATCCGGGTCCTCCCCTATGTGGAGATCGACAGAAAGGAGGAAGAAAAGACCTATGTGGATTAGTACCGACAGCGGGATGCTGCTCAATCTGGATCGCGTGACGACGATGGAGATCGTGGAGCTGGACGGTTCGCTGCTGTGGAACGAGGGAACGCCGTGGGGCATTGTCTGGCGGGGCGACGGTATGCGAGCCGTGCTTGCCCGATACGCCACACGGGAAGAGGCGGAGAGGGGCATGGCTGAGCTTTACACAATTGCAAAGAAGGTGTGACAGCTATGGAGAAAGAACCGGGGCGCTGCGATTATTGCGGATGCAAGGTGCCGTGGTACGCTCACATCTGCGGGCCTTGTTACCAGAAGTTGATCTTAGTACGCAAGCTCCGCGGGATCGTGTATGACATCAAGCGGCAGGCAGAGGAGGAGAAACGTGACAGCGGATGAAGTAAAGGAACGGCTGCGGGCGTACCGCAGGATACGGAATGAATGCCGTAAACTGAGTCGAAAGATCAGAGATAAGCGGGAGAGTATGACGCAGCCCCGCGCCGTGAGAACCGATGCGCTGCCCGGCGGCAAGGGCAATACTCTGGAAGCGGCGATTGAGAAAATAGACACCCTGGAGCGCCGGCTTCATGCCGCTGAGTCCGAGAAAGACAAGGCGCTATCTGATGTGCGGACGCTGATCGCGCTGGTGGAGGATCCCGACGGGCGGTATATTCTGATATTGCGGTATATAAATGGGGTAAGTTTTGACGATATTCCCGAACAGATGTATATATCAGACCGCTCCATGTGGCGGCGGTACAATCGGGCAATTGACGAAATCATAAAAGCAACGGAAAAATAAAAAGTTGGCAGTGTTTTGGCAGTAGGTATGTGCTAAAATATCTATGATGGGATTCGACTGCGAGAGGATTCTTGGTATTACCTCCTTAGCATATCCGGTGCGGCGGCTGTTATCTTCCTGCTGCCGTGCCGGACATCTCCCTTTTTACTATTTTGACTACACGAGGTTTTTGTTGTTTTTGCTCCTTTCGATTTGCGAAAAAAGCTGCTTTTGTCCTTCCCGG
This sequence comes from uncultured Clostridia bacterium, assembly GCA_946182865.1. Lineage (GTDB taxonomy): Bacteria > Bacillota > Clostridia > Oscillospirales > Acutalibacteraceae > RUG762. Next base: position 7,161 of record CAMHAV010000048.1, read on the forward strand.
ACGGGCGGCTTTTTTCGTTTCGTTTTATATTACAATCCAAGAAGGTGAGGCGGTATGAATGAGGGGAACCTGATTCCACTGAACAAACGAACAAAGAGCGAACAAAGAGAAATTACCCAAAAAGGCGGCAAGGCGAGCGGTGTGGCGCGGGGATTCCGGGCGGCTGCCAAAAAGCGCATCCGGGAGAATCCCGGCGAAGTTGACGAGGTGCTGGATGCGATCCGCGATAAAGCGCTCAGCGGCGATATGAATGCCGCCCGGCTTTATGTGGAACTTCACGGCGAAAAATATGACGATCTCGACAAGAAGCTGAAAAAGGCGCAGATAGAGAAAATCAAGGCAGAAACCGAAGCCATCCGGCGGCGGGGGGACAACGGCGGTCCGGCTGCGGAAGCCGAACTGCCGATGCTTTATCATGCCCTGACCCAGACCGGGGAGGAAGACGAAACGGAGGATGACGGCGACGACGTTTGAAAAACTGTCTAAAAAGCAAAAAAAGGTTTTCCGCTGGGCGTTCGCGACGAATTACAAAGCCATTATCTGCGACGGGGCGGTGCGTTCCGGCAAGACCATTTGCATGATAACGGCGTTTATCCTCTGGGCAATGCGGGAATTCAACGGGGCAACCTTTGGCATATGCGGCAAGACCGTCGCTTCGGCGGAGCGCAACATCATCCGACCGCTGCGGGGCATCGCGGATATTACCGCGTATTTCAGGCTCCGTTATTCCGCCTCGGCGCATCTGCTGACGGTGGAGAACCGCGAAAAGTGCAATTATTTCTTTGTCTTCGGCGGCAAGGATGAGAGCAGCTATGAGCTGCTGCAGGGCATTACGCTGTCCGGCATTTTTCTGGACGAGGTGGCGCTCATGCCGGAGTCCTTTGTCAATCAGGCGGTGGCGCGTACCTTGTCCGAACCCAAATCACGGTATTGGTTTAACTGCAATCCGGAAGGTCCTACCCACTGGTTCTATCGAAACTGGATTTTACAGGCGGAAAAGCAGAACGCGCTGCACCTGCACTTTCTCATGTCGGACAATCCGATTCTGACCCCGGAGCAGCTGAAAGAAGCGGAAAGCCGCTTTTTGGGCGTATTCTATGACCGATACATCCGCGGGCTGTGGGTGGTGGCGGACGGCGTGATCTATTCCATGTTTGACGCGACGGAGAATGTGCTGCCGGATGTGACGTTCCGGCCGGAGCGAGAACTCATCGCCGTGGACTACGGCACCTTTAATCCCTGTGTCTTCCTGCACCTTTACGCGGCGGGAACCGGAGACGGCATTAGGCATTACATCGACCGCGAATACTACCACAGCGGACGAGGCGAACAGGGCGGCGCTGCTGTTCAGAAAGACGATGAGCAATATGCGCGGGATATGCTGACCTTTACGGGAGGCAGGAAGGACATCCCCATCATCGTGGACCCGTCGGCCAGTTCCTTTATCACCCGGCTGCGGCACGATGGCTTTACTAACGTGATTCCCGCCAAGAACGCTGTCGCCAAGGGGATTGCGGCCGTATCGGTGGAACTGACCGGACGGCGGCTGACGATTTCGCCCGACTGCGTGAACACGCTGCGGGAGATTCCCTCGTATGTGTGGGACGTAAAGCACGCCGAGAGAACGGGCGAGGACAGACCGCTGAAAGAAAACGACCACTGCTGTGACGCGCTGCGTTACGGCGTTTATTTTGATATTCTGGCAAATGCCGGCGTGCGTCCCTCGGTATCCGGACGCGGCGCGAGATAAGGGAGTGATGGGCATGATGGAATCGCCTATGAGAATCCTCTTGACGGAGCTGTCCGGGCTTTACGGACAGGCGGTGCTGGAGGATATCGGGAAGACCATCCGATTGTATGATTTCTATGACGGCAAAGGGCAAGACTGGGAAACGCCCAAGGGGCTGGATTACAGACCCACTAAAAAACGTATCAATCTGGTCAAGAAGCTGATTAAGCGCGAGGCGGGATTTATGTTCGGCCGGACGCCTGAGATCACATATGAGTCGAAAAAGAATGACGATCCGGCCATCGCTGCCGCGCAGCAATTGCTGGACGGGGTTTTGAAAAAATCCGGCTGGCGCAACAAGCTGATCCAGGCGGGGCGGGACTGCTTCATCGGAAAGCGCGTCGCTTTGAAAGTGAGCGGCGGTCAGGGGAAAGAAACGCGCGTTTCCTTTCGCCCGTCGTATGAATTTGTTTACACGACTGCCAACGATGATTGCGACACGCTCGAAAAAATCATCTTCTTTTATCAGGTAAACAACGAGCCGGAGCGGCGTGATCAGCGTATCTGGCGGCAGAAGTATTTTATGCAGGACGGGCGATGCATTCTCAACGAAGGCATATATGACGGCTACGGGCGCATCGTCGAAAGCGGCGAGGATGTGGACACGGGACTGGATTTCATTCCCTGTTACGTCATCGTCAATGACGGTCTGACCGGCGATATGATGGGCGAAAGCGACGTGGAAGAGCTGATGGATTTGCAGAATGCTTACAACTGGCTCAATTCCGACGACGCGGACGCGCTGAAATTCAACATGTTCCCCCAGACGGTGGCGACCGACGCAAAGGCGGATTCGCTCGCGGCTATGAGGATTTCTCCCGGTGCGCTGGTGGATTTGCAGACCGACCCGGCAATGATGGGCGACGGCGGCAGGCAGGCCAAGCTCGAAAAACTCGAGGCTTCCTTCGGCTATTCGGAACGCTTTGAGGCGGCCATCAACCGCACCAAGAATGATATGTATGACCTGCTCAGCGTACCCAACATCAGTCTGGAACAGCTCAAAGGTCTGATGCAGTCCGGCAAGAGCATGAAGGCGCTGTATTGGGAACTTATCGCACGGTGTGAAGATAAATGGGCGAGCTGGGAACCTGCTCTCGAGTGGTTATCTCATACGGTTCTCAAAATGGAGGCAGCCTATGCGGGATTTACGATGCCCGCGGATTACACGGTACACATTGAGGCGCTCTACCCGATACTCGAGGACGATTTTGACGAGATGGCAAACGATCAGCAGGAAGTCGCGCATCAGGTACGCAGCCGCAAGAGTTACATTACCAAATGGGGCACCGCTCCCGACGCAGACGCGGAGCTGCGGCAGATCAAGATAGAAGAGACGCTTTTTGCCGATGCATTTGACGCTGCTCTTGCCGGAGAATTGAAAAAGTAGGGTGTGACGGCGCATGGCGAGTGAAGATTATCTTCCGCTTTTCCGAAAGGCAAGGCGGGAACATTTAGGCAATATTGCGCGGGTTTCAGCTGAGATTATAAAGCTTTACCGCGAGGCTGCGGCTGATCTTGCCGCTCGCGCTGCCGCTTCCCGCAAGGGTTCTTTAACAGAACGGTGGGCGTCGGAGTATGCCGAAAGTCTGAAAAAGCGCACCGCTGAGCTGAACGCCGGACTGTATGAAGTGACATTACAAGGCTTAAAACGCTCTGCCGGACTGCCGACAATTGCCATGGGCGAATGGTGGGAGGCGGTCGCCACTACGCAGGGCGCAGCAGGGCAGTCTTTCCGCGACGCATTTGCCGCAACGCCGGACAGTGTGCTTGCCGGCATCATCGAGGGCGGTTTCTACAAGGATAACAAAGGACTATCGGAACGGATATGGCGTGTCGCTGACAGCTTTGAAAAGGACATCGGCTATATCGTCAACCGCGGCATTGCCGAGAAAAAATCGGCGCTGGAGCTGGCGCGGGACTTGGAGCAGTATGTGAAGCCGCCGGCGAAACGCGACTTTGATTGGGGCAAAGTTTACCCGAATCTCAGCGGAAAAAAGGTTGATTTCAATGCCCAGCGACTTGCGCGGACTTCTATCAATCATGCCTATCACCTTGACAATGTGAAGGTCTGCACCGAGAATCCCTTTGTCACCGCTATGCACTGGGATTTGTCCAATTCCCATTATGAGCGGCAGGTGATTCCCTACGGACCTGACGAATGCGACGAATATGCCGCACACGATGAAGGTCTGGGCGAGGGGAACTGGAAGCCGGAAGAAATTCCCGTACCGCATCCGCAGTGCCTTTGCGCACATTGGCCAGTCATTCCACAGGATTTGGAAGACATTGGCGCACAGATTGGACGGTGGGCTTCCGGTGAGCCGGACGCGGTATTGGACGAGTGGTACGATAAATACGGCAGCCGGAACCCGAACGGGGACCCGAAGGAAATTTTGAGAAATGGCGGCAAAGCTACTCAGACAGGAGATAATCGAGAATATCTCTTGAAAAATCAGTCATATAGTGATAAGATAAGGATAGAGCAAATCGGAACTGTTGATTTCTCCGACAAACAGCAAATTATAGAACAGCTGAAACAAGCAGAACAAGCTGCCGCTGGGCTGGATTATGAAGTGAACACTACGATAACTACCGATGGCAAAGTCTGGAGGGTGCAAGGCGAAGAATCTACTGTTGACCCGTCCGCGATTCCGAGTAGTCTTGTGGGTTCATTCTCTTATCATAATCATCCTGATAACAAAACCTATTATTCATTCAGTGGTAACGATGTAGCTTTCTTCATTTCCGAAGGTGAAGCGTATGAATCTGCTTCTGACAGCGAATACAGATATTTTATGCAGCGTCGTGACGATACCGCTCAATTGGATTATCAGACGGTGTTTGCAAGATTTGAGGAAGTATATGATAGTGATGTTTTACAGATGGCAATAGATTCATTGATTGATATTGACGTTGACGGCTATCATGAAACAATGCGCAGATTAGGCGAGGAGATGAATTTTGATTATGAGCGAGAGAAGAAAAATAAATAATAATCACCCCTTGTATTCTGAGTATCTTGCAAAAGCAGAAATATTGAGAAGTAAGCGTAAAGAGTCTGTCTCATTGGTAAAACCTACTTACGGCAAAGATAACCCCGATATACTTGCAATTGACAAACAATTCGCTCATGATTTGAAGAAATTACAACAGGATTATTCTTTTTTGTTTGACTATACAACCGAATAATTAAGCCGCTTTGAGCAATCAGGGCGGCTTTTCTTATGCTCAAAAACGGACTGGACGGACGCTGACGGACAGGGCAACCCGCTCAAAAATGAGCTTGTTGGATTTTGGGAGATTTTGAAAAATCAACCAAGCTGCAAGTTACCGGCAACTTAAAAAAGCGCGGAAAATGGCGGTTTGCGGCGGTTTTTGGAGCTTGTCAGACGCTAAAACGCAAGTTAAAATCAACCAAGCTCAGGCGCAAAACTTTTGCGATAGACCCATATTTGAATGCAAATGAAGAATGCGTATCTGAAATAGCAAGCACTGAATTTGTACATCCAAATTCGATTTTTTAGGGAGCGCCCTAAAACCCCGACATATTTCATTCACAATTCTATTTCGTAAAGGAGTGATATGATGGTTATCTGGAAAATGATGAAAAGATTCTTCGACTATCTGACGTGGTATTATGACGGCAGCATGGATTTCATGGAGAAGTACCCGAAGCTGAAAGAAGAAGCAATCAAGAGCGGCGAATATGCCGAGTGGTACAGTTCACGATGGCGCTTTGCGTGGAAAATGATTCGCGTGGAGTGGAAGCACCGCGACAGGCTCAGATGTGAGCGATTCGGCGGTGACTGTTCAAACTGCAAGGCAAAACGCTGCTGACGTATTTTAAACGCTGCGTGACGTGTTTGAAACACTTTACGGTGCGTTTTTATTTTGTCCGATACGCTCACGACATTAAACTGCGGCGGCTTTTTATTTCCACCGTTTCAACGGGTATTTGTTCAAAATAAGCCGACGGGCTTAAAACGGAAAGGAGGTTTTCCGACATGGAAAATCAGAACGCACAGAATGTGCAAAATACACAGGCCGCCGCTCCCGCTGCGAATGTGCAGCAGGCGGCGGGAAATACGCAGGGCGCTGTCACTGTGAGCGCCGAAGATATTGCCGCCGCTCTGGATGCACGCCATCAGCGCACCGAGAGGTCGGTCATCAAATCGTTTGCCGAGCAGAACGGCGTAAGCGTGGAGGAAATTACCAAGCTTATGACTGATTACAAGGCGAAGCAGGCGACCGCCATTCCTGCCGACGTACAGAAACGCATCGACGAGCGCATGAGAACCGCTGACAACCGGCTGATCTCCGCCGAGGTTCGCGCCGTCGGTACGGAGCTGAACATCATCGACATTGACGCGGCGTTCGCGCTGATGGATAAGTCCGGTGTGAAGGTCGGCGAGGACGGCAGCGTTACCGGCGTGAAGGAGGCACTGGAAGCGCTGACAGCCGCGAAACCGTATCTGGTTAAGGCTGCCGCCACTTCTGCCGGCACGGGCAGCACCGGAAACTTCCCACGCACAGGCGGCGACAATTCTACCGATTACGCGGCGCGTCTCGATGAGGCACGCAAGAGCGGCAATCATGGACTTGCCACTTCTATCATCTCGGAAGCAGCGGCAAAAGGTATTTATCTGAGATAATTATATTTTGAAAGGATCTGAAAGTATATGGCAAATGTAAACGGTACGGGCACTGTGTTTAATCTGCCTAATTTTGCGGGACAAATTTATTCCGCTTCTCCCATCGTTACGCCTTTTCTTAATCTGATAAGAGGCGCGGCGGTCAAGACCAACAATTTCCAGTTTGCGACCGGCGTTGAGTATTCTCATGAGACGGCGGCTCAGCCCGCTATCTCAGAGACGGCTTCTCTTACCGCGCCGACTGCTATCAGTTATGTGCGTTCCCAGAGCACCAATGTCACTCAGATTTTCCATGAAAAGGTGTCCGTCACCTACGCCAAGCAGTCCAACAGCGGCAGACTCTCCGGTATCAACACCGCCGGTGCGCAGAACGACGCTCCGAACGAGCTGGAATTCCAGACCGCCCGCGCTCTTGAAAAGATGGCGCGTGACATAGAGTACACCTTCCTCAACGGCGTGTATCAGCTCGCGGGGTCTTCTGCCCAGGCTAACAAGACGCGAGGAATGCTCGCCGCCGCCGGAACTGTCGTTGACTGCAATAACGCCGCTCTGACGCAGGACTTCCTTAACTCCGCCTACAAAGCCGCATATGACGCGGGTGCGGATTTTACGGATATGGTGCTTATATGCAATTCTGCCGTGAAGCAGTATCTTTCCATCATCTACGCCAAGCAGATGGGATTCAACCTGCCTGACACACGCAATGTCGGCGGCGTAAATCTCACCACCATTGAAACCGACTTCGGCGCTCTGAGAATTATGCTTAACCGCTTCATGCCTGCCGGTGTGCTTCTCGGCGCGGACATCTCCTGCATTCGTCCTGTGGAGCAGGACGTTCCCGACAAAGGCAATTTCTTCCGCGAACCGCTTTCCAAAACAGGCGCCGCAGAAGAATATCAGATCTTCGGTCAGATGGGACTGGATCACGGGCCTGCCTGGAAGCATTTCAAGATCACCAACATCGGCGCAGTCACCGTCGCGGAGCCTACCGCTTCTTCCGGTTCCGGTTCGGGAGGTAACGGCTGATGCGTTATTTACTTCTCGCGCCCGACCCTACATTTACCGGGGTGTGCAGCGGCGTGGCATTTGAAAACGGCGTGGGGGTCTGCAAGAGCGACTTCCTCGCCGGTTGGCTCTGCGCGAAGGGGTTTGCCGTCCCGCCCGATGCGGGACATACGGACGAACCGGAAGAGCCGACATCGGATATTCCTGATGATCTTGACGCGCTGAGTACCAGTCAGCTTGTCTCACTTGCCCGGACGCACGGCATTTCCCTTGCCGGAGTGAGAACGGGCGACAAGAACGCATTGATCGAGCGCATCAAAGGAGGCGGAACCAATGGCTGATGCAAACAATTATTCTGACCTGATTCCCGCGTTGCGGTTTAACTTGCGGGAGACGGTTGCGGATGCGGAATGCGATTGCCCGTGCGCTTCGGGGTTCACCGACGCGGCGCTGCTGATGCTTCTCGAAAAGCACGGCGGCGACCTGCGGGCGGCAAGCTATGAAGGCTTGCTGCTGAAAGCCGAGGACAATTCCCTCAGTCTGCCGGACGGCTTGCAGCTTGCCGACAACCGCGACTATTGGCTGCGGCTGGCGAGCCTTTACAGACCGACTGTCGCCCGCAACATTCCCAGAGCGGACGAAGAATTCAATGCGTAATGCGGAATTCGTAATGCGGAATGAAAGGAGCGAGGGAACCAGTGGAAAATACGGGAAGAAAAATCAATCGGCTGCGGTGTGTGCTTTGCCGTGAGGGGCTTTTGCTCCGTTACAACGTCTATGACGTACCCGTGGACGAATACGGCGCGGAGGGAACGCCTGTGCTTTACACCACCGTCAGGGGCTTCTATTATGCCAAAGGGTCCCGCCTCGGCTCCTTTGCGCTGGAAATCGCCGGAAACCTGCTCAAAGGCGGCGGCAAAACACGACGGCTGATGACCTTTGACGATCCTGTTACCTGCAAGGTTGGCGATCTTGTGCTGATCGGCGGCGTGTTTTATCGTATGACCGCCATTGAGTCGGTCTATGACTTATATCATGTGATTGATCTGGAGGTGTATGCGGGTGGATATTCACATTAACATTGACAACGCGCTGAAAGGCTTACAGGCGGCGCAAGAGAAAGTGCATCGCGGCATCGAGCTTTATGGGCAGACCGCGTCGCTCAAAATGGAGGCTTACGCCAAGGAGAACCGACGCTGGCATGACCGCACGGCTTCGGCACGGCAGACGATCAAAGGGGTTTCCGGCTGGGGACATATCGGTACCACCAAAACGACGCTCAAACACGTTCGCATGACGGAATACGGATGGGAACACGCGGTCAACACGTTTGACAATCCCAACCGCGTGGGGTATGGCGCTACCTTCACTGTCGGCGTATCGGGAAATATGCCGTATTCTCCCTATCTGGAATACTGTCATTTCCGATATGCCGGCGATCTGTCTATTCTATGGCCTGCCGTGAACGCCCTGACCGCCGAGACGCTGCGGGGATGGGCGGCGATGCTCAATGCGCTGCATTGATCGGAGGGAAACTCTATGACTTACAACGACATTGTGACGGCGCTGAAAGAGGCGGGCGTTGCGGTGTATCATCCCGGGGCACGGGCGGGGGTCTGCACGGAGCCTTACGCGGTGGTGCAGGATTCCGGCACCTATCAGTATGCCGCTTCGCGGCGGCTGGGGTACACGCTGGTGCTGGTGCATTGCTATGTGCCTCTGGGAAACTATCCCGCGCTTGCCTTGCTGGCAGGGCGGGTCAAGGACGCGCTGCGTCCCCTCCTCCCTGACCTGCGACCGACCGGAAACGAGGGGCTTCACGAGATCAACGACACATTCCGGGCGCATGAAAGCACCGTCGAATATCTGATACAGAAAAAATTATTTTAGCCGTCAGCATTGCGGACAGGCGGCTATCGGCTGAAAAAGAAAGGATGACTATAAAATTATGGCAGTATTACAAATGGCGCTCGCCAACATCGAGAGAGTGGACATTGTAACCGAAGAAACCGCGACGCGGGTCTTTTCCTTTGATACCGCGAACGAGGCTTCGGTGGAGGCGCAGGTTTCGGCGGGGACGGAAACCGAACTGCGCGTGAAAAATCAGATTCTTGCGCAGAATATCACGGAAGATATCGTCAAGGGGTTCAACATCACGCTGAAAGATTCGACGTTTGCACCGGATGTGTTTGCGCTGGTGGACGGCGGTACCAGCACCGTCGCCGACGACGAATTCCAATCCTATACCGCACCTGTCGCAGGGCAGGTTTCCGCACGCGTCAAGAGTACGCTGATCGTTTATGCCGCCGAAAAGGATTATGACGGCAACTCGCTTTCCTACACGGCGTTTGCCTTCCCGCATGCTTCCGGCACGCCCACGTCGGTGAGCCTGAAGGACGGCGAATTTTACGCGCCCTCCTACACGCTGAAAAGCAGACCCTCCAAGGGTGACAGCCCGATGAAAATTGACAGGCTGCCCTCGCTGCCGATTGTGGTAAAAGCTGCGGGTGATCTGCCGGAATCCCCTGTGTCGGGCAAGACCGTCATTCTGGTGGGCGCTTCCGGTATCAGCGGCATCCCCGACACGCTGGCAGTGGGCAGCATTGCCAAGTACAACGGCACGGCTTACGCGGCGGTATAAGGCGCTCGCCTGGAAAAAAGACGCTCGCTAAGAGAATAGAGAATAAATAATAAATAATAAAGAAAGGACAATAAAAATGATTGATATGACAACCATCAAAACTTCCCAGACCGTCACGCTGCCCGGCTGGTGCGGCGAGGTGTGGGAGTGCGAACTGAAACGCCCCTCGCTCATGGCGATGGCAGCGGGCGGGTTGATTCCGAATCCCCTGATGAAGACGGCAAGGAAGATTTTTTACAGCGGTATTTCCCCCGCTGACGGCAATCTGGAAGAAGAAGGCGAGATTCTCTTGACAATTGCCAAAAGAGCCATGGTATCTCCTGCCTATGACGAGCTGGAGGCGCACGGCATCGAACTGACGGACGAACAGCTCATTGCAATCTTCCAGTTTACGCAGATGGGTGCGAAAGCACTCGACCGATTTCGTCAGCTCCCCGCAGATTCTGACGATACTGTCCATGGCGCGGAGGTTTCGGAGTAGACCGAGTGAGATTCTGCACATTGAGGACGGATATGAGGCGTATTGCTTCGATGAGGCGTGCTGCTGGATGCTCGGACAGCTCGAAGAGGGGAAGCACCCTTTCTTTGGGCGGGCAGGCGGCACGGGACACGGCGGGAGCGGGAACGCGGAGACGGTGTCGCTGCTCAAACAATTAGGTGCGGAGGTGAAAGGTATTGGCAATTAACGCGGGAACGATCTCAGCGTTTTTGGAACTGAATACCAGCAATTTCTCTGCGGGCATTGCGTCCGCCAACAGCCAATTGCAGGCGCTGTCGGACGACAATCTGAACGCGGCCGAAAAAATCAAGGGCGTGGGCGGCGCTTTAACGACCATCGGAGGCACGCTGACAAAAAACTGGACGGTGCCGCTGGTCGGCGCGGGTGCGGCTGCCGTGACGGTCGCCGCCAATTTTGACGCGGGCATGAGCAAGGTGCAGGCGATATCCGGCGCGACAGGCGAGGAACTTGACAAGCTGCGGGACAAGGCGCGGGAGATGGGCGCAAAGACCAAATTCAGCGCCTCCGAGGCGGCCGACGCGATGAGCTATATGGCGATGGCCGGATGGAAAACCGGGGATATGCTGGACGGTATCGAGGGCATTATGAACCTCGCTGCCGCGAGTGGTGAAGACCTCGCGGCAACGTCGGATATCGTGACCGACGCCTTGACGGCGTTCGGTCTGAGTGCCAAGGATTCGGCGCATTTTTCGGACATCTTAGCGGCGGCGTCGAGCAACGCGAACACGAATGTGTCGATGATGGGTGAATCCTTCAAGTATTGCGCTCCGATTGCCGGCGCTATGGGATTCTCCGCCGAGGACACCGCCGAGGCGCTGGGACTCATGGCTAACAGCGGCATCAAGGCAAGTCAGGCGGGAACGGCGCTTCGCTTTATTATGGCGAAGTTTAATGAGGATATAAAAATTTCCGGCAAGGAGCTGGGTGAAGTCACCATTCAGACTACAAACGCAGACGGATCAATGAGAGACCTGTCTGATATCCTGGCCGACTGCCGCGGCGCGTTTTCTCAGCTTACGGAATCGGAGAAATCCGCCAACGCGGAGGCGCTGGGCGGAAGGTACGCAATGTCCGGGCTTCTTTCTCTGATGAATGCCGCTCCCGAAGATATCGGAAAGCTGTCCGGGGCGATCAGCAATTGCGACGGTACGGCGCAGCGCATGGCGGACACCATGCAGGACAATCTGCAAGGGCAGCTCACTGTCCTCAAATCGCAGACGGAAGAGGTGGCCATCGCTTTCGGTACGGAGCTGATGCCCGTAGCGCAGGATTTGGTAGGAAAAGCCAGCGAGGCGGTGCAGTGGTTCGGTTCGCTCGACAGCGGCGCGAAACGTCTGATTGTCAATGCGGGGCTGGTCGCCGCGTCAATGGGTCCCGTGGCAATGGTCACGGGCAAACTGACTTCCGGCGTGGGGGCGCTGATGAAGACGGTGAGCGGCGCGGTGACGGCGTTTCAGGGTGCCAGCTCGGTGATGGGCGGTCTGGGCGCAGCGCTGACCAGCATTATCACGCCTGCCGGATGGGTGGTGCTGGGGCTGGCTGCCGTGACGGCGGCCGGGGTGGCGCTGTATGCCGCTCACCGGAACGCCACCAAAGGCACGCGCGAGCTGGGAGAAGCCATGAAGGGCGCGGCGAAATATGCGGAGGAATTCAACGGCAAGCTGGATATCAGCGGCGGGACGGTGGAATTCACCGCCGAACTCAGCGGCATCACATCAAAAATACAGGACACGCAGGACAAGATCGACGCGATCATTGCGGAGTCCGAAAAAAAGAACCGCAAACTGACCGACAGCGAGATCAAGCGTCTGAAAGAGTATTATGAGGAACTGAAGAAGCTGCACGAGGAGCAAGCACAGTATTACACCGAAAGCCTCGGGGCGCTGACGCAGGCGGTCAATGACGGTCTGGAAGTGACCACCGAAAGCGCCGGGGAGATACTGGCGCAGGGCAAAAGTGCCATGGATGCGGCGCTGGACGCGGAGAAACAGGCACACCAACAGCGCGTCCGCGACATTCAGGAGATTTACAAGGATGACGAGGCGGCACGGAAAGCGGCGATCGCACAGGAAAACGCGGATTACAAGCAGCGCGTGGCGAATACCAAGGCATCCTTCGGTGAGCTGACAGCGGCGGTCGCGGACGCGTATGTGCAGCAGAACGTGCAGAACTCGGAATTTTTCAAGCAGCTGAAAGAACACAATGACGCGGCAGAAGCGGAGAATCAGCGGCACAGCAAAAAAATGAACGAGATCACGGCGTTTGAAAAGGAACACTATACACGCTTACTTGACGAAAGGCGCATGGAGAACGCAAAACACAATCGCGTAATGAGTCAAATCAATCAACAGTTGGTTGATAACTTCGACACCAGCAGTCAGGAAATTATCGGCACGCTGACGGCGATGATTGCAGATATACAGGCGAACAATGGTGTGATGACCGCAGAAACACGGGCACTCGCTGAGGAAATTCTTACCTGCTATAACAGTCTCCCGGAAGATATGCGGGAACCTTTTAACGAGACGGTCACCATCATACAGCAGGCGATGGATGGAGGACATCGTTATCTGCATGCTCGGCACCAACAACCGCACAACGGCAGACA
>CAMHAV010000049.1 GCA_946182865.1 uncultured Clostridia bacterium
GGGGCAGGTGACAGCCTGCTTGGGAGCGGCGGCCGCTTTTGCGTCGTCTCTGACCTGCTGACGTGCCCGCATGAGAATCTCTTTGATCTCGTCGCCCATATGCTTAAATTCCTGATAATCTCTGTTGTATTCGGGGTTGGGCGCGTTCATGGCGGTGACGGGATCATTGGAATTGAGACAGACGCTCGAAGAATTCAGGCGGAATTTAATGGTGTCAAAATAAGGATTGTTGACGCGGATGATCATGTTGAAATCATAGCTGAAAGTATAACGCGGCGGATTGTAGCTGACCGAATTGCCTTCGCTGTCCTTGCGCTTGGCTTCGCTTCTGTGCTCACTGATGTCGAGATCGCAGCCCGTAACCTGCGAGAAATCCATCACGTCCGGGTTGGCCTCCACAAGATTTCTGGCGCTCGTGACCATGAATTTTTTTGCGTCCTCATCCATCAGCACCTTGGTGCCGCTGCCGAAGGAACGTGTGGTATGGAATGCTGCCACTTCCGCCTTGTTGGCCTCGCGATAGTCCAGCTGCTCCTGAATCTGTGCCACCGTGCTGCTGCGTCGGTCACTGAACCAAGGGGAGAGTTTGGCCGCGCAGTTTTTACAGAGATTGCCGTCCTCCAGCTTGCGGTTGCCCAGCAGACCGATTTCACCTTGGCAGATGGAACAATACTTCTTCTCAAAAATTTTACCGAAAATACCCATAACAATTGTCTCCTTCAAATATGGTTTTATCACAGCCCCCAAAATAGCAGTGATTGCCATTCATACGAATCGAATTTAATCTTCTTCATCATTCTCATAGTCGGCAAGATTGGAATAAACCGTAAAATCGTAAATCGTTTTGCCGTTCTCAGCGCTTGTGTTGACCCGACCGTCCTTAAGACTCAGCATAGGGCTAAAGGTCAATGTCTCACCCTTGCTGTCAACAATGACTACCTGACTGTCCGGGAAAATATCACTGTAATTGCATTTGACCAGGAAGGGCGCGCCGTTGTCTCTCGTGTAAAGAATATCTTCGACTTTGAGAGTGAAATCGTTCTCCTCGTCAAAACTCAAATAATTGACAGCGACGTGCGCGTTTTCGTCATAGGGGATAATCAGGTACAGTTCCTGTCCGATCGGTGTGCTGACCAGATGATCATCCGGCATCGAAAGCAGAAAATCAAAGTTGTTTGCGTAACCGCTTGCCTTGAACAGGTTATGATAATATTCGCGGTCAACGCCCAAATCCTTGGCAACCGCCTCCACGTATCCTAAGTATACCACACCGCACATGCAGTTCTCGTCCAGCAGCACCTGACGCTGCATGACAAACGGATTCCAGTCGTCGTCAGCCGATTTGTCGCCGCCCTGGCCGGTGGGCGGTTCTTTCGAGGATACAGTCTCACTGACTGATTGCGTCGGTACACTGCTATCGGATGAGCTGACGGAACCGGATTTCTTTTTGCTGCCGCTGCATGATACCAAACACAGTGCCACAGACAATGCCACGATAGAGGATAATAATCGAAATTTCACGATAATATCCCTCCTTTTTTTATCATTGTAGCATACATTATAAGGGAAATCAACCATTATTTTGTCAAAAGCCATGGTGGTTTTTCCTTGCTAAGCTCTGTGGAAAGATATTTGTTAATGGGAATCGTAATATTAGGGTTGATTTTAGCGGATGATTGTTGTACAATATAAGGTACCAAAAAAGAACAAACGCAAATTTGTTCGGAAAGGATTTGTCTTGGCCCGACAGCAACCTGACGCGGCGGCATGAGAAACATAACACAGTATGAAGTACATCATCATGGATCTCGAATGGAACGGCGCAACCACGTCCGAAGGTTATTTTAACGAGATTATTGAAATCGGTGCGGTCGCGATGGACGACAGCATGAATGTGACGGGAGAATTTCAATCTTTTGTCAACCCGAAACATACCAAAAAACTGCGTGGAAGAATCAAGGAACTCACACATATTACCAATGAAGATCTGAAAAACGCGGGGGGATTTATCTCTGTATTCCACCGCCTGAAAGAATGGATCGGTACAACCGAAGACAACTGTATGCTTTCGTGGGGCAACGCGGATATTACGGTTCTTTACGAAAATCTGGAGCGTTACCGTATGCTCGATGAAATCTATGTCATCAAGCACTATTGTGACGCGCAGCTTTTGTGCCAGAAAGCAATGGATATTCCGCTTACCAAGCAGGTGGGGCTTTCCGCTTTTGCCGAGCTGATCGAGGTGCTTCCCGGAGAAGACCAGCTTCACCGCGCCATCGGAGACAGCCGGCTGACCGCCAGATGCGTGGCTAAGCTGTTTACACCGGAACTATACAAAGAATTTGCCAAAAAGGCAGACCGCATTTTTTACGAGCGCATGAATTTTAAGTCCTATTGTATTCAGGATCTTAATGACGAGCGAATCAAGCAGAGCAGCTTTATGACCGAATGCCCGGATTGTCATGTATATCTCAAGCGCATGACCCGTTATACCTGCCGCAACAAAAAGCATTACGCGCGGTATCGCTGCGGCCTTTGTGCGGCGGAGTACAACATCTCCCATGTTTTCAAGATGACGTATGACGGACTGGATCATCGCTGTGCGCTCATTCCTGTGAGTACCGTGGTGAATGACGAAGAGAAAGAAGCGGAACCCTTGGCACAGCAGACGGACGAAAATGCCCCGTCGGAGCAGACGACGGATGAATAAACCAGACCGCAGGCGGCAATGTCTTTCGTTGCCGCCTGCCGTGTTTTGACTGGGAGAATGGAAAAGAGGAGGGGAAGTAATTGATGGATAACTGCAAGCTCTGCCCGCGGCTGTGCGGCGCGGTTCGGGGCGACATCCGGGGGGAGGGCTTCTGCGGGTGCGGCACCACCCCGGTCATCTCCCGCGCGGCGCTGCATATGTGGGAGGAGCCGGTCATCAGCGGCACGCACGGTTCGGGGACGATCTTTTTCAGCGGCTGCGCGCTGGGCTGCGTCTTTTGCCAGAACTTCGCCATTTCTTCCTCCCTGCGCGGTCGTGCTGTCACGCCGGACGGTCTGGCGGAAATCATGCGTGAGCTGGAAGCGCAGGGAGCACACAACATCAGCTTTGTGACGGGGACGCAGTACATCCCCGCCATTATCGAGGCGCTGCGAATTTACCGCCCGCATGTGCCTACCGTGTGGAACAGCGGCGGCTATGAGCGCGTGGAGACGCTGCGCGCGCTGGCGGATTGGATTGACATATGGCTGCCGGATTACAAATTCGCGCTGCCGGAAACCGCGCGGAAATATGCCCACGCGCCGGATTATCCCGAAGCGGCGATGCGGGCAATCCGGTTCATGTGCGAAGCCGCGGGAACAAGCGTGACCGAAAACGGCGTCATGCAGCGCGGCGTGATCGTGCGGCATCTGGTGCTGCCCCGCAATCTCCGCAATTCGGTGGCGGCGCTGCGGAGACTGCGCGCCGAGCTGCCGGAATGGGTGTCCGTCAGCGTGATGAGCCAGTACACACCGAGCGGCAGGACAGAGGATTTTCCCGAACTGGCGCGCCGTCTGAACGAACGGGAATATCAAAAAATCTGCGATATCGCTGACGACCTGGGAATAGAGGGATTCCGGCAGGAGCTTTCCTCCGCGAGCGAAGAATATGTCCCCGCCTTTGATCTGAGCGAGCTGCCTTAATCCTGTATTTTTCATTTTATATTTATATTCAAGTCACATATTTCTCAATCAAACGTGATATTCTTGATGATGTATGATTTTAATAATAAGGGCGGGATTGCGATGATAAAAGTCAGACACCTGACAAAAAAATACGGCAGCATCACGGCGCTCGACGACGTGAGCTTTTCCGTCAAAAAAGGGGAGATCGTAGGATTTCTCGGGCCAAACGGCGCGGGAAAAAGCACGGCAATGAATATCATTACCGGCTATCTTTCCTCCACCTCCGGCAGCGTTTCCATTGACGGCTACGACATTCTCGACGAGCCGACCGAGGCCAAGAAGCGGCTGGGCTATCTGCCCGAAATACCGCCGCTGTATCCTGATATGACGGTCAATGAATATCTGGATTTTGTGTATGAACTCAAAGGAGCCAAGCAGAAGAAAGAGGCGCACTTCAACGAAATCTGCGAACTGGCGCGCATTACGGCGGTAAGGGGCAGACTCATCCGCAATCTTTCCAAGGGCTACCGCCAGCGCGTCGGCATCGCGCAGGCATTGGTGGGCAATCCGCCCGTGCTGATTCTGGACGAACCCACCGTGGGACTCGACCCGAAACAGATCGTGGAAATGCGCACGCTGATTCAAAAGCTGGGCGAAAAGCACACCGTCATTCTGTCTTCTCACATTCTCAGCGAAGTGCAGGCGGTCTGCGGCAGAATTATCGTGCTCAACAACGGCCGGCTCATTGCCGACAGCACGGCCGAGCATCTCGGAGAAAGCCTTGGGGACGGCAGCACGCTGCTTCTGCGCGCGGTGGGAGAGGAGAAGGACATTCAGGCGGCGCTGCAATCGGTCAAATCGGTCAAGCATTTTTCCAAGACCGACACCGACGGAAACACAAAGGCATATTCTCTCACGCTCAAGCCGTCCGAAAGCGCGCGTTCCGAACTTTTCTTCGCCTTTGCCGCGCGGAAAATCCCGATTGTCGAAATGAAAAACGCCGAGTATTCGCTCGAGGATATCTTCATTTCGCTGGTGAATCAAAAAAATAAAAAGTAGGAAAGGGGCGTTATCGCACTGTGAAAGCTGTTTATAAAAGAGAACTGAGCGCCTGTTTCCGTTCCACCACGGGATATCTTTTCGGCGCGATCTATCTTTTCTTCTCCGCGATGTATTTTAATTCCGTGCTCGCGGGCGGACAATCCTCTGAGTTCCCGCAAATTTACGCAGGTATGCTCAATCTCGTGCTGCTCATGCTGCCGCTGCTCACCATGCGGCTCTTCAGCGAGGAGCGCAAGTACAAAACCGATCAGATTTTGCTGACATCTCCCGTCAACATCACGCCGCTGGTCATGGGCAAATTCCTGTCGGCGCTGACGGTCTATTTCGGCTGCACGCTGCTCACACTGGTCTATGCTTTGGTGTTCTGCTTTTTTGCGTCCCCGTCGTGGCCGCTTGTCATTGGCAATATCTTCGGCGCGACCCTGTTCGGCGCGGCGTTTATTTCGGTGGGCATGTTCATCTCATCCATGACCGAAAGCCAGTTTGTGGCGGCGATGGGTTCTTTCTCCATCGCTACGATCTTCGTGATATTGGACGTTATCCCTCTGGTCACGGACAACGCGCTGGTGGTCGCGCTGGTCAACAATATCTCGTTTGTGGGACGTTACACGCCTTTTACCAAAGGCATACTGGATTTTTCCAGCATTACGTTTTTTGTCAGCATCGCCGCGTCGTTTATTTTCCTGACGGTGCGCGTGCTGGAAAAACGCCGCTGGAGCTGACAGGAGGTGTCTGCATTGCATCAGAAGAAAAACGAAAAAAAGACGACGGCAAACGTCAAACCCGCCGATTCCGGCAAACCCAAGCATCCCGCGAGGGCGGGCGGCTCCTGGTGGGCGCGCTTGAAAGAGCGCGTCGGACGCACGGTTTATCTGATACGCACCAGCAGCCGTTTCCGTCACGGCACCATGGCGACCGTGATGACAGCGGTGTTCTTCGTGTTCGTGGTGCTGCTCAATATTGTCGTGATGGAGCTGACCGAGCGCTATTCCTTTATGAGCGTGGATATGACGGAGGATCAGCGTTATACCCTCACCGACACGACCAAGGAACTGCTCAGCGGTATCAACGAAAGGGTGGAAATTGACATTCTGGCGACGGAAGCCCAGTGCAGCAAGGCCTCCGCGCTGATTTCGGACGAATACGGGCAGATTCCCATCGCGCACGAGATTATCAAGCGGTACGCGCAGCAGAATAAAAACATCACCATCAATTACGTCGATCTCAGCAAGACCCCCGCCTATGTCATGCAGTTCCCCGAATACAGCGACGTGCTGGATTACTATTCGGTGGTGGTCAAATCGACGCGGCGCACACGGGTAACGTCGTTTTTTGAAATGCTGCCCGCCCTCACTGCCACCACGACGGCCTACGACAGCACGACCCAGAGCGAAGCGGTCGCGCAGTCCTACACCGAAACCTATATGACGTCCCTGATCAAGACCGTCACGATGGATAAAACCCCTGTGGTGGCGTTTGTGGACGGACTCAATGTGGACGGCAACAGCGCCGATCTGGTGTCGGCGCTCCAATTGAACGGCTACGACGTGCAGGTGACAGACATCCGCAAGGAGGATTTCCCGCAGAATACCGATATTGTGATGATGGCCGCGCCCACGACCGACCTCAACAAGGCGCAGGCGGAAAAGCTCGATCAGTTTTTAAACAGCCCCAGCGGCAACAAGACACTGCTGGTCTTTTCCTCGTCGGTCATGCCCTATCTGCCCAATCTTGACGCGCTGCTGTCGGAATACGGCATTTCCGTCACACAGGATATCGTGTATGAGGGGGATTCTTCCAGCACGATCTCCAAGCAGATGAGCGCTTTCACCGCGCAGATGGAGGAAAGCGATTACACGCTCAATCTCATCGACCGCATGAACTATCCCGCTGTGATCAACGCGGTGGCGCTTAACCTCGTGTATAAGGAAAAGGGCAGCACCGATGTGGCGGCGATTCTCACCTCATCCGCTGACGCTTATGTATGCAATGCCTCGACCGCGTTTGACAAATCGAAGTACACCGAGGCGGACAAGGACACCCGCACGCTGATGGCGGCTTCCACCACTTTCCGCGATACGCTCGACGGGGGACAGCTGCGCACCGACGTCATTGTCGCGCCCGACAGCCTGTATGCGCCGGAGTTTCTCAATTCGGACATTTACGGCAACTACAATCTGATGCTCAGTGTCTTTAACCAGCGCAGCGGTTTGGATACCGACAACGTGGATATCGAAGCCAAATCGCTGTACTCTGTGGATTTCTCCGTGGATATGCAGACGCTTTCCATCCTCAGCAACATCTTTGGCTATGTGATTCCGCTGGCGGTGCTGCTGGCGGGACTGGTCGTGTATTTCAGGAGGCGCAGACTGTGAGCAAAAAAAGACGCAACTTATGGCTGCTGATTGCCCTGACCGTCGTGATGGGCGGCGCTTTGTGGCTCTTGCTGCGCGGCGGCGGGGAAGAGGGGCATACCCACGAGCATGACGTGTCTGACAGCGACGAGAGCGGCCGCCATTCGGGTATTCTGGTAAATGAAGCCCAGGAAGACCTCCAGGGGCTTGTCTTTCGCAACGAAAACGCCGAATACACCGCCTATCTCAACGAAACGTCGGGGCAGGTTGCCTTCCGCGAACTGGAGGGGTATCCCGTCAACGAAAACTTTATGGAATACGTCTGGTTTTCGGTGCCGCAGATGCTCTATCAGGATATCATTACCCGCACCGATGACGAGGGCTACAGCGCCAAGACCTACGGACTGGACAAACCGGCGCTGACCGTCAAAGCCACCTTTGCCACCGGCAAGACCTATGAGCTTTCCGCGGGCAGCAATGTGCCGGGTTACGACGAGGATGTGTATTATGTCCGACTGAAGGGCGATAAAAATATCTACGCCTGCACACTCGATACGCCGCTTTTCATGGGCAACAGCTATTATCTCAGCGACGACATTTTTTATGAATATGACAAGGACATCGACGAAAAAAAGCAGATTACTATCGGCAATATCACGCTGAGCGGCGACAATTTCGACGGCAGCTTTGTCATGCAACCCAGTGGCATCACCAATCTGAGCGACCCGTATTACGGCTATGAATATCTGGTGACTTCTCCGGTGTACTGGCCTGTGAAAAAATCCTCGGCATCCATGCTGGTGTATGATCTGACCTATCTCATGGCGGACGATGTAGCGGCGCTTAAACCCTCCAAAAAGCAGCTCCGTTCTTACGGACTGACTTCCCCCGCGCTGACGGTTTCCTTTGTCCGCAACGGCAAAAAATGCGTAATGTACGGCAGCAAGCCCGAAAAAGGCGTGATGTATGTGATGGTCAAGGGACAAAGCATTGTCTATCGGCTGGACACCGACTCTCTCTCCCTCCTGCACAATCTTTCGCCGCAGACGCTTTACAGTGTCAGCGCGCTGTCGGTTTCACTGGAAGCCATCAGCGGGATTCAGGTCAAGAGCGCCGACGTCAATGTCAACGTGTCCGTCACACGCAGCAAGAACGAAAACGCCATGACGGAAAACGATCTGATCTACACCTATACCGCCAAAGCCAACGACAAAGAGATCGGATATTCGCTCTATACCAATTTTGTCAAGCAGATGAACGACAGCGTGATTCAGCAATGGAATGTCGGACAGCCCAAGGGAAAAGCAGCCGTCACGCTGACCATCCAATACTTTGACAACTATCAGAGAAAGAGCGACACCATCCGTTTTTATCGCGCTTCCGACCGCGAATATGCCGTTGTCTGGGGCGATCAGCCGATCAATACGGTCACCGCGACATGGCTCAACCAGCTTTTAGAGAACGCCAAACAGTTGTAAATCATGGCATTTCAGGCGTCTTTATGGAAATATTGCACAAGGAATCAGGGCGTTTGCGGGACTTTGATTGAACAAAAAAGAGAAAAATATTAAACATCTTGTAAATTAAAAAGTTTTATGATATGATTATATACAAGATTATGGTAGAAAGGATAAAAGAGTGGGGCGACCCACTCTTTTGTTTGTATATCAGGAGGTGTATGTATTTGGCGGGTAAAAATCATGGAAACAATACCGTGGCGGCGGTGACCAAAATCGCACAGCCGATCGCGGAGCAATTGGGTCTGATTTTATGGGACGTTCGATTTGTCAAGGAAGGCGCCTCTTGGTATCTGCGCATTTTCATTGACAAGGAAGGCGGCGTCACGCTCGATGACTGTGAAGCCATGAGCAGAGCGATCAACGATCCGCTCGACGAAGCCGATCCCATTAGTCAGGCTTATTTTCTTGAGGTGTCTTCTCCCGGCATCGAGCGCGAACTGACCCGACCGGAGCATTTTGAAGCCATGAAGGGCAGAGACGTGGCGGTCAATCTCTACCGTCCCACGCCCGACGGCGAAAAGGAAATTATCGCGCAGCTGGTCGGACTCAGCGGCGACAGCATCCTGCTCGCGGATCTGGACGGCACGGAATTTGCCATCAGCAAAAAAGACGCTGTTTCAGTAAAGCTCTACGACTGCGAGGATTACGACGATCTGACAGCCGACACAGAAGACTAATCACATTTGGAGGTACTATCAATGGCGAAAAGCAGAGCAAAAAAGAATGAGGAAAATATTTTCCAGGCACTTGCTCTTTTGGAAAAGGAAATGAATATTCCTACCGATTACATGATAGAAAAAATCACTAACGCCATTCGGATTGCTCTGAAAAAGAGCAACAACGGCAACGATGACATTCAGATTCGCATTGATCCGGAAAGCAAGGTGTTCTCGGTATTCATTCGCAAAAAGGTCGTGGAAGAAGTGGTGGACAGCGGCCGCGAGGTGCTTCTCGAAACCGCGCTCAAAAACGATCCGCTGGCGGAAATCGGCTCGATTGTGGCGCTCAAGCAGGACCCCAAGGAGTTCGGACGCATCGCCGCGCAGACGGCTAAGCACATCATCCATCAGGGCATCCGCGATGTGGAAAAGGGTCAGGTGGCCGAGGAATTCCAGAGCCGTCATCAGGAGCTTGTCACCGCGACGGTGGACCGCATCAATCCCGAAACAGGCGATATTATCGTCAAGATCAACGACCACGACGTGGTGCTCACCCGCAACGAACAGGTAGAAAACGAGCATTTTGAAGTGGGCGACATGATCAAGGTCTATGTGGCGGACGTCAAGATCGGCGACAGAGAACCCCGCACCACCATTTCGAGAACCCATCCCGGCATGGTCAAGCGCCTGTTTGAAACCGAGGTTCCCGAAATCTTTGACGGCACCGTGCAGATCAAGTCGGTGTCCAGAGAGGCCGGCAGCAGAACCAAAATCGCTGTCTGGAGCAACGATGAAAACGTCGATCCGGTAGGCGCCTGCATCGGTTCCCGCGGTTCCCGTGTGGGCAAGATCGTGGAGGAACTCGGCGGAGAGAAAATCGACATCATCAAATACAGCGAGGATCTTTCCGAATTTATCGCAAAGGCGCTTTCTCCGGCAACCGTGACCAGCGTTGAGATCATCGACGAAAACGCCAAATCCTGCCGCGTCACCGTTCCGGCCAGCCAGCAGTCTCTGGCCATTGGCAACAAGGGGCAGAATGTGCGCCTTGCCGCCAGACTGACGGGATGGAAAATCGACATCCGTTCCGAAGAGGAAATGGCAGCCGAGGCGGAAACCGCGGAAGAGGAAGAATGGGACGAGGAGAATCTTACCGCTGAGGAAGAAGACGTAACCGCCGAGGCGGAAGAGGAAACCTCCGAAGCGACAGACGCGGAAACCGAGAACGAGGAAGCGGAAGAAGAAACCTCCGAAGAAGAATAAACCCGGGGATCGGGCGCGAAAGCGGCCGCGTAAAGCGGCGCCGACGCGAAGACAAGGAAAGGAGAGGACAGCCGTGCAGCAAAAACAGAAAAAAATTCCGATGAGGACATGTATCGGCTGCGGCACCGAAAAACCGAAAAAAGAACTGGTTCGTGTGGTACGCGACCCCGAAGGTCAACTGAGTGTGGATCTGACGGGAAAGAAAAACGGCCGCGGCGCGTATATATGTCATGATACGGAGTGCCTGAAAAAGGCGAAAAAGGGCAGGCGGCTGGAAAAAACCTTTTCCATGCAGATTCCTGACGAAGTATATGATGAATTGATGAGGGGGATTGCCGCAGATGAATAAACAACTGCTTTCGCTGCTCGGGCTGATGCGTCGGGCGGGAAAGCTGTCACTTGGCTTTGACGCTGCGGCGGAGAGCGCGGAATCGGGCGAAAGCTGTATGATTCTGACAACCGCTGATATTTCACCAAAGACCTTAAAGGAGCTGAATTACAAAATCAATCACAAAACAGACGTTGTTTCCATTGCCTGCACACAGGACGAACTGGGCGGAGCAATCGGCAAGAGCGTTAAAATCATTTCAATCAATGATAAAGGATTCGCTCAAAAGGCAAAACTTTTGATGGAAGCAGATCACGGGGAGGAATAATATTTGATTAAGGTTAAGTATAAAGTGAGCCAGTTGGCAAAAGATATGGGCATGACGGGCAAGGTTTTGGTAGAGCTTCTGAAAAAGAACGGTGACCCGAACAAGAAGTACACCACCACCACCATGCTCGAGGGCGACGAATTGGATATGGCGTATGAACTCATTACCAAGGAGCATTCTGTCGAGAATTTTGACGCGTTTCTGGCACAGGCCAAGAGAATGGAAGTCTCCGAAGTGGTGATCGAGGAAAACAAGCCGATCAAAAACGAAGTAAAAACGGAAGAACCCAAAAAGGCAGAGGAAAAGAAACCCGCTGAACCGGCGGCAGAGGCACCCAAAAAAGCCGAAGTCAAAAAGGTGGAAGCCGAAAAAGCCCCTGCGCCTAAAGCGGAAGCGCCCAAGTCCGCCGAACCGATTAAGGCAGCGGTAAAACCGGAACCCAAAGCCGCCTTCGCCACCACAGAAAAGTCCAAATCCAAAGAGGAAAAGCCTGTCAAAAAGGAAAAGGCAGAGGTTAAAATGGCAGAGGTTAAAACGGTAACGCCAGAAAAGAAACCCCAAAAGGCAAAGCCGCAGACAACGGAAAAGCAGGACAAAGCCGACAGCAAACCCGCTGTCAAGAGCGAGCCGGCGGCAAAAGTCCCGGTAAAAGCCGAAAAGCCTGCTGTTCAGGTCAAAACGCCAGCCTCCACCGTGGGACAGCGCGCGGCGGTCATCGGACAGATTCAGATTAAGCCCCAGCCGCGTTCCGGTGAGAAAAAGAAAGACGCAAGAGACAGCGGCAAGGATAACCGCGACCGCAGAAACGGTTCCCCGTCGCAGGACGCCCAGCGTCGTGACCGTGACCGCGCACAGCAGCCCAGACAGCCGCAGACAGCCCCGTCCAACACGCCGGCGAAGAGCGCTTCCGTCAAGCCGCAGCCCGCTGCGCAGAAGCCGGCTGTCAAAGCGCCGGTCAAGGCGGCCACCAACAAGCCCATTGACCCGAAATTCCAGCAGCCCCAGAAACAGAAGAATCCCTCGCAGCAGCCCAGACGTGTGGAGCCGCCGACAACCCGCATTGTCGATACCCGCACCACGGAGCTGAACGCGGACAAATACAACACCCGCTACGACGATATGGCGATGGAGAAGGAATTCGGCCGCCGCAACGAATCCACCGTCAACAAGCAGAAGCTGCACCAGAAGTCGCAGGATTACCGCAAGAAAAAGGGCGGCAAGAAAGAAACCGAAGCCGAGCGCATGCGCCGCATTGAAAAGGAGCGCAAGAGCAAGCCGATCACTATCACGGTTCCCGACGAAATCACCGTGGGCGAACTCGCTCTCCGTCTGAAAGTGACGGCCTCGGAAGTGATCAAGAAGCTCATGCTCATGGGCATGATGGTCACGATCAACGACGTGATCGACTTCGACACCGCTTATCTGGTGGCAGAGGAATGCCATGCCAAGGTGGAAAAGGAAGTCGTGGTGACCATCGAGGAGAGAATCATCGACGACAGCGAGGATACCGACGAAAAGCTCGTTCCCAGAAGCCCGGTTGTGGTTGTTATGGGTCACGTCGACCACGGCAAGACCTCCCTGCTCGACGCGATTCGTACCTCTCATGTCACTGACACCGAAGCGGGCGGTATCACGCAGCACATCGGCGCTTACAGGGTTTCCATCGGCGACCGCGAAATTACATTCCTCGACACGCCCGGTCATGAGGCCTTCACCACTATGCGTGCCAGAGGCGCACAGGTAACAGATATCGCCATTCTGGTGGTCGCGGCGGACGACGGCATCATGCCGCAGACCGTGGAAGCCATCAATCACGCCAAAGCGGCGAATGTGCAGATCATTGTTGCCATCAACAAGATGGATAAGATGGGCGCGAATCCGGACGCGATCAAGCAGCAGCTCACCGAATACGAACTGGTTCCCGAAGAATGGGGCGGCGACGTCATCTGCGTGCCGGTTTCCGCCAAAACGCGCGAAGGTCTGGATGATCTGCTTGAAAATATCATCATCCTTTCCGACGTGATGGAACTGCGCGCCAATCCCGACCGTTCCGCCAAGGGTACGGTTATCGAAGCCCGTCTCGACAAGGGAAGAGGCCCTGTCGCCACCGTGCTGGTGCAGAACGGTACGCTTCACACGGGCGACATCATCGTGGCAGGCACCTCGGTCGGCCGCGTGCGCGCGATGGTCAACGATAAGGGCGAGCGCGTCGATTCCGCCGGCCCCTCCATTCCGGTGGAAATCACGGGTCTGGACGAAGCGCCGACCGGCGGTGACATATTCGACTCGGTTTCCGACGAGCGCCTCGCCAGAGAACTGGTCGAGCAGAGAAAACAGAAGATCAAGGACGAAATCTTCAAGCAGCGTACACAGGTCACCCTCGACAATCTGTTCAGCCAGATGCAGGAGGGCGAGATGAAAGAACTCAAAATCATCATCAAAGCCGATGTGCAGGGTTCCGTGGAAGCTGTCAGACAGTCGCTTGTCAAACTCAGCAATGAAGAAGTGCGCGTCAACGTCATTCACGGAGCGGTCGGCGCGATCAGCGAATCCGACGTCATGCTCGCGGACGCCTCGCAGGCCATCATCGTGGGCTTCAACGTCCGTCCCGACCCGGTGGCGGAGGAATACGCCAAGCGGCAGGGCGTGGATATGCGTCTCTATCGCATTATCTACGACTGCATCGAGGAAATTCAGGACGCGATGAAGGGTATGCTGGCTCCCAAGACCCGTGTGGTGGAACTCGGCAAAGCGGAGATCCGCATGGTCTACAAGATCACCGGCGTAGGCATTGTCGCGGGCAGCTATGTGACACACGGCAAGATTCAGCGCAACGCGCAGGTTCGTGTGGTGCGTGACGGCATCGTGCTGGCAGAGGATAAGATCGCTTCGCTCAAGCGCTTCAAGGACGACCAGAAAGAAGTCGCGGAGGGCTACGAATGCGGTATTACGCTGGAACGCTATAATGACATCAAGGAAGGCGACATGCTCGAAGCGTTCCTGATCGAGGAATACAGAGACTAATTGTTCAAAGGGGATTTTTGACACATGGCAGGACACAGAATCAACCGAATCAGCGAAGACATCAAACGTGAGCTGTCCGCGATATTCAGAACCCTGAAAGACCCTCGCATCAGCAGTATGATCACCGTTCTGCGGGTGGATGTGACCAATGATCTGTCCTATGCGACGGTTCATGTCAGCACCATCGAGGGCGAAGAAAAAACAAAGGAATCCGTCAAGGGACTTAAATCCGCACAGGGATATATCCGCCATGAATTAGGGTCGGCGCTCAAGCTGCGCCATGTCCCTGAACTGCGGTTTATCGCTGACAACTCTATCGCGTACAGCGCGGAGATCAATCAGATTCTCAAGGGGCTTCATCTCGAAGCCTCCGAGGAGAATGCTGACTCTGACGCGGAATCCGATGAATAATTCGTGAAATTTTGGACTTTTTGGCGTATGTCGAAAAGTCCAAAATGCTATATTCTCATTTTTTCATAAGAACGGAGTGTGTGTTTTTATGGCATCGGTTAAAAAAAGAGCAAAAACAGCATTACAAATCTGCGGAAAAGCAAACGACAAAATCTACAGAGACAGCCTTGTCAAGACGGCTAAGGCGCTGATGAAGCTGGACAACGTGGAAATTATCTCCCACAGAGCGCCCGACGGCGATACTTTGGGATGTTCGTCCGCACTTTGCCGCGGACTGCGCTTCCTTGGCAAAAAGGCAAATGTGGTGTGCGCCGACGCAATCCCGGACAAATACGCCTTTCTGTTTGACGGTATCGAGCCGCAGCACTTTGAAGCACAGCATTTTGTGACCGTCGATATTGCCGCGCCGCACCTCATGGGCAAATTAAAAGAAACGTACGAGAACAAAATTGACGTGTGCATTGATCATCACATTGACAATTCCATTTCTGCCCCTGTCAAGATGGTAGACCAACACGCGGCCGCCACGGCGGAGATCATCTGGCAGCTTCTGAGCGCAATGGGCGTTGTCATTGACCAAGCTATTGCCAACGACTTGTTTGCCGCTCTTTCCACCGACACAGGCTGCTTCAAATACAGCAACGTCACAGCGCAGACGCATCTGATTGCCATTGAGCTGATGAAGTGCGGCGCAGAATGCGCCAAGATCAACTACAAGTTGATCGACGAGGAAACTAAAGCGAAGATGGAGCTGAAAAAGCAGTCGCTTGCCACACTGGAATATTTCTGTGACAACCGCTGCGCTGTCATCACCATTACCAAAGCTATGATGGAAGCATCCGGCGCGCTTCCGGAGGACACCGACGGCATATCCAATATTCCGCGAAGCATCAGTGGGGTGGACTGCGGCATTACCATGCGGGAAACAGATGACGGATGGAAGATTTCAGTGCGTTCGGATGAAAAGCTCAACGCCGCCACACTTTGCGGCAGATTCGGCGGCGGCGGACACGCGGCAGCAGCCGGCTGCAAATTCAACGCTTCCTATGAAGATGCAAAAACGCAGCTTATCGAAGCTGCAAAGGAATTAATGCAATAAAATATAGCAAAAACAGTATGGAAAGTTGATTTACTTTTCAAATAAAATAACTGAAAAGCAAAATAACTTTTCAATTAAAAAACGAGGTGAATGGCGATGGGGTGGCAAAACAGCGCCGTCAACGGTCTGCTGCTGATCGACAAACCGCAGGATTTTACATCGTTTGACGTGTGCGCGGTGGTCAGGGGTATGCTCCGCACCAAAAAAGTGGGACACTCCGGCACGCTGGACCCGATGGCAACGGGGGTACTTCCCATTCTGGTAGGGTCAGCCACAAGAGCGCTGGATTGGATTCCGTCGCACGACAAGACCTATGTCGCTGGCTTTCAATTGGGACTGACGACCGACACGCAGGATATCACAGGCAAGGTGCTGTCACGCAGCGAGGTACATACGGAAGAATCGGTGCTGCGGCAAACGACGGCGTACTTTCAGGGCGACATCCTACAGATACCGCCGATGTATTCCGCGGTATCGGTCAACGGAAAAAAGCTCTACGATCTGGCGCGGCAGGGGGTAGAGGTGGAGCGGCAGGCGCGTCCTGTGACGATCTATCGCATTTCTCTGGATGCTTACGATCCGGCTGCCGCTCAAGGTGTTCTGACGGTCTCCTGCTCCAAAGGAACCTATATCCGCACGCTGATCGACGACATCGGACAAAGACTGGGGGGCGGAGCGGTGCTGACCTCACTGCGGCGTACCGAGGCTTCGGGCATTTCCATCGACGACTGCATGACGCTGGAGCAGGCGCAGCGATACAAGGACGAAGGCATTCTGGCGGATCAGTTGATACCGGTAGATCATATTTTTGAGGAATATCCGGCGCTGTATATTTCCGACAGCCAGACGGTGCGTTTCAACAACGGCGCGGGACTGGCGCTCGACAGAATCCATCCGCCTGTCATCAACGGCGTCAGACAGGAAGAGCGGCTTGACGATGAACGGTACGAGCCAAATTCTGTCTATCGGGTTTATTCTTATGCCGACAGGACATTTTTGGGACTTGGCGTTAAAAAAGACGATGAACTGAGAGTGTTAAAACGTTTTTAACGAAGTGTAAAGAATTAACGGAGCGAAGCATTATGAACATATACAGAGACATCCCGCAATTAAAACATACCTCCATTGCGCTGGGGTGTTTTGACGGCGTTCATCTGGGGCATGCGGCTGTCATTCAAGCAGCATGTGACTATAAAGGAAAAGCACTTGACAGCTGTGTTTTCTCGTTTGGTGACGACATGCCCTATAAACAGAACGGAAAACGACTGCTGTTATGGGATGACAAGTGCGAATGTATGGCACGTCTGGGAGTGAATCATCTGATTGTTCCTCCGTTTGAATCGGTCCGGTCTCTTTTGCCGCAGGATTTTTTTAAAAATGTCCTGCTTGACCGGCTCGGCGCCAATCATCTGGTGTGCGGCGAAAATTTTCGTTTCGGTAATGGGGCAGCCGGCGATGTTGCAACGCTGCAAACGCTGTGTGAGCAATACGGAGTAACATGCCGGGTGGTGCCGCCTGTCAACTTTGAGGGGACCATGATTTCTTCCTCTCGCATCAAGGCGGCGCTGCAAAACGGAGAGGTCCAACGGGCGGCACAGATGCTGGGACGTCTTTTCAGTTATCGGCTGGAGGTTGTGCATGGGCGACAGCTCGGCAGACAACTTGGCACCCCCACCATTAATCAGTATTTTCCTGAGCATTTCTTGATCCCGCGGTATGGTGTGTATGCTTCTGTGACCGAAATAGGGGACAGGCGTTATCATTCCGTAACCAATATCGGCGTTAAACCGACCGTCGGATGGCATCAGCCGCTCAGCGAAACATGGATTCCCGATTTTTCGGGCGATTTGTACGGGCAATTGGTTCGTGTCAGCCTCGTCAGTTTTATGCGGGATGAGTGCAAATTTGATTCGATTGAGAAATTGAAGCAGGCGATTTTGCAGGACGGTGTTAATTCAAAGCACTTGACAGCGGACTATATATAGTAATAAGAATTTAGCGAAGAAAGGAGAACATATGGAATTTGATCCCGAAACATATACCGTCTCCAGCGTCGTCACAGATGAAATGCTGGAAACCAGTCTCGGATGCGGCGATACGGATACCTATGCCATCGGCATGATGGTTTCCCTGATGGAGCAGGCCGCCAAAGAACTGGCCGCGCGATATCTGCCGGAGGGTTATACGTCGGTGGGCGTCATGCTCAACACCACCCATGTCGCGCCGACGGTCGCGGGCGGCGAGGTGTGCGCAACGGCCACGCTTCTGGAACGCTCAGACGGACAGTTTTATTTTGAGATCATTGCAAGCGACCGTATGGGCACCATCGGAGAAGCAACGCATCATCGGGTGGCGGTATCTCTGGCCCGATTCAATGAAAAGGCGAAAAAGAGAGGATGTTTGCGATGAATCGGATTCGCTGCGTGTTGTTTGATCTGGACGGAACGCTTTTTGATTCGTCTGAGGGGATAATCTCCTGTTACAGACTGGGACTGGAACACTTTGGCATCACCGTCAGGGACGACAGTGAACTTAACAAGGTGCTGGGTCCATCTTTGTATATCAGCTACCATGATTTTTTCGGTTTGGAGGATGAACAGGTAAACGAGGCGGTAAGAATCTATCGCGAACACTATAATACAAAAGGAATATACCAGGTTCGCCTATATGACGGCATAGAAGACTTACTGAAGTCGTTGAAGCAAAACAGCTTTACAATATGTCTTGCCACCTCCAAGCCGCAGGTCATGGCGGAAAAAATTCTGGGATTTTCGGGGCTAAGACCCTATTTTGACGCGGTGTGCGGGGCTAATCTTGACGGCAGTCGCAGCGACAAGGTGGAATTGATCGACTACGCTATGAAGCAAGTCGGCTTTACAGATAAAAACGGGGTCGTTATGATAGGTGACCGCTTTTACGACGTCGCGGGCGCTGCAAAAGCGGGGGTGCATTCCATCGGCGTGACCTACGGTTTCGGCAGCAGGGAAGAACTTTTGAACGCGGGCGGGGAATGGATCGCGGATTCTCCCGAAGACATTGCCCGTTTGTTGTTTGACTCTGGAAACATCAAAGAGTAAGTGGAAAGAAACCGAAATAATTCTTGACATTACGCCGCTTTGCGTGTAAAATAAAGTCTGTGAACAAGTGACACCGCATGAAAAACTCTTGACGGTTTTGATGGGTGCTGCTTAAAAAACGTCATATGGATGCGGAGGTCAGCAGAATGCTTTTGGCTGTGGACATTGGAAATACCAACATTACCGTTGGCATGTACGACGGGAACTATCTTACTTTTACGGCGCGTGTCGCTACCGACCCTAATCGTACCGGCGATCAATATGCGGTGGAACTGATGGGGATTTTCAATCTTTACGGCTGTGACAGGGCGCAGCTCGACGGTGCGATTGTTTCTTCCGTTACCCCTGCCGTAACGCATGCCATTTGCGACGCTATCAAAAAGACCGTAGGGGTTGAGCCGCTTATCGTCGGTCCCGGCATGAAGACGGGACTGAATATCGCCATCAATGATCCGGCCGAATTGGGCGCCGATCTGCTGGCGGCCTCTGTTTCGGCCTTGCACAAGTACCCGCTGCCCAACGCCGTCTGCGATCTGGGAACGGCAAGCACGATTTTTGTCATTGACAAGGACGGAAAGATGATCGGAGGCATTATCTATCCCGGCATCCGCACCTCGCTCATGGCGTTAGTGAACAATGCGGCGCTTCTGCCGCAGATCAGTTATGGTACACAAAAGCGTGTGATCGGTCGCAATACGATCGAATGCATGCAGTCGGGTTTGATTCTTGGCGCCGCATCGCTTTTGGACGGAATGCTCGATAGGGTAGAGGAGGAACTCGGCATGCCTGTGACGGCTGTTGCCACGGGAGGCTTTTCCGCAGACATTATCCGCAACTGCAAGCGTGATTTCATTCTGGATGAAAATCTGGTTCTGGACGGCTTGAAGATCCTGTATGAAAAGAACAAGAAAAACAAATAATATAATAAAACATTCTTTTGCTATTGCAGGCGGGTATTTTCCGCTTTCAATATAATTTTATTATGCGCTGTATCTTTATTTAAAAAGAACGGCAGCAGGAGGTAATTTTTATGAAGAAAGTTGACACCAAGAAACTCGTTGGCGTCGCGCTGATCACAGCCATTGTAGTTGTGCTTCAGCTCATCGGCGGAGGCATCCGTTTCGGAGCCTTCTCCATCACACTCAGCCTGGTACCCATCGTGATCGGGGCAGCGCTATACGGCAGAGCCGCAGGCGCATGGCTCGGTTTTGTGTTCGGCTGCATGACGCTGCTCGATGCGGCTGCGTTCTTTGCGGTCAACATCCCCGGTACGATTATCGTGTGTCTCCTGAAAGGCACGCTGGCAGGTTTCCTCGCCGGTCTCGTCTACAGTCTGGTAGAGAAGAAGAGCGTTACCTTGGGCGTTGCACTGGCCGCTTTGACCTGCCCTCTGGTGAACACGGGCACGTTCCTGCTGGGCTGCTCGGTATTCT
>CAMHAV010000050.1 GCA_946182865.1 uncultured Clostridia bacterium
TCTTTATTATCTATTATCTTAGCGAGCTTGCGAGCGCTCTAAATTCTCATTTATTACGCTAACGCTATTCCCTTATTAAAAAGTTCCCCCGTCAATTCCCATTCTCGCTGCGTTCCGGAATTGACGGGGCTTTTTTTGCTTGCATATTCACTGCATAAATAAGAAAAAGGTCATGCACATACCGCTCCGAGGTGAGGACAACAGTATATGCATAACCAATTCTGAAATTACCCCGAACGCCGGACTGACCGCATCCGGAGTAAGATCATACCAAGACAGCCACTTCACAATACCCATCATTTTTATGCGTTTTGCAGGACATACCGTGATTTGCATTGTCAGCATGTCTCTATTTTATCATTTTGTGAAAAAATTGTCAATACTATTTCTGTATGCAAAATTCACAAAAATGCATTCTTATTTTTATTTATAATTACGTTTGTTTTCTGCTATGTACTGTGATTTTGACTGAATGTTTATGAAAATCATAAAATGAATGGCATTTTTGGAAACACGGATTTTCCCCGAAATAAAGGCTGTCACAATGCCGTTAAACAGAAAAAAGACGCTGCCAAACTGATCAGCAGCGTCTTTTTTTCCAGTGGAAATTTTTAACTGCAACGGTAGATTTATCTTCCGGCCGAACGGCTTTCCTTGCCGCCGCCCGGCAGTTTCTCGCGAACCATATTGATCACGCCAAAGAAATTGTCCAGCAGGGTGGTGAGGAAGTTTTCGCCTGTGCGGCTGTTCTGGCTGCGGTAATAACGCGACACCGAGCCGAACGCGCCGCTTCTCTGGGGGGAATTGGTGGTGACGATACCCAGCACGTCAGTGTCAAGGGATTCAAACACGTCAATGGCATATTTAATCATGTCGGTGCGGGTGTGCCCGTACTGCGCCACGATCAGGCAGCCGTCCACCTTTCCCGCAACCGCCGCCGCGTCGGGCAGCAATTCGATGGAGGGCGTGTCGATAATGACGTAATCAAACTGGTTTTCCACCGCTTCGAGCAATTCGCTGAAAACGCCGCTGTCGAGCAGATCACACACGTCGATGCTGTTCATGTTGACATTGTTGACCGCTGTGATAACATACAGATTGCGGTTGGAGGTTTTGTTGATGGTGGCGGCGAGGTTGGATTTGCCGAGCAGCAAGTCCCCCAGACCGAACACCGGATCAAACCGCAGCTCGCGGCTGATGTTGGGGCGGTGCATGTCCGCTTCAATGAGCAGCACCATGGCATTGGTATCCGCGAGCGCCTGCGAAAGTCCGATAGCGACCGAGGTTCTGCCGTCACGCGGAGAGGGACTGCACACGGCGATGGAGCGCACGCCTTTTTTGGAATATTTAATCGCGGAACGCAGCACACGGTAGGCGTTGCTGACCTGTCCCGCGCTGCGTTCCGAACCCACCAGGCGCGAAACAGGCGGAATGGCGGCAATCACCGGCACACGGGTGAGCGTTTCAAACTTGGCGCTGCTGCGCAGGGTTCTGTCGGCGGCCAGAGAAAAGATGTTGAACACAAAGAAGCACACCGCCGTGACCGCCACGCTTTGAAGTCCGGCGATCAGCGCCGTCAGCCAGGGGCGGCTGATATCGTTGACGCGCGCAGGTTCCTGCACCACCGCCGAAAAAGACGGGGTGGACTGTTCAAAGGTGCTCTGCACCACGAGATTTGCCTCTTTGAAAAGATTGGCGGTAAAGGTTTCACCCAGCGTGCGGTCGGAATCAAACTTCACCGTAACCTCCAGCACGTTGGAGTCGTTGATCTGCCTGACGTTCACGCGCTTCTGGAATTCCGCCGGATCGGTTTCCGGCATTTTGCTGTCCCGCATGGCGGCGCGAACCGTGTCGCTGTTGTCCACCAGTGCGATGGAGGTCAGCGCCGCCGCCTTGGAAAGCTCCGCTATGTTGTACTGATCGGAAATGCTTTCGCCCATGACGTCGGACTGAATGCGCAGCTTGCCTTGCAGGGTGTACTGCACCGGCGTGACGATTCTCGTGGCAAACAGCACCACCAGAAACACGACAACCGACAGCAGCCCCAGATAAGTCATGCGCTTGGCACAGAGTTTAAGATATTCGCTGATCGCGGTATTGGAATTCATTTTCGTTTTCACACTCTTTCATGGAATGTTGCAGGGATTCTTTATTATTATAATGATTTCGGCGGCATTCGTCAACCAAAATCCCTCACATCTTGCGCCATCTTTTGTGAAGTTTACGTTTTTTTTACACACTGTCAAATTCCGGCAGAAAATATTCATATTATGTTTGCAATATTTCATAAAAAACCTTTTGAAAATCAGCGTACAGTATGATACAATATATTGGATATTAAATTCTGTCAAAATCATCATGATTTGATTTTACGAAAGGTAAAATAAATTGCTAAGGAGATTTGATCATTTATGGCAGTTATGAGACTTTTTGTGGAGAAGGCTCCCGGCTTTGACATCGAAGCCAAGGGCGTTCTCTCCGACCTCCGGGACAATCTCGGCATGACCGACATCGAGGGCTTGCGCATTCTCAACCGCTACGATGTGGACGGCCTCTCCCCCGCGGAATTCAAGCAGGCCAAGACCACCGTTTTCAGCGAGCCGAATGTCGATATCGTCTACGACGAAACGTTCCCCCTCGACCCCGACACCAGAATATTCGCCACCGAATATCTGCCGGGTCAGTATGACCAGCGCGCCGACTCCGCCGCGCAGTGCGCACAGCTTCTCACACAGGGCGAACGTCCCGAAGTGCTGACCGCGCGCATCTACATTCTCAGCGGTTCCATTACCGACGAGGAATTCGACCGCATCAAGAGCTACATCATCAACCCCGTGGAGTCCCGTGAAGCTTCCCTCTACAAGCCCCGCACCCTCACCCAGAACTTCGATGTTCCGTCGGATGTCGCGGTGCTCGACGGCTTTATCGCGTGGGACGACCAGAAAATGGCGGAATACTACGCCTCCATGGGTTTTGCCATGACGCTCGACGATCTCAAATTCTGCCGCGACTACTTCCGCGACAACGAGCAGCGCGACCCCACCGTGACCGAGCTGAAGGTCATCGACACCTATTGGAGCGACCACTGCCGCCACACCACTTTCCTTACCGAGCTGGATGACATCAAGGTAGAGGACGGCGGCTATGAAGCCGAGATCCGCAAGGGTATCCGCCGCTATCTCGCGGCGCGCGCCGAAGTCTACGGCGAGGATACCGCCCGTCCCGTCACCCTTATGGATATGGGTACCATCGGCGCGAAAGTGCTCAAAAAGCGCGGCCTGATTCCCGACCTCGACGAAAGCGAAGAGATCAACGCCTGCTCCATCGAGGTTCCCGTGGAGATCGACGGCAGAACCGAGCAATGGCTGGTGCAGTTCAAAAACGAAACCCACAACCACCCCACCGAGATCGAACCCTTCGGCGGCGCGGCCACCTGTTTGGGCGGCGCCATCCGCGATCCGCTTTCGGGACGCGCCTATGTCTATCAGGCCATGCGCGTGACCGGTGCGGCGGACCCCAGAGTGCCGGTGTCCGAAACCATGGAAAACAAGCTGCCCCAGCGCAAGATCACCACGGGCGCGGCGGCGGGTTATTCCTCCTACGGCAACCAGATCGGTCTGGCCACAGGTCAGGTCAATGAAATCTACGATTACGGCTACACCGCCAAGCGTCTGGAAATCGGCGCGGTGGTGGGCGCTTCTCCCAAGAAGAACGTCGTGCGCGGCGTTCCCGAACCGGGCGACGTGGTCGTCCTCCTCGGCGGCAGAACCGGCCGCGACGGCTGCGGCGGCGCGACAGGTTCCTCCAAGGCGCACAACAGCGAATCCCTCGAATCCTGCGGCGCGGAAGTGCAAAAGGGCAATCCCCCGACCGAGCGCAAGATTCAGCGTTTGTTCCGCAACGGCAAGGTCGCTTCCATGATTAAGCGCTGCAACGACTTCGGCGCGGGCGGCGTATGCGTTGCCATCGGTGAACTGGCGGACGGTCTGGATATCCGTCTGGACGACGTGCGCAAGAAATACGAGGGTCTGGACGGCACCGAACTCGCCATCTCCGAATCACAGGAGAGAATGGCAGTCGTACTCGATAAGCAGGATGTTTACAAGTTCATCGCGGAGGCGGAAAAGGAAAATCTTGAGGCCTATGAAGTCGCGACGGTTTCCGAAACACCCCGTCTGAATATGGTATGGCGCGGCAAAACCATCGTCAGCCTGTCCCGAGAATTTCTCAATACCAACGGTGTGCGCCAGCACGCCACCGCCAAAATCAAGGCGGTCTATCCCTACAACGATTACCGCGTGTCGGTTCCCTATGAGCTGCGCGGTCTGCCTATCGCGGACGCGCTGGTAAAGAACATGAGCCGCCTCAATGTCTGCTGCCAGAAGGGCCTGTCTGAGCGCTTTGACGCGTCCATCGGTGCGGCCACCGTCCTCATGCCCTTTGCCGGAAAGCATCAGCTCACCCCCGAAGAAGCCATGGTCGCCAAACTTCCGGTGGACAAGGGCGACACCGACTGCGCCACCGCGATGGCTTACGGCTACATTCCGGGTCACACCGAGTGGAGCCCCTATCACGGCTCCGCCTACGCGGTTGTGGAATCGCTTTCCCGCCTGCTGGCGGTCGGCGCGAATCCCCTCAACGCCCGTTTGACCTTCCAGGAATATTTCGAGCGTCTGGGCGACAAGCCCTCCCGCTGGGGCAAACCCGCCGCCGCGCTTCTCGGCGCGCTGACGGCACAGCTCAAGATGGGCACGCCCTCCATCGGCGGCAAGGACTCCATGTCCGGCTCCTTCAACGACCTTGACGTGCCGCCCACGCTGGTGAGCTTCGCACTCGCGACCACCAGCGCCAAGAGGACCCTCTCGGCTGCCTTTACCAAGGCCAATTCCACCGTCATTCTCGTTCCCGTTCCCTATCACAAAAACAAATCCCACATGCCCAAGTGGAAGAAGCTGCGCACCATGTATGAGAATGTGTACCACATGATCTGCACGGGCGAGGTTCTCTCCGCAAGCGTGGTTCACGAAGGCGGCGCGTCCGCCTCGGTCATCAAGTCCTGCTTCGGCAACGGACTCGGCTTCTCCTTTGAGGAATCCCTCACCGACGCGGAACTTTTCGCTCCTCTCTCCGGTTCTCTGGTACTGGAACTGAAAGACGGCGTGCGCGTCCTCGACGGCTTCCGGTACACCGTTCTCGGCAAGACCACCAACAATCCGCTGGTCAAGATCGGCAGCGGCAAGGTGGCGCTCGCCAAGCTGCGCGAAACCTGGATGGCGCCCCTCGAGCCGATCTTCCCGGTATCGCCCAAGGAAAGACCCGTCGTCAAGAATGTACCCATGAACACCGCCAGAGCCGCTTTCCCGAGCATACTGCCCGTCAAGGAAGCCAAGCCCCGCGTCTTCATTCCGGTCTTCCCCGGCACCAACTGCGAAATCGACACCGCGAAAGCCTTTGAGAATGCCGGCGCAAAGACGGATATCCTGGTCGTCAAGAACCTGACCCCCTCCGCGATCGAGGAAACCATCAAGGAAATGGCCAAGCGCATTGCCAAGTCCCAGATCGTCATGCTGCCCGGCGGCTTCTCCGGCGGCGACGAACCCGACGGCTCCGGCAAATTCATTGCCACCACCTTCCGCAACCCTGTCATTGCCGAGGAAATCACCCGCCTGCTCGAGCAGCGCGACGGCCTGATGCTGGGTATCTGCAACGGCTTCCAGGCGCTCATCAAGCTGGGTCTGGTGCCTTACGGCAGAATCACCGAGATCGGCAGGGACGACCCCACCCTGACCTTCAACACCCTGGGCAGACACGTCTCCCGCATGGTTTACACCCGCGTCACCTCTGTCAAGTCCCCGTGGCTGCATGAGTGCGAAGTTGGGGAAATGCACACTGTCCCCGTCTCCCACGGCGAAGGCCGGTTTGTCGCCAACGACGAAATGCTTGGCAAGCTGATCGCCAACGGTCAGGTCGCCACCCAGTACGTTGACCCCAACGGCAATCCCTCCTCCGACATCGAGTGGAACCCGAACGGCTCGGTCTGCGCCATCGAGGGCATTACCTCCCCCGACGGCAGAGTCTTCGGCAAGATGGGTCACTCCGAACGCATGGGCAAGGATCTTTACAAGAATGTTCCCGGCGTCAAGGATCAGAAAATCTTCCTCTCCGGCGTGAAATATTTTAAGTAAGTGGGAAATGTGATATTAATGTGAAGTGTGAAATGATAAGAAGTCCCTCGGATTTGCATTTACTTCATACCTCACATGAACGTAAAAGAAACCCGACCGATTCTGCTGTTGCAGCGGATTCGGTCGGGTTATTCTTTATAATAAATCAAATGAAAGGAATGAAACATCCATGAGAGGCATCAAGCAAATGCTGATGGGCATTGTGCTGCTTCTGGCAGGTCTGATGGTGGATCGCTATTTTCCGGCGGTGGGATTGATTCCCGCTGTGGTTGGACTTGGCTTTGCCGTTGTCGGTTTCATGCCGGACTCCACAGATGAAAAATAGTGGAAATACAGCAATTCTATTTCTTCGCCTTTTCGATGATCTGCCCGATTTTGCTCATCACATGCGCATAGCCGCCTTCTCCGTGCGGCAGCGTGCAGTGTTCGCAGCTCTTGACGCCGCTCGGCAGATAGACGAAGTTTCCCCCGCACTGATCTCCCAGCGCGTACAAAGGGCAATAGCAGAAAAGGCAGTTAAATCTCTCCCCCACCCCCTTGTGACAGGGAAAGTATTGACATTCACGATTGCAAAAAAATTGATAGCTGTTTTCCACAGCCTTTGCCTCCTTTTGAAAAAGCGCAGTCCGTCTACGCTGACAAACCTGTCAGCTATGACAAACTGCGCTTTTCTTCTGTTTTTATTCCGCCTGTTACTTGCTGTTTTTACCCAATTTAGGGATTTCGTCTTTGATCTTGGGAATTTCCTCTTTGATTTTGGGAATTTCTTCCTTGATGCGCTTTTTGGTGGCTTTGACAAATCGGGCGGCGATTCTCTTGTAGGTGCTGTTCCACGCGACATTGACCTCCGCGCCGAACAACATGATATACATACAGAAATACAGCCACAGCATGAGAAGCACAACGGCGGTCAGACTGCCGTACAGATTGGCGTAGTTGCTGAAATGGTCGATATAGAACGAATAAAGATAGGAGAACCCCACCCAGCCTACCGCGCTCACCAACGCACCCGGCAATTCCTCAAACAGGGTGGATTTCCGGTCGGGTACCGCAATATACATCAGCAGGAAGAGCAGCACCAGCACGCCGAAGCCCAGCAGCCATTTAATGCCCCTTGAGATAATCGCGACATGATCGGCGGCTAACGGCAGATAATGGAAAGTAGCGCGATAGATGCTGTTGCCGAACACCAGAAAGCCCAGCGCCGCAATCAGCATGACGAGAAAAATAATAGTGTAAAGAATAGACAGCAGCCGCATACGGATATAACCGCGCGTTTCCTTGATGGAATAGGCCGAGGTCAGCCCCAGAATAATGGAATACACGCCCTTGGAAGCCGACCAAAGCGCCGTCACCGCCGAAATCGACAGCACCGTATTGGAGGATTTGCTGACAATTTCCTCCAATACGCTTGTCGCAAACACATTCAGGTCATGGGGAAACATATCGAATTGTATCATCGGTACGCCCTCTTTAAAATAGGGCAGGTATTTCACAAGGGTCAGCAGCAGCATAGCCAGAGGAAACACGGAGATAATGACGAAAAACGCCGCCTGTGCCGAATAGGCACTGATGGAGTCCTCCTGGATCTCCTCCATAAAGCCGTTGACCACCTTTGAGGTCCTTTTCATCCATTTGTTTTTCATCGCGTCATCACGCACCGTCCTGCAAAAGAATTATCTGGACTGCCCCATGTCAGGTGTCCAAACCTTGTAGTTGCGCTTGGTGGTTTTCTTGACAACATAGAGCGCGTCATCCGCCTGCTTCATCGCTTCGTCAATCTTCTCCTTGGAGAAGACATTGGCGGTGGAAATGCCGATCGAGCAGGAAACACGGTTTTTGGGGTCAATGGTAAAGTCCTTACCCATCTTCTTTTTCAGCTTCTCAGCAAATCCGTCAGTCTCATCGAGTCTCTGGTAAATCGACTTGGCAATGGCAACTCCCTCCTCCTCACTGGAATCGGGAATGACAATGACAAATTCGTCGCCGCCGTAGCGGATGGCATAACCGCGATCTCTGGTAATCTCTTTGAAAATATCCGAGAAAGAAACCAGAATCACGTCACCGATGGCGTGTCCAAAGGTATCATTATAGAATTTGAAGTTATCAAGGTCAATATACAGCACCGTAGTGGTAATATTCGGCGCCGATTCATGTTTTTTCATTTCCTCTGCCAGCGTCTTGGCAAAGCCCTGTCTGTTGTAAAGACCGGTGAGCATATCGGTGACAGAACTCTGCTCGAGCTGCACATTCATTTCCTTAATGTGTTTCTGTGTGGCAATACGGGTGATGGCGTCAACCAACTGATGGAAAGCCACGCTGAAGATGGTCAGATCACCCTCGAGGAAGAGCGAGAAATTGTTGGTCATGTTATCATGCATTTCAATCATGGCCAGCAACACGCTTTGCAGCTTATTATCCGCCACAATCGGAACGCCGATGACCGACACGATATTATTAATACCAAACAGGCCAATCAGTTCCTTGTAGTCATAAAAAGATTTTTCCAGACGCGTCGCCATAAATTCATTGGGATTGCGCATGAAATAGGAGACAACGCCGTGCAGTACTTCGGGACTGGGATTAAAATCCTTGTCGCAGTAAATCAGATTGGGACTGCCGTTATTCACTTCGAGATAAATGATTCTGTCAGCATTGTAGTTATTCTGCATGGTGTTCATAGCGGTACTGATCAGCAATTTCGGATCAATATCGTCGCGGTTCATCAGCTCCTGCCAGTTGGTGAGGAAACTGATGCTCTTATTCTTGAGCCGCAGCTGCAATTCCGCGCCCACCAGACGGGACAGCTCCACGGCCTGCTCGATCGTGATATGCTTAAGTCCAAAATGATATTGACTGTCGTCCATCGGCGTGCCGCGGAAGACCGAATTGATGCGGTCGATTTTATTTTGATAGCCGTTTTTGGTGCAGTATTCCAGACAATTCTGGAGCAGTTCGTTGGCTTCGACATGACGGCCTTGGGCGCGGTAGAGATCGGCCTGCTCAATGGCAAACATTTCATAGGCAAAGAACCACAGTCCCTCCGTGCGCTTGAGGTGGAAATTGGCGCGGTCAAAATTATGCTGTGCTTCCGCGAGACTGTCCTTGCGCATGATCAAGCCCTTGTTGAAATAATAGAAGAACATATCGTCATCCCACAGGAAATAACTGGGTTCTCCTTCCGGGAAAATCAGATGATACAACACAAGCTGCATTTTGTTCAGATAGAGCTGCGCGTTATATTCAATGCCCAGCTTGATATAACAAAGCACAATCATGCCGTAAATCTTGGACATATTGCAAAGCTCCAGCTTATTCTGGTTGAGATTTTTCATAATACGCACAGCCGTTACCAGAAAATCGCAGGCGCCCTGCCAATCACGGGCGAGCATCGCGTTGACCGCCATGTTATAAAGCGTTTCACCCATATTTTCCGGCTTGCCGAGCTTGTGCCAGATATCCATCGCACTGTTGAAATAGGCGTCGGCAGCGTCAAACTGTTCACTGACGATACGGTTGTAGCCCAGACCGTTGTAAACATTGCCCATTTCCGCCAGATTGTGCTGGCTGTTTAAAATTTCCAGACTCTTTTTGTAGAAATGATCGACAGCGGGATAATAGCCGAAGCCGGAGGAGAAGACGACGTTTTTCTTGTAAACTCTCAGCTTGACCTGATCGTTGCCCAGCATATCGGCGTAAAACATCCCCTTCTTGTAATGCTCGTGGGATTCGCAGAATTCAGGGTCGATGCCATAATAGGTTCTGTCGTTGCCGAAGCAGAAAAAATAGATATACGCCAGATGATTGAAATAGCCGTATTTTTCGGCTGTCTCCAAAAACTCCTTGGGCGCGTTGTATTCCACATTCCATAAATACACATTGCTCCAGCAGCGGAATCTCGCCATACACCGCAGAAGCTCCGCCTTGAAAATGATGTATTCGTTCTCGCTCTTGCAGGCAATTTCATAGCACTCCTGGGCATATTTTTCCGCCAGCTTATCCTGACCGGCGCAGGAATGGCAAAGGCCTGACAGATAGGCATATTGGTATCCGTACTTGTCAAAACCGTCGGCCGCATTCTCCTCGATGCTGTCGATGGTCTGGCGCTCATCGCACAGCGACAGCGCCTTGGGATAATTTCCCGTGTACATGCAGGCATCGCAATAATAACGGTAAAACGTGTGAAGCAAATCCGAACTCACCGTCAGATTACCGCTGTCAACGTTTTCCTTGATGATCTCACAATAATACAACGCCTGCCGCATCGCACTGGTTTGCAGCATATTATTGATCAGAACCAGATACTTGTCAAACGATTCAGATGCAGGAACAAACAGATCGCTTTCCTCCGCTCCGTTCTCTTTGTCTTCAAGACCCCAGTCCTGAATCATGTTGTTAGACTCCAGCGCTACAATCAGATCATTGCGGATTTCCTTGTTCTGATCGGACACAGTGAAAACTTCGTTAAAGCTGCAAATCATCGCTATTCTGCTGTTAGCGTTTTCATTGATCATCTTCAGCAGATATTCATATGCGGAATAGGACGCCAGATGCACTTTATTGAGCACGATCAGCAGCGGAATCCTCTCAGAGATATAGTTAAAGACGCCGATCAGACCCTTGACAAAGCGCTCATGCTCATATTCCATTTCCACCGGAACGATCTCTTCGGTACGTTCGCACACGCCGTTTTCCTTGTAGCTGGCATAAATGCGTCTGTGCAGCGAATACACGCCCGCATCCTCGAGGAACTGATCAAAAGACACCTCTTTGGCATAATACCGACCGTACAGCGCAATGACCCAGTCTATCATCGGATGATAAGCGCCCTTGATGGTGCCGGGCTGGTACTCATGATAGAGAATCTGCGCCACATTGCCCGATTTTTTCATTGACTCATTGACTACTTTGAGCGGAATCAAAAAGGTATTGTAATGTTTAAAAAAGTTGATGTTGTGATCGTCGTAATACAGTTTTTGAAGAACAGAATCCACCAGATTGGCAACATACATTTCTGAATAGGAAGCCAAAAAAATCACCCCTTATCATTTGTTACATTATACCAAATTATTATCCAAATAGCA
The DNA here is from genome assembly GCA_946182865.1 of uncultured Clostridia bacterium. Lineage (GTDB taxonomy): Bacteria > Bacillota > Clostridia > Oscillospirales > Acutalibacteraceae > RUG762. Next base: position 11,270 of record CAMHAV010000050.1, read on the forward strand.
ATAGATTTTAAAAAATAATTCTAGTTCTCAAAATTCTATAAATATTACACAGACATTCACAGGGAAATTTGCACAAATTATCCCCTATTCAACTGCCTTTCATCCCACAGGCCTGCGGATACTGCAAAAGCGGTCCACCGTCCTTTCACGATCGACCGCTTTAGCGTCAATGATTTTTGATTTTGCTGAGCGCACCTTTTTCCAGACGGGACACCTGCGCCTGTGAAATCCCCACCTCTCCGGCCACCTCCATCTGGGTCTTGCCCTGCATAAACCGAAGGGTGAGTATTCGCTTTTCGCGCGGTGAAAGCTTCTGTATTTCCTCCCGCAGCAGAATTTCATCCAGCCAGTTGCTGTCGTCATTGCCGTCTCCGATCTGATCCATCACATAGATGGTGTCTCCGCCATCGGAATAAACCGATTCATAAAGGGAAACCGGCTCCGCGATGGCTTCCAGCGCCAGCACCACATCCTCTGTGCGCAGTTCCAGTTCTTTGGCAATCTCCTCCACGCTTGGCTCTCTTCCCTGCTGACTGATCACACGCTCCTTGACTTGCATGGCCTTGTACGCCGTATCCCGCATGGAACGGCTGACACGGACGCTGTTGTTGTCCCTTAGGTAGCGCCGTATCTCCCCGATCACCATTGGCACCGCATAGGTGGAAAATCGCACGTCCATGGAGATATCAAAATTGTCAATTGCCTTGATCAGTCCGATACATCCCACCTGAAACAAATCGTCCATATTTTCGCCGCGATTGGAAAAACGCTGAATGACGCTCAGCACCAGCCGCAGATTTCCTTTCACCAGTTCATCCCGCGCCGCCTTATCCCCTGCTCTCACCCTTTTGAGCAGCTCTGTTTTTTCGCTTTCCGACAACACCTTCAGCTCCGCCGTATTTACGCCGCATATTTCCACCTTATTGTACTGCAAAATTCTTCCTCCCGCCTTACAGTTGTTTACAATGGAAGTATTGGCAATTGTGATGGATTTCATGCAGCTGTCAAAAACAGGAAAAAGAGAAATCACCCGTTGAGCAGATAGGTCGCACCGTTCAGGTAGGTGGCAAACAGCAGCCACAGTACATAGGGAATCTGGAGCAGCGCCGCGGGTTTGCTGATATACCAGAAATCCGCGATCATTTTAAACACCGCCATCAGCAGGACAATGATCCAGAGAAACGCCGCCAGACGCATTTCAAAATAGAAAAACAAAATCGGCCAGATCAGATTGATGCCGAGCTGCACCAGATATTGCCAAAGTGCGTCCTCTTTCACAGCCTTTGGCGCATCGAAAGTGGTCACCAGATAAGCCGAAACGCCCATGAGCGTGTAAAGAATGGTCCACGCCACGGGAAACAGCCATTGCGGCGGACTGAAAGGCGGACGGAACAATTCTTCGTAGGTGTTGAATTTGCCGCTCAGTGCCAGAAAGAGTCCCACCGCTCCGCCGGAAAGCAGCGGCAGCAGCAACGAAATCAGCAGCGGCTTGAGCTTGATTGTTTTGATAAATTTCATAAAAAGAACCCCCATTCGAACTTCATACAACACCAGTATATGAAGTTCAATGGAGGTTCATTCGACAAGGACTGGCCCTGACGGAAAAATGTTGCAGAAATTTTATGATTCGGAGAGCATGTCGTTGAGTTCGTCCAGGGAGATCACTTTGACGCCCAGTTCCTCTGCTTTGGTCAGCTTGCTGCCGGCATTTTCACCCGCAAGCAGATAAGAGGTCTTTTTGCTCACCGAACCGGACGCTTTGCCGCCGTGTGCGATAATCAGCGCCTTGGCCTCGTCGCGGGTCATGCCCTCGAGCGTGCCGGTGATCACAAAGGTCAGGCCTTCCAGCGCGTTTGACGAAGCCGCCGCGCCCTCACTCCCGGTGGATTGCAGATTCACGCCGCATTCGCCCAGTCGTGCGATCAGTTCCCTGGCGTGTTCGGTGGAAAAATAATCCCGCACCGACTCCGCCATGATGTCCCCGAATCCCTCAATGGCGGCAAAATTTTCGGGAGACGCGTCCATGAGTGCCTGCATGCTGCCGAATTGCGCTGCCAACTGTCGTGAAGCTGTTTCTCCGATGTGGCGGATACCGAGCGCAAAAATGAGTTTGTAAAGGGGATTACTTTTGGATTTCTTCACGGCATTGATCAGATTTTGCGCAGATTTTTTTCCCATACGCTCTAATGAGGAAATATCTTCTTCGGTAAGCTGATAGAGATCGGCCGACGATTGAATTTTTCCCTTCGCGATCAACTGCTCAATGACCGCCGGCCCCATGCCCTCAATATCCATCGCATCGCGGGAGGCGAAATGGATGATATTGCGAACAAGCTGCGCCGGACACGCGGGGTTGACACACCGCAGCGCCGCCTCGTCCTCCAGACGGAACACCTTTTCACCGCAGGAGGGACAGACTTCCGGCAAACGGTACGGTTCACCGTCGCCGTGCTTTGCGACGGAAACCACTTCGGGGATGATCTCTCCCGCCTTTCGCAGCACCACTGTGTCTCCAATGCGGATGTCCTTTTGGGAGATATAGTCCTGATTGTGAAGCGAGGCACGGCTCACAGACGTACCCGCAAGCAGCACCGGGTCGAATACGCCCGTGGGGGTAAGTACGCCCGTGCGTCCCACCGTCACTTCGATATCGCGCAGCACGGTTTCCTTTTGCTCCGGCGGATATTTGAATGCTACTGCCCATTTTGGAAATTTGGAGGTCACACCCGCCCTTTCACGCAGCGACAGGCTGTTTATTTTTATGACAGCACCGTCTATATCATATTCCAGTGTCCCACGCTGGCTGCCGATTCCTTCAATGGCAGCTTCGATTTCCGCGTAATTTTTCGCCACCGTATATTCCGGAGAAACAGGGAAACCGCAGTTTTGCAGAAATGACAAGGACTGCGAATGGGTTGCAAATTCTATCCCGCGCGCCTGCTGCACATTGAAAACAAAGATATCCAATCCACGCGCTGCCGTGATGGCCGCGTTTTTCTGCCGGAGCGAACCTGCCGCCGCGTTGCGGGGATTTTTAAAGGTTTTCAGACCGTTTTCCTCCTGCGCCTGATTGAGTGCGGCAAAGGTGCGGCGCGGCATATACACCTCGCCCCGAACCTCTAAAAACGCCGCTGTAGTGTTGATTTTATGCGGGATAGAGGCAATCGTCAGCAGATTTTCTGTAATATCCTCGCCGATGCGTCCGTCGCCTCGTGTGGAACCCCGCGTGAGTACCCCATCGGTATATTCCAGCGACACCGACAGCCCGTCGATCTTCTTTTCTACCACATATTCCACATCGTGGTACTCCGCAAATTTCTCACAAAATTCCTTCACTTCGTCGAGGCTAAATACATCCTGCAAACTCTGCATAGGCACGTCATGCACCACTTCCGCAAATTTGGCCGAGGCCGCGCCGCCCACCTTGACCGTGGGAGAATTTTCATCCCGCAGTTCGGGGTAATCGCGTTCCAGCTCCCGCAGTTCCCTCATTAACGCATCGTATTCATCATCCTCGATTTCCGGCGCGTCAGCATTGTAATAGGCGTTGCTGTGGTATTCAATCAATGCACGCAGTTCCTTGACACGCTCGGATGTCTGATTCATGTCCGGCATATTTCATTCGCTCCTTAATGCTGTTAAATCAACCGATCATTTCATCCAGTTGATTCTATTATTTTACACTATCGGGAGCAAAAATTCAATCCATAATGAAATTATTTATCTCGTCATATAGATCGTCTGTCGTGTCCACATTGGTAAAGGATTCCGGCACTTCGCCCGCCAGCACTGTCTCGGACACCGTAAAACTGTTTTCCGCCTCCGTGTAGGAAGAACATCCCGGTATAATGGCGGAAACGCCCACCTTTACATCGCATATAATGCGATGACGTGTCTGGTTGATGCCGGCACTGTCGAAATCGCTTTTCAGGTTCGCCGTCACATTGCCATAGAGTTCTATGCGCATTCTGATGCGCGGACCTCTGCCCGAGAGCAGGTCGATTCCCGTCAGCGTTCCCAACGGAATGGAAACTTCCCGCTCCTTATATTCCAGAATTTTTTTTTGCACCTCATTGGAAAGCTCGGTTTTAAAGCGATTCATTTCCCGGATATTGGCCGTCATGGAACTGATGCTGCCATCTTCAAGCGTGTGGAGCGTAACAAAGGCTTCATAGTCGATATCTTCCCGCGACAGCACAGCTTCTGCCGCCTGATCAATTGCGTGATTGGATATGTACGCCGCCTGAATGGCAGTCATTTGTTTTAATCTGGGACGAACTGCAAGATTGACAGCCACGAACAGCACTCCCGCTGCCAAAAGAGCCAGCCTGACACGCCGACCCATGGCGCGCTTTTCGATTTTGTGTCTCTGATATCTCACCAAAATCACCTCTGCTGTTAGAATATGCACCCATAGACTGTATGTGACAAAAAAAGCTGCCTGCCCCGAAGGACAAACAGCTTTTTTGTTTGGTTGGTTTGCTATGCGACAGGCCGCACAGTGCTTCTTGGGAAAAACAAATTTAACCCTTGACAGCGCCGCCGGTAACGCCTTCGACATAGTACTTCTGTAAGCACATGAAGAGAACCATGATCGGAACAGCAACCAGAACGGAACCCGCAGCGAACTGGCGGAAATAAGCATAAATACGCTCTTTTTCAAGCATATCGTACAGACCAATCGCCACGGTATAGGTATCATAATTGGTACCCATGAGGAATCTCGCAAAGATGAAGTCCATCCACGGACCCATGAAAGCATTCAGCGCCTGATAGACAATGATCGGCTTGGACATGGGGAGGATAATCTGGAAGAAAACCTGCGCCTTATTCGCGCCGTCAATCATAGCCGCCTCGTCAAGCGCCTTCGGAATAGTATCGAAGAAGCCCTTACACACATAGAAACCAAGACCGGAACCGCCGGAATATACCAGCACCAAAGCCAGCAGCGTCTGATGAATGCCGATCGACTTCAGAATGAAGTAGACGGCGATCATGGACATGAAGCCGGGGAACATGCCCATAACCAAAGCAATGTTCATGAAAGTCTTGCGGAGCTTGAAACGAAGTCTTGACATAACATAAGAGGTTGCTACAGCAAAGAAAGTGGAAATGACGCAGGAAATGCTAGCAACAATTAAGGTGTTGAGCCACATTTTCTTGAAGTCAAAGCCTTCTCTGGGGGTAAACAAATCCTTAAAATTATCAAGCGTATAGGTCGCGGTGTACTGGATGTCGCCCTCAACCCATGTGTAGGCATGCGGGAAAAAGGTGGACGAAAACTGACCAGGTTCAGCGCGGAATGCAGTAAGCACAACCCAAAGAATCGGGATAACCCAGATGATTGACAAAACAGTCAAAAAGACATAACTGGCAATAAGAGCGGTTCTCTTTTGCGCGGCATAGCTCTTTGTCTTTTTGCCTGTAACAGCCGTAAGATTGTTTGCACTCATTGGAAAGCGTCCTCCTCTTTATAAGATTTGGTATTTCTGTAAGTAATCAGCGAGAACGTTGCAGAAATAATGAAGATCAAGATACCGATGGTCGATGCCAAGCTGTAGTCACGGTTGCCGGACGTCAGCTTGTAGAGCCATGTTACCAGCAAGTCGGTATCGCCCGCCGAATAGTAATTCGCATTGGTAGGACCGCCGCCTGTCAGCAGGTAAATCAGGTTGAAGTTGTTGATGTTGCCGATTAAGGTTTGAATGAGGTAAGGCGTGGTGGTGAAAATGATCTGGGGCAGCGTAATCTTAAAGAACATCTGCACCTTGTTCGCGCCGTCCACCGTGGCAGCCTCATACAAATCCTGCGGAATGTTCATCAGAATACCGCTGGACATCAGCATGGTGTGCGGAATACCGATCCACATATTGACACAGATAACAGTAATCTTAGCAAGTGTAGGATCAGAGAAGAACTTGATCGCATGGTCAACATTTTCAAGGACACCCATGTTAATGAGCGTTCTGTTGACAACGCCGTAATCCGAGAAGAAGCATCTCATAACGAGCAGAGAGATAAACTGCGGCATCGCGATGGTAAGAACCAGAATACCTCTCCAGAGCTTCTTGAACTTGACATCTTTCTGGTTGATGATCAGTGCAACGATAATGCCTGCAAAATAGTTGGTAAACGTCGCAAAAAAAGCCCAGATAATGGTCCAAAGCAAGATACCAAAGAAGGATCTCGACATTCTTTCGTCGCCAATCAGCATATTGCCGAAGTTGGCAAAACCAACCCAGTGGAAGAGGTTGCCGGGGACCTGATGATCTCTGTCGTAGTTGGTAAACGCAATGCAGATCATGTAAATAAGAGGAAGCACGGTAAAGGCAAGAATGCCAAAGATCGGCAGAGCAAGGAGTGTAATATGGAACTTTTCATCCAAGTACAATTTCACATCATCCAAAAACGAAGGAATGGGTTTCCCCTGCTTATCAAGCACCTGAAGCTGTCTCGCGCTTTTGATGTTGGCACGCCAGACCATAACAAAAGCCGCAATAATGAGACAGGTCAGCACGCCGAACAGAAGAAAGAGCATGGAGTTATCACCGAACACACGAACCGGCAAAATCTTACCGGGAACGACTTCGTCATGCGTCTCAACAGTTCCCAGCGTAATCAGATTGATAAGATTCTGGAAACCACCCATGATCATAAAGATAATGAAACCGACTTCAATCGCAAGAAAACCGACGCCTTTGGCAAACTGTTTGTGCGCTAAATTCGCAAAACCCATTATGACAAATGAAAGTTTCGTGGCGAACGAATCTTCTATTTTGATTTCGGATTCATCCTTTTTTTGAAACATATGTCTTATCCTCTCTTTCTACAATATTTTTTTGGTTACATGTTAATTATAGCCTGAACACACACAAACGATTATACGTCCAAGGTATTCAGGCTATAATATAACTTCAATATTTCCTAGAACTTAATTTGAATAGAAACTCAATAGAAGCTAAATGGAATTACATGTTCTTCCAGGTCTCAACATGCTTTGCAACTTCTTCTTTGATAGCATCTCTGCCCTTGATGTCGCCATCGAAGATGGACTTGAAGAGAGCCGCAGCATCGCCCCACCAGTCGCCGGGGATAACGGGTTCCTGAACAACAACGTTTGCACCCTGCTGCAGGTAAGCCATAGCAGTGGGATCGCCCTTGATTTCGTCGTTCTCAAGGAGAGCAAGAGCGGTCGGGATTGCGCTGAGCTGCTCGAACTTCTTCAGCTGTACATCGGGGCTTGCGAGGTACTGAGCAAGAGCGATAGCAACTTCGGGCTCCTTGGAAGCAGCATTGACAGCATAATACTTAACGCCGCCGAAGCACTTCATCTGATAATCCTTGCCGTCAACGGTAACAGTGGGCAAGCAAGCAACACCGTACTTGTCGCCGAATGTATCCTTCATAGCCTGAACGTTCCAAGAACCATCAAACCAGCCAACAAGACCGCCGTCCTTAATCAGGTTGACAGCGTTTTCGCCGCTGCCGTAGTACATCTTCTCAGCGTTGTTCTGAACGAACTCGAGCATCGCAGCACACTCGTCGCTGTCAAAAGTGCAGATGCTCTTGTCGGACTTAGTGAAGAGTTCAGCACCGGCAGTGAAGTACCAGCAGGAATTCTGGAATGCGTTGTCAGCAAAGCCGATAACCTTGCCGTTCACGCCTTCCTTCTCAAGCATGGTGTTCAGGCTCTTAACGTCTTCAGCGGTGAAAACAGTGGTATCATAGTAAAGAGCAGAAGCAATGTTGGGAGCATAGGGGAAGCCATAGTAAGAACCATTGTAGTAGGTGTTGCCGGCATTGTTCTCACCAACGAGATCCTTGATTTCCTTGACAATGTCATCAGGCATAGCATAGATACCCTTTGCATCAACAAGAGCACCGGTTTGGTCGCTAGGTACGCCGAACACGTCAGCCGCAGCGTTGAGATCCTTCAGAGCTTCTTCTCTGGTCTTGTCTTCACCAACGATCTTGACATCGACAGTAACGGACTTGACATCTTCATGCTCGTCAGCATAGGTCTTCGCAAAATCGCCGGAAACTTCCTTCAGGAAAGCCTGATCGGCTTCAGAACCCCAGAGAACGAGAGCGACATCTCTGGCCTCAACAGCAGAAGAACCAACGGTTTCCTGCTTGGTGCAGCTTGCGAGTGCGCCGATTACCATAGCGGCCGCCAGTGAAAGTGCGAGAATTCTTTTTTTCATTGGATAAACCCTCCAGTAAAAATTTTGTTAAACGTCAAAATGACGTTTTTCACAATTTTTTTAGGTTTTACGGACTTTTTTTATTCTCGTCCGAACCTGTGAATATGATACCTCAAATTGTACGATTTGTCAATAGTTTTTTCAAAAATTTTTTAGTATTTTTTAGTTTTTTTTCATAGTTCATCTGTATTTTCTTCATAAAACCGCGAAAAACAGGCGATTTTACCAAAAAACAAGAGCCGCCATTCACAAGATTTTTTCCAGTAAATCGCGGCTCGTTGTTAATTTTAGCTATAAGGTTGGTTTGTCATTTTCAACAAAGTTGAAAGGAGTCACCAAAGATGAATGACACGACATACCGTCTCTACACATTGCGAATTAAACTTACACGCCCCAGATTTCAGCAGCATATTCCTCGATGGTTCTGTCGCTGGAGAACTTGCCGGAATTGGCCATGTTCATGAAGCACTTCTTGGTGAACGCCTTTTTGTCGGAATAATCAGCGTTGCACTTGAGCTTTGCATCACAATAGGGAATGAGATCGAGAAGGATATAATAATGGTCAGGCTGATGCCAGTGAGCACCATTAATGAGAGACTCGTAGAGATCACGGAACATACCTGTACCGCCATCGTCAAACGTACCGTCCACCAGGGTATCGAGTACCTTCTTGATGCGGGGATTGCTGTTATAGATGTCCTTGGACTTATAGGTCTGGCTGATCTT
>CAMHAV010000051.1 GCA_946182865.1 uncultured Clostridia bacterium
GACTCGTGCAGTCATAGAACGCCAAATACCCAATGCTTGTGACGGAGCTGGGAATAATCACATCTCCCCCGCTGCCCTTGTAATCGGTCAGTACACCGTTCTTAATCACAAAATCACTGCTCGCAGCGTTGGCCGTCATACCGCCCAAACTCCCCGGCACAAACATCACCAGCATCGCCAGTATCAGCACCAGCGACAGCGCTCTCTTTTTCACTTGCTTCATGTTTTTAAAACCTCGCTTTCTTTTTTCAATTTCTGCGTCCTGTCTGCTTCTCTATATTCTGAGATTTCACCTCCCTGTTTCCAAAAGAACACATCTTCTGAATCTGCACACAAACGGAAAAGTGTTGTTAGATATGATATAATTATATTACATTTTTAATCTGATGTCAATATTTTATGTGAAAAATATGGTAAAACAATTTCTGAAAAAAATTGTTAAAGTGTACCTTTATGAAATCGAAAAGATTTTGGATATTCTGTGATTCTTTCTCAAAACACTGGATTTTCCGCGGGAACAGGCGTATAATGAGGAAAAACAAAGAGCAGCGAAAGGGCGTGCATCTGATGAAACAAAGAGATATCTCGCTTCGCGGAAAGATCATCTATTCCGTTTACCTGCGCAACCACACCCCCGAGGGAACCTTTGCGGCGCTGGAGGGCGATCTGGACAGAATCAAGGCGCTGGGCGCTGACATCATCTGGCTGCTGCCGATTCATCCCATCGGCGTGCTTCACAAGAAAGGGGAACTCGGCTGCCCCTATTCCATCCGGGATTACCGCGGGGTCAATCCCGAATACGGCACGCTGGACGAATTCCGTCATCTGGTGGACGAGATTCACGCGCGCGGCATGCTGTGTCTGATTGATGTGGTTTACAACCATACCTCCCACGATTCGGTGCTGAGAGAGCAGCATCCCGAATGGTTCTTCCGCAAGCCGGACGGCAGCTTTGGCAACCGTTACGGCGACTGGACGGATGTGATCGACCTCGATTATGACAATCCCGATCTGTGGCGCTACCAGATCGACACGCTGGTGCAGTGGGCGGCGATCGTGGACGGCTTCCGCTGCGACGTGGCTTCCTGCGTTCCCGCCGCATTCTGGGAGCAGGCGGTCGCGGAGGTGGCGGCGATCAATCCCGACGCCATCTGGCTGGCGGAGTCGGTTTACACGGGACATGTGCAGTTCGCGAGGGAATGCGGCTATCCGGTCGCGACGGACGCCGACCTCTACCGCGCCTTCGACATGGAATATCCCTATGACGTGCAGGATTATTTTGACCGTTATGTGAGCGGCGAGGGCAAACTCAGCGATTACATGAACATGCTGACCTATCAGGAACATATTTTGCCGTCGGATTACATCAAGGTGCGTTTTCTGGAGAATCACGACACGCCCCGCGCGAGCCATCGTTTTCCCGACACGGACATTATGCGCAACTGGCTGTCGTTTGTCTACTTCCAGAAAGGACCGACGCTGCTTTACGGCGGGCAGGAATGGCAGAACACGGAATACTGCACGCTGTTTTACAAGGCGGTGTTCGAGCGCGACCCGGCGAAAGACATCACCCCCTATATGACCCGTCTCGGAGAGATCAAGAAGAACCTGCTGCCCGTGGACGCGGATTTCTCGGCAAAAGCCGACGACGACACCGGCATCGTGACGGCGTATCTCACCAAGCGCGGGACAAAATTTGTCGGCGTGTTCAGCATGCACGGTGAGGCGGCGGATGCGAAAATTGACGCGCCCGACGGCGTTTACACCAACGAAATCGACGGCGAAAGCGTCACCGTCAAAAAAGGTGTGGTACGCTCCCAAGGCAAGCCGATGATTTTTCAAGTGAAGTAAATTAAAAAATATCCATCTCACAGACTATTTTATCAAAAGAAAATGGTTTGTGAGATGGATTGCTTTTTGTAATAACTTCACGAAACTTGAAATGCGTTTTTGTGCGAAAAATCAATTGACTCTCACGCCGCGTGAGGGCTTATAATGGCATTAACAGCAAGGGAATTTTGAATGAGGTGATTACCATGATGACAATTCACGAAATCAGTGAGGCTTCGGGCGTGAGCGTCCGGGCGCTTCGTTATTATGACGAGATCGGACTCTTTGCGCCGACGGAGGTTTCCGAGGCGGGCTACCGTCTGTATGACGACGCGGCGCTCTACCGTCTGCAATTGATTCTGCTGTTTCGGGAGTTGGAATTTCCGTTGGGAGAGATCGGGCGGATACTGGACAGTCCCGATGCGGACAGAAACGCTGCCCTCGCACAGCAAATCAAGCTGCTGCGAATGAAGAAGGAGCAGCTGGAAAATCTCATTACTCTCGCGCTGGGATTATACGGACTGGGGGTGAAAAAATTGGATTTTACCGCATTTGACACGCGCAAGATCGACGAATACGAACGCCAGGCGAAGGCAAGCTGGGGACAGACCGACGAATACAAGGAATACGAGAAAAAATCCGCCGGACGCACGCCGGAAGAGAACCAGCGGCTGTCTGTCGAATTCATGCGCATCTTTGAGGAAATAGGGGAGTGCCGGCATCTGGAACCCTCCGACCCGCAGGTGCAGGCGTTGGTAGAGCGGTTGCAGGATTACATCACGGAGCATTTTTACACCTGCTCGGATGAAATTCTTATGTCGCTCGGCAGAGCCTACGCGGGCGGCGGCGCTCTGAATGAGAACATCGACAAGGCGGGCGGCGAAGGTACGGCGGAATTTGCCTGCCGTGCGATTGAAGCGTATTGTGCCAATCGAAAGTAAATCACAATAAAAAGCACGCTGTCCAACGCATAGTGATATGCTTGGGAAACGTGCTTTTTATTGTGAATTATTTCACCAGTTTGAATCCGATGCCCCACACCGTTTCGATGTAATTTTCTTCCGACACCGCCCGGATTTTGCTGCGGATATTGCTGATATGGACATTGATGGTTTTGTCCTCGCCTATATAGAATTCGTCCCACGCGTACTCGTAGATTTCCTGCTTGCTGAACGCCCTGTTGGGATGCGCCAGCAGCAGTTCCAGAATGCGGAATTCCTGTCGCGTCAGTGAAAGGGGCGTTCCCGAAACGGACACGGTATGGTCGGAGCGGTCGAGAACCATGTCCTTGTGCCGCAAATGCCCTGCTATTTCATGCCCCGCTGTATTGTCCCCCTCTTTGATTTGTGCGCTCCGCCGAAGCTGCACCTGTACGCGCGCCAGCAGTTCCTTGATCTCAAAGGGCTTGGTCAGATAATCGTCCGCGCCCGACAGCAGCAAATCTACCTTGCCGTCGAGTTCATTTTTGGCCGACACCACGATGACGGGGGTTTTGGTAAACGTGCGCAGTTCCTTCAGCACATCTTCACCGCTTTTGCCAGGCAACATCAGGTCGAGAATGATTAAATCCGTCTCTGTTCCCCTGGCGTAAAGCAGCCCCTCGGTGCCTGCGTATGCCTGTAGGCACCGTGCTTCTTTGATGGTGCCGCTGATGGCGTCCCTGATCAGATCGTTGATTTCCCCGTTGTCCTCAATAATTAAAATGTTCATTCCTACCTACCCATCTTCTTTAATAATACCTTTATCGTGAATGTGTCGCCGTCTGTTTCCGCACGAATCTGACCGCCCATTCGTTCGACGAGCGATCGGGCGATGAAAAGCCCTAGCCCTGTGGAGCCGCTTTTGTGGCGGGAAGAATCCACTTTGTAAAATTTCTCAAAAATACGCGAGAGGTCGATGTCGCTGTCCGGCGGAATGCGGTTGCCCACAGCGATTTCGACCCCCTGCGTCCATTCGCTGCTGTCCGCCATATTGACAAACAATTCCCTTTCCCCGTGAATCAGCGCGTTTTTAATGATATTTTGCAGCACACGGCGCAGCGCGGCGGCGTCGGCGCTGACGGTGTATATTTCGCCGGGAATGTCGACCTTTGGTTCCAGACCGTTTTGCCCGATATCGTCGTAGAACGAAAACAGCACGTCGCAAAGCGTCTGGGTGAGATTGACCTCGCCGCAGTCCAGCACATAGGAGGGATTTTCGAGTTTGACGAAGGTGAAAAGCTGCTCGGTCATATCCTGCAATTCGTGGATTCTGCCGTCCATGATGCGGATGTATTTTTCGATGGGCTGTCCGTCAGAGGCAGGATGTGCCAGCGCGTTTTGCAGCATCTGGAAATAGCCGTACAGCGAGGTGAGCGGCGTGCGGATATCGTGCGAAATGCCGGAGATGGTGTCCTTAAAATTCCGCTCGCCAAGCTGCGCCTGTGTTTTGACGCGGCGCTTTTCGTCCTCCAGCGCGTTGATACAGGCGGTCAGCTGCAGGATCGCCGCGTCGCGGGTATCCACCGCAATCCGCTTGTTGCTGTCGTGTCGGTCGATAAATGCCATCTGGCGGCATATATTGTCGATCTGCCGCCGCAGATAAAGGACATACACCCCGCAAAGCACTGCCGCGAGAAAGGCGATCATGGAAAAAATGGCTGCAAACATCAATGGAATCATTCCTGTCAAACGTCTTTTTTGGTGAGCGCCAAAGCTCCTAAACCATTATACACCACCAGAGCGCAAATGGAAAGCACAGCCGCGTGAATTAACATTTTGCTCACATCTTCCACCCCGCCGCCGAGCAGACTGCCGTAACGGTAGTCGGAAGCGTAGAGGGAGGGCAGGTAATGCTGAATGAAGAATTCCTTGTGCAGCAGCTTCTCCGCCGTGTTGTTGATGACGGTTTCGATCAGGAGAACCAAAGTCGTGCCAAGCAATACCGCATAGACGAGGGAGGGAATTTTGCTGCGGAATAAATCAGTGAAGAAGCAGAACATCGTGCCGCACGCGACCAGCAGCAGGTATTCCCCCAGCAGAAACAGCGCGAATTCGCCCATATTGGCAAAGGTAAAGGCGTGAATGAGAAGGGCGGCCAGCGCGACCGTGACAACGGTGGTGAAGGCAAGGATCATCGCCGCGTAGATCGTCACACAGGCGAGCCGCGCCGCTTGGAAGTAACCTTTTCGTCTGACCTTGCCCAGCACGTTTTTGCAGTAACCTCCCGCATAAAAACTGCCCACGAAAAGCGCCATAAAAATCCCCTCAAAGAGATGGGCGGATGTGATGTAGGAATCGCAGACATTTCCGGGGGAGGCGATATTCACGGCGTCTCCGGCAGCGATTCCGGCTTCGTCATCATTCCCTGCCACATAGACTTTGTCCTTGACGGTCATGCCTGCAGTTTCCTGCGAGGACGCGCCGTCGTAGTATTTGTTGATGGAATTCGACTGTGACAATAACAGTACGCCTGCCATCGCGGCGCACAAAAGTATGGTTGTGTAAAAACTGACAGAATGAAACATTCTGTAAATTTCCATTCGTATGACATTCAGCATTTTTTATTCTCCTATTCTAAAACATAAGATTTAATCCAACGATTACCAGAGTAATGCTGAACAGCATGATGCAAACGCCAATACAGGCGGCGGTTTTACTTTGTTTGAGCGCCTTCTTTTGCGTCATGGAAACGGACGATACAGGATATTGCTTTCGCTTTATCAGGTAAAGCAGCATACCGCCGCCTTGTCCCGACGTTGCGAGAAGCCCCATTGCTTTCGGATTTTTCATTCCGCGTGTTTTCGCGTCAATCACGGTAAAACGGTACACCTGACAAATTGTCAGTACCAGCCCGATGAGGTATAAAACAACACATATACCAAGAAATAAATAGTTTGTATCCATCAGTCCATTCCTCCTTTTTTTTTCTTTCCGGCATCGGCTATCAGCCCTATACATAGGCCGATGCACAGGCCCGTACCGATTCCTACCGATAAGTTGTGAAACAGAACCTGACCCAGCGCCGCGCCAAAGCTCATTCCCAGACACAGACCAATGGTCATATAGTCGGTTTCATTTTTGACTTTTTTCCTGTCTTTGTCTTTCATTGTATCCTACTCTCCCCATGGTATTATTATTTGACGTCGCTCTTGGTAATCAATGCGGCGCCCGCCACATTGTATATGACAAAGAACACCAGCGACAGCAGGGCAGCGTGAAGGAGCATCGCGTTGTTTTTGGCACTGTCTGATACGTCCAGTAAAAACTGATTGGTGAAATAGAGCGAAGGCAGATAATTCGCTGTGACAAATTCTTTGTGCAGCCAATCGCTTAAATGGCTGTCAATGTAGGAGGTCATCATAGCCACAATATTGGTGGAAAGCAAAAAGATATAGACGATCGCCGGAACAGTGCTGCGCGTCCATTCCGTAAGAAACGCGGAAAAACTTCCGACCGCACAGAGAAGCAGAAACTGTCCAAACAAATTCAGACAAAATATGTCCAGATAGGCAAAGGTGAAGGACTGAATCAGCGCTTTTGCCATCAGCAGTGAAACTGTTCCCGCCAGTATAATATTGACAGCTGAGTAGAGGACGGCGCAAACCGATTGCGCCATTTGAAAACGAAAGCGGTATCCCCGGCTTCCCATGACATTTTTGCAGAATCCGTCCTTATAGAATCTGCCTACAAAACAAGCCATAAAAATGACGACAAACAGAATGCTCCAGCCGGTAAAGGAGAAGCAAACATTCATGGGATTAGGACCGTAGCGGTTGTCGAGAATCATCTCCATTTCCAATCCTTCGACATTTTGTCTGACGGAGTTTTTGGCCGCGGCAAATCCCTCGTTGATGGATGACGCCATCATAGAAAACAAAAGGACAATCAGAATGACGTTGACGGCAAGTGTGATATAAAAGCTGCGCGTGCGGAACATTCTGTGCAGCTCCATACGTATGACGTTGAACATAAATAATCATTGCTCCTTTCTGTCCGTGAATGCTGGCTCAGTGCAGCAGCAGCAATATCGCAGCCGCTGCCGCAATACCGATGAATACGATAATCCAACCGATCACATTTTTCTTGTTTGGCATAATAAAATTCCTCCTACAGCATTAGTTTGCCTGATGGATAAGCTCGATAAAATAATCCTCTAAGCTTTCGTTCTTTTTGCCGATGGCGGCGACCGCGATTCCTTCCGCGCCCAATGCGGCGTTAATCATCGCGCCGTTGTCAATGTGGTTCAGCACATGAAGGGTCTGTCTGTCGACTACCTTGTATTCGCAGCCCAGCCGATCAAGCACCGTGCAGGCCTTGTCGGGTGTGTCGGTGACGATTTCCAGACGGTCGGCGCATTGTTCCATGAGTGCCTCGCGGCTGAGCTGCCGGACAAGCCGGCCGTTGTGGATGAAGCCGTAATGGGTCGCGATTTTGGAAAGCTCCTCCAGAATGTGGCTGGAAATGATGACGGTGATGTTCTGCTCGCGGTTGATTTTTTGAATGATGTCGCGCACTTCGATGATGCCCTGCGGGTCCAGTCCGTTGATCGGCTCGTCGAGAATGAGCAGATCCGGTTCCCCTATCATGGCAAGCGCGATGCCGAGACGCTGCTTCATGCCGAGCGAAAAATGACCGACCGTCTTTTTGCCTACGTCCCCCAGACCGACCAGCGAGAGCTTCTGATTGACGTAGTCCCTCGAGTACACACCGCAGCAGATGGCTTTGAGCTTGCAGTTTTCAAAAGCGTCCAGGTGATGGTAAAGACCGGGCTGTTCGATCAGGCTGCCCACCCGTTCAAAGGCAGTGCTGAGTTTGCCGCCGTTCGAGTGGAATCCCATGATTTCCATTTCGCCGGAGGTGGGACGCGCAAGTCCCGCAATCATGCGGAGAAAGGTGGTCTTGCCCGCGCCGTTGCGTCCGATGAGTCCGTAAATTGCGCCGCGTTCGATTTGCACCGAAACGCTGTCCACCGCTTTTTGATGCTTGAACTGTTTGGTCAGCAGATTGGTGGTTAAGATGGTTTCCATTACTGAAATCCTCCCTTGTGGTTGATGAGTATAGGATAAACCTGAATTTTTCAAACATCGCAAAGAAAAGGTTAAGATTTGTTAAAGATGAATGCAAAAGAAATCAAAATGGGTTTATTGACAGGGCGGTGATTTTGATTTATAATAAAAGGGAAGAAGGGGAAAGGAGGAAGTGCCAATGGATGCAGAAACCACTGTTGCCAGGAGTATGACCCTTGCGGAGAACAAGGCGCAATATGACGCGGCGTGCAAGAAGCTGCTTTCCGAAAAAATCATCCTGGCGTGGATGATGCGGGATTGTGTGGAGGAATTTCGCGGCATGCCTGCGGAGGAGATCGCGGAGAAATATATCGAAAGCGAGCCGCAGATCGGGGAGATTCCCGTCATGCCCGACGGTGAGATCGGGGCGATTCACGGCCTCAATACCGAGGACAAAACGCTGCATGAGGGAACGGTCTATTATGACATTCGCTTTATCGCCACGGCCCCCGGAACCAAGCAAAAGATTAAGTTGATCGTCAATGTGGAGGCACAGAATAAATTCCGTCCGGGATATCCGCTGATCAAGCGGGGCATCTATTACGGCTGCCGCATGATTTCCTCCCAATACGGCACGGAATTTGTGGAACCGCATTACGAAAACATCAAAAAGGTGTATTCCATCTGGGTCTGTATGAACCCGCCCAAAAACAGGGAAAATACCATTGTCCGATACGGCATCAGGGAAGAGGCGATGATTGGCACCGCCAACGAGTTTCTGAGCGACTACGATCTGATGACGGTGATTATGGTGTGTCTCGGCAGCGGAAAAGAGAAAAATGACAACGGCATTTTGCGGCTGCTGAGCGTACTGTTTTCATCGGAAATGGCAACCGTCGAGAAAAAGCAGGTACTCAGTGAGGATTATCAGATCAAAATGTCAAGAACCATAGAAAGCGAGGTATCCAAGATGTGCAATCTGAGCGAAGGCGTCTATGAAAGAGGATTGGAAAAAGGCATCCTGCAAGGCATGATCCGCGGCAGGGAAGAGGGCATCGCCCGCGGCCGGGAAGAGGGCATTGCCCGTGGCCGGGAAGAGGGCATCGCTCGCGGCAGGGAAGAAGGGCTTGAAGTAGGAAGAGAAGAAGGAAGAGCAGAGGGCCGTCAGGAAGGCGCTGCCGAAACCATGCTGCATTCTATCAAAAGTTTGACGGAAAGCATCGGGGTAACGGTGGAAGAAGCAATGGAAATGCTGAAAGTGCCCGAGGAACAAAGGGAAACATTCCGACAGAAATTGGAAAAACAAATGTGACAGTAGTAAACCGCAAGGGCTTTGCTCAACCGTTAAGGGAGAGGGAAGCCCTTTTTCATGTATCGGGAAAGAAAAATTTTTGAAAACAGGTGATACTTTCCGGCGGGCTGCGTTGTGTTATGGATGAAAGGAGGGATACCATGACCGATTCGGAAATCGTTGAAAAATACTCTGCGCTCGTCCGTGTGCTGGCATTGGCGAGAACAGGGCAGCCGTCTGACGCGGATGACGTGTACCAGGAGGTTTTTATCCGTTATATCGACAAACAGCCGGCATTTCGCAGCGAGGAACACGCTAAGGCGTGGTTTATCCGTGTGACGATTAATATTACCAAAAACATGTACAAATCCGCTTACAACGCCAAGCGCGCCGATTTGGATAACGAGGTACTCGCGGACATGATCTCAGACAGGGATCTGATGAGCGAAGCGGAGCAACGGGCCGATTTTGAGCAAACGCTCAGCCGGCTCAATCCACGGTACAAGGCGGTGATGCTGCTGCACTTTGACTGCGGCTATACCGTCAGGGAAATCGCGAAGCTGCTGGGAGAAAGCGAAATCGTGGTGAAAAATTGTCTGGTACGGGGAAAACAGCGATACAAAGAAATATTGTTGGAAAGGAATGAAATAAATGAGTCTGTTGAATAAGTACGAAAGAAATGCGGGTGATGAGCGGAACACTTACCGCTTTATCACACGAACCGATCCCACGCCTGCCGCATTAAAGGAAAAGACGCTCGAAAAAATGAGGGAGCGCCGCAGGGAAAACGAGCAGAAAGCGGCACTGCGCAGGAAGAAGTGGCTGCGGGTATCTGCGGCAGCGGCGGTTTTAGCCGGGGTGGTGGCCGTGACGCCTCTGCGCGGCTATGTCGTCAGCGCCGCGAGCGGCGTCTGTCGGATGATCAGCAGTTGGAGGGAGGACGTATTTCCGGTTAATGTAAAGCAATCGGACAACGGCTGCACCGTGGAAATCATTGAATCGCGCGTGGCAAACGATTTTCTTTATCTGACCGTGAAGGAGTATTATCCCAAGGAACGGGTGTGCCGCGAAGGGAAGACGAAACAATATACCATGCCCGATCTCGTCTATTCGGGCAGTATCAGGGACAACAAGGGGCATACCATCCGCTTTGATTCCGCCCTTGTCACATGTATGTGGGCGGTCAGCAATGACCACGACATTTACCGGGACGGCTATGAGGACAGAATCATCACGCAATCCGCAGAGAGCGCAAGCGAGAGCAGCGGGAATTTTGCGGTCAATGCGCAGTACAGGGTGTATCTGCCCGACATTTCTTCTGTTGTCAATTCTGCCGAAAAGAAATACACCTGCACGCTGACCGTGGACAGCAGCACAATGAACAGCCATCTTGCCTTTGCGTTTCCGCTGGAGAATGTCAACGAGGTCGTGGACAGCAAGAGCTACCCGCTTGATCGCACTTTCCGTCTGGACGGCGCGGACGTCACGTTCCAAAAGCTGGCGTTCAGTCCGTCGGGGGTGGATTTGGTCGTCAAGGTTGACCCGAACGCCGATCTTTCTGAGGACGCGGTGAAAGATTTGCTGGAAAATCTGGACGCGTCTGTGTATGTGCGCAATGACGCGGATGCGGCGGCCCCGCAGAAAGAATCGGAGAAGCAGAAGGACGATTCCGATAAGCAAACGACAGGTGTGACGGTCAGTTACGCCTACTTGTATAACGGGATACTGAACAATCACGGCTATATGTATGATTTTGACAAGGACGTCAACGCCGATTCCATCATATGGGGGAAACCCGCTTATATGAAAATAGGCGGCAGCTATTATTATGTCCTGTCGGAATATGCCGACCGTCCCGGTAACTGCTATGATATGGAGAAAATCACCCGAAGCGACTTCACCGTGGAGATCGAATACCTGCGCTTGCGTTTGCAGCGAAAGGGAGAGGATGGCACGGATCTGCTCGCCTATTATCACCCGCTGGAGGAGGTAGTGATCACCGCCGAGAAAACAGGGCAAGGGCAGTACACATTTGCCGACCATTCGATTGTGCTCCCGGGCAGCTATGGCAACATGGATATCACTTTGAAAAGCGTCAGCGAGACTAAGACGACCAAATTAAAGAGCGGAAAGGTTCAGCATACGCTCCAAGTTGACGCGCTCATTACCGTCAGCGATTGGGAAGGGTTCGTAAAGGACGGGACATGGGAAACCGTCTCTCTGGTGAATGAAGAAGGGCAGGAAGTGCTGTCCATCGGCTTGCAGGTCGAGACGATGGAAACTTCGTCGGGAACCTTTGCCCCTGCCGCCGTCAAGTGTGTTGTGGTGGACGACAACAGGCACTTTACGCTTGCGAAGAGCGATCTTACCCTGTATGTGGCCAAAGTCACCGAATCGCAGACCTATGAGCCGGAGGGCTGGTTCAACGCGAGATATACAAACGAAAAGGTGGATTGGCTCGATGAACAGCGATTTTTCCATCTGAAAGCGAAATAATCCGATAGAAAGCAAAGGTTTGCTGCGATAAAAATCAAAATCCTCCCCTGCGCCACACATTCGGGCGCAGGGGAGGATTTTTTTAATGCTATTTATTAAAGTCGTTCAAATCAATCAGTCAGCGAGGTTAGCCTCAAGGGTGTCCAGCTCAGCCTGGAGCTTCGCGGGCAGCTTGTCGCCAAACTTGGCATAGAATTCCTTGATACCGGGGACTTCCGCTTTCCAGAGATCATTGTCAACAGTGAGAATGCCTGCGAGGTCTTCCTTGGAGAAGTCCAGACCGTCGAGGTTGATGTCGTCCACATTGGGAACGTAGCCGATGGCGGTTTCCTTCGCGTCCACCTTGCCCTCGCATCTCTTGATCATCCAGTCGAGGACACGGAGGTTGTCACCAAAGCCCGGCCAGATGAAGTGTCCGTCTTCATCGGTGCGGAACCAGTTGACGTGGAAGATCTTGGGAGCCTTGTCGCCGAGCTTCTCGCCCATGTCGATCCAGTGCTGCCAGTAATCTGCCATGTTGTAACCGCAGAACGGAATCATGGCCATCGGGTCACGGCGAACGACGCCCACAGCGCCGGTAGCGGCAGCGGTGGTTTCGGAAGCCATGGTGGAGCCTACAAATACGCCGTGGTTCCAGTCTCTCGACTGATACACCAGCGGAGCGGTCTTCGCGCGGCGGCCGCCAAAGATAATGGCGCTGATCGGTACGCCCGTGGTGGAGTCAAATTCGGAAGAAACGCAGGGGCAGTTCTTGGCGGGAGCGGTGAAGCGGGAGTTGGGATGCGCGAGCTTGTTGCCGGCGGCGGTGTACTCTACGCCGTTGACCTTCTCGCCTTTCCACTCGACAGCGTTGACGGGCGGATTCTTGTCAAGACCTTCCCACCAAACGGTGTTGTCGTCGAGGTTCTGCGCCACATTGGTGAAGATGGTACCCTTTCTGGTGGAGGCAAGGGCGTTGGGGTTGGACTTCTCGTTGGTGCCGGGGGCAACGCCGAAGAAGCCGTTTTCGGGGTTGATCGCCCAGAGTCTGCCGTCGGGACCGATTCTCAGCCAGCTGATGTCGTCACCGACACACCAGACCTTGTATCCCTTCTTCTTGTAGACCTCGGGGGGAACGAGCATGGCGAGGTTGGTCTTGCCGCAGGCGGACGGGAAGGCCGCGCAGACGTACTTGATTTCGCCTTCGGGATTTTCCAGACCGAGGATGAGCATATGCTCGGCCATCCAGCCCTCTTTCCAGCCCTGATAGGAAGCGATGCGCAGCGCGAAGCACTTCTTGCCGAGCAGCACGTTTCCGCCGTAAGCGGAGTTGACGGAGATGATGGTGTTGTCCTGCGGGAACTGGCAGATGTATCTCTTTTCCTCGTCCACGTCGCACTTGGCGTGCAGGCCGCGCACCCAGTCATTGCTCTCGTCGCCGAACGCGTCGAGAACCGCCTTGCCCATTCTGGTCATGATGGCCATGTTGAGCACGACATAGATGGAGTCGGTCAACTCCAGACCCACTTTGGAAAATTCCGAGCCGATCGGACCCATGGAATAGGGAATGATGTACATGGTTCTGCCCGCGTATCTGCCTCTGGCGATATCGTAGAGCATCTTGTAAGCTTCAGCGGGTTCCATCCAGTTGTTGGTGGGGCCTGCCTCTTCCTTGGAGTTGGCGCAGATAAAAGTGCGTGCCTCTACACGGGCCACATCGTTGGGCTTAGTGCGATGGAGGTAGCAGCCGGGGAGCTTTTCCTCGTTGAGCTTGATCATTTCGCCGGACTCGCAGGCTTCCTTGCGAAGCGCCTCGAGCTGTTCCTCAGAGCCGTCGATCCAGACGATCTGGTCGGGCTTCATGAGTTCGGTCATTTCGTCGATCCATGCGAGCATTGACTTGTTTTGCGTTAATGCCATGATAAAATATCTCCTTTCAGATTGAACAGACTAACTGTCCTGTTCAAAGAGGTACAATTTTTTGTACTTGCCAATATTATACTATATCTCATACGCATTTTTCAATTGATAAAGTGTTAATAATTTTTACAGTTATTTGTGTTTTTTGTAGAGGTTTGCATAACGGTTTTCAAACGCTTTCAAAAAAGAAAGAAAAGACGCCTGTTTTAGGGAAGAACAAGCGTGAATTTGCAACTTCGGAAAGGTATAGTCGCCAAATTATACATTCTATGCGGGCAACAAAAAAGCCCTCGGAATCAAAAACGCTTCCGAAGGCTTTTGCTTTTGTAAAAGGGGGGAGAATTACCAATCCTGCTCCGCGTCGAGGGTAGTGGTGTACATCACGACGCCCACCACAGCGGCCACCAGCATGGCAAAGAACATAATGATATGATGATGGAACCAGTTGGTGTTGGAGATTCTGTCGAGCGCCATATAAGCGGCCAGTCCGATCATTCCCAGCGTCGTGGCGGCGCAGAGGATGTGATAGGGCTTGCAGCCGTTCTTTTTGATGGAACGGTAGATGAAAATGCCCATCGTGACCGCCAGGCAGATAGCGCCGAGAATCTGCTGGATGCGGATGAATCCGTTGCCGGGGAGCTTGAGCGCGTCCATATGCATGCTGTCAAAAACGCCCTGCGCCGCGCCGTGAAGCAAAAGGAACAGCAGCGCGATGTCGCTGTGTCTGCCGCGCATGCCGGTTTTTTCGTTGCTGTTGCGGAAAAACATCACGCAAAGAGTGAGAAAGATAATGAATTCAAAAATCGCTTCCAGCGTAAAGACCGCCAGTACCCATTCTCCGTCCGCCTCATTGTAGACGCATATGGGAAAAAACTGGAACTTGGAATTAGTGATCTCAATGCCAATATTGTCGCAAGAAAAATAAGAGGACATTTTTCCCAGCACGATGCCGAGAGAACCACCGATCGCCATACTGTCACAGGCTATCCACAT
The DNA here is from genome assembly GCA_946182865.1 of uncultured Clostridia bacterium. Classification (GTDB taxonomy): domain Bacteria; phylum Bacillota; class Clostridia; order Oscillospirales; family Acutalibacteraceae; genus RUG762. The sequence goes on from CAMHAV010000051.1 coordinate 14,496, forward strand.
ATCGTAACCGGGTTTGCGGAATTTTTGCAGAATCCACGCGGCCAACAACGCACCGAAGATGCCGCCGTACAAGACGTATCCACCTTCGGACAGATGCAGCATGGAGCCGAGAGTGAAATATTCTTCTCCGAAATTGTTGACGCAGTAAAGAATTCTGGACAGCAGAAGTCCAAAAGGAAGAGCGAGCAACAATGTATCCAGCAGATAGCGTGTCCTGTGATTCTGCACGACAGTGCTGAAAAAATATGCAGTCAGAATAGCCAGCAAAATGGCAGCTGCCATGAAAATGCCGTGCCAGTAAATATAGATATTGTTGAAAAACAACGCGATATTGTCCATGAAAACCAGTCTCCTTTTGATTTAATTGTTGGGAATTGCGGTTGCAAAGAATACAATATCGCTGATTTCGCGCTCACCGCCATAAGCTACTTTATTGAAAAGCTGATTGTTGAACATCATTGCGGCTGTTTGACCTCCGTCAAGATTATAAGCAAACCTGACGCCTTTTGCTTGAATTACTTCCGCAAAATGTACCAATGTGGTTCCGGGATAATCGGCGGTACAAAGCAGATAATGCTTGTCATAGTCAAACTGTGCGATGGCGGCTCTGGGATAACGATCCGAAGGTTCGCCGATGGGATACTTCGTCATTTTTGCTGTGGAAGGATTAACAGTATAATCGTTGACAATCATGGGACCAAACGCAAACGTATAGACCAAATCTTCGCTGTTGTAATATTTACTTTCCGCAAATTTTTTGTCAGCCACATATGTCAGATTGGCATCTTTGTCCACAATCATTAAATCCATGAAGGAACCGACTTTATCTCTCACAATATTGCCGTTCTGTACAATCGTGCCGTAAGAACGGAAGGCGCAATAATCGGAGGACATGCCCACTACGCCGTTCATCTTTTTGAACGTACTGGAAGGAAAGTCAAGGTGTTTTTTGCTAACCACATCATGAACCAGTTTGCGGCGGAACTGACTGGCATCCGCAATGGTGACTTCGGAAAAATTATAGATGATTCCCTTTTCTTTTTCTTTCCAGCATTTCACCTCAATGGTGGGGTCCTTGTAGAAATCAATGGGAGTACCGTCATAATTTTTCCGTTCCGGGTCATCAATCTTTGTAAAATTTTCTGGTGCGGGAATAGGCGTAGGGTCGTCATTCCGCTCCAGTATGTACACCTTGGGAATTTCGTGGATCTCTACCAATGCTTCGCTGAGCAGATTGCCGGAGGCGGCGCTGAAAAGCGCGTCTCTGTCTTTAGCCGAAACGGTGACAGAAGCAAGCTTCATCTTTCCGCCTGAAGAAAGGAGCCATGTGCTGAGAAGCGTCATACCTATCACAGCCATGATTTTGCCAAATGTTACAAAGCCGCTTTGTTTGGGCATTGAATCCGCGGCGACAGCACGAACCGGCTGAGGTGGTGCTTGCCGGACAGTACGGCCGACAGATGGTTGATTAGAGTCCTGACCGTTGTGAGGAGAACGTCGGCGAGCAGTTTGCGGAGGGATTTCCCCTCTATAAAAGACATCTTTTGAAGGCGGTGTATGACGCACATCATGATTATCATGGGCATGAAAACGCTGTGTCTCATAGTGGGGGTTGGAAGTGTCGGATATAGGTTTTCTTGCATTAGTGTCTGATTTTAAGCCACTGATGAGATCTTCCACTTCATTATCAGAAAGAATCTGACGGCTGTCTTTTCTTATCATTATCTTTGCCCTTCCTTTATTCATAACATGGCCCGCTGCATCGGAAATTAATTCGCTTCACCTGCAACATTGAATTTACCGGATATTGCTTCAAACAGATCATTATTCATGAGGATGATCCAGGTTTTATTTTGGTATTTCATTTGAATCCGAAAGGTCGCAGAGGTATAATACTGCTCGGGGTTCTTTGTCATGATGGCATCGAGCGCTTCTTCCGCAACGAGTTCGGCTCCTTCGTCCGTCAGAACCGTGGCGTTGTCAACCAATTCGGTGTATGATTCATTGCGTTCGGAAAGGTAACCTTTACCGATCTGGGAGGACTTGGCGCGAAGATCATCCGCCAGCAAAGAAAAGTCCAGGTAAGTGAAAACAACATCCTGTACAGAACTCAATTTGTTGGTTTTGGGCTGTCCGACCAACTCATAGCTGTAGCTTTCATTTAAATACTGCATAAGTTTTTTGGAGAACCCGTCGGCAGGCTCGTCTTTCATGGAAATGGAAACGTCGCCAAGATACGCGTCCGCTTTCTTAAAATCCCCCTCACACACACTGTCAAAAAAACCCGTAACGCTTTGCTGCGGGTCGGGAATTTTTCCCACTACTCGCATGGGAAAACTACAACTGCCAAGCAGCAGACAGATCGCCAGCGAAAGAACGATGCAAGAGCTGATTCTGGTTTTACTCATCAAAAAAATCCCCTTCCACAATTGGTAAAAATAATGTTTTTATGCCCATTCGATATTTAACTTTCACCAATGCAACAATTTTTATTTTATAACATACAGGGAACAATGTCAATATAAAATTTTGCAAGAAAGGTGTGGATTTTAGCAAACCGTTATGTTATAATGGTTGAGAAATAACTGGCAGGGTTGGATGTTGAAGCTGTACCGTACCCACAATAAAGTGATCAGCGAGGTCGATGAAATCACCGACGGCTGCTGGGTGTATATGGTCAATCCCTCGTACAACGAGGTGGCGGAGATTGCGGAAAAATTTGAAATAGACGACGCGGATATCATGGCGGCGCTGGACGAAGAAGAAAGCTCCCGTATCGAATTGGAGGACGGCTACACGTTGATTCTCATCGACATTCCCTCGGTGGAGGTCAGACACGACAAGAACCGTCACACCACCATTCCTCTGGGCATTCTCATCACGCAGACCGCCATTATTACTGTCTGCACAGTGGAAACGCCTATCCTCAACGATTTTATCAACAAGCGGATCAAGGATTTCAGCACCAAGAAAAAGATGCGCTTCATCTATCAGATTCTGGCGCGCACCATTTCCTTTTACCAGTCCACGCTGCGCACCATCGACAAGATGCGCACCGATATCGAGGAACGCGTGGGGGAGGATACCACCGATATCGACCTGATCGACCTGCACGAGCTGGAGTCCACCCTCGTCTACTTTGCGACGTCGCTCAACGCCAACAGCGGCGTTCTCAACCGATTGACGCGCTACACCCGTCTCGAGCAGTACCCCGACGATCAGGAGCTGCTTGACGATCTCATCGTGGAGAACCGGCAGGCCATCGAGATGACTTCTATTTACCGCGATATCCTCAACGGCACGCGGGAGCTGATTTCCTCGATCATCGACAGTAAGCTCAACAACGTGATGAAATATCTCACCGCCATTACGCTGGTGATGGCGATACCCACCATCATTTCGGGACTGTACGGCATGAATGTCCACGCCGCGGGCATGCCCTTTGCGCGGTCGCCCTACGGCTTTGCTATTATCTGCTTCCTCACGCTGGTGATCTGCGTGGTGGCCATGGTGATTTTGAAAAAGAAACGCATGCTGTAGAAGTGTGAAATGTGAAATGTGAAATGTGAAATGGAGGACTTGCTGCATGGATAAAATATTGAGTATCTTGATGGAAAATCCCCGTCTGACCGATGCGCAGATCGCCGCTATGGCGGGACTGAGCGAGGAAGAAGTGGGGGAGAAGATCGCCGCCTATGAAAAAAGCGGCGTGATCGTCGGTTACAAGACCGTGGTCAACTGGGAAAAGCTCGAACAGTCCGAAAAGGTGACCGCTATCATCGAACTGAAGGTCACCCCCAAAAGAGACACGGGCTTTGAAACCATTGCCGAGGAAATCATGGCGTTTGACGAGGTGGAGTCGGTGAGCCTGATGAGCGGCGGCTACGATTTTTCGGTCTGCGTCACGGGCAAGACCTTTCAGGAAATCGCCATGTTTGTGGCCAAGCGGCTTGCGCCGATTGACTCCGTGGTTTCCACCACAACCACCTTTATATTGAAAAAGTACAAGGAAGACGGCATCGTGCTGTCCTCCGGCAATGAAGACGAAAGAGGGGCGGATTTTCTGTGATCCCATATGATTCGCTGCTCAACCGCACCGCTTCCGCCATCCCTCCGTCAGGCATACGGCGCTTTTTTGATATTGCCGCCGAGATGGATGACGTGATTTCCCTGTCGGTGGGAGAGCCGGATTTTCAGACCCCGTGGCATGTGCGGGATGTGGCGATTGATTCGCTGCAAAAGGGGCGCACCGGCTATTCGCCCAACCGTGGATTTACCGCCCTCTGCCGCGAAATCGGCGGGTACTACCGACGCAGGTTCGGGCTGGATTACGATGACAGGACGGAGATTCTGGTGACGGTGGGCGGCTCGGAAGCCATTGATCTGGCCGTCCGCGCGCTGGTCAATCCCGGCGACGAAGTGTTGGTGCCGCAGCCGAGTTTCGTTTGCTACGCCCCTATCGCGAGAATGGCGGGGGCAAAAGTGGTGCCGATTGTGACAAGACGCGAAAACGCGTTCCGCCTCACGCCCGACGAATTTCGCGCCGCCATTACCGACCGTACCAAGCTGCTGGTGCTGCCCTACCCCAACAATCCGACGGGGGCGGTCATGCGCCGCCGGCATCTCGAAGCCATTGCCGAGGTGCTGCGCGGCACCGATATTCTGGTGCTGTCGGACGAAATCTACGGCGAGCTGACCTACAACGGCGTTCCGCATGTTTCCATCGCGTCGATCGACGGCATGAGGGAGCGCACCGTCGTGGTGAGCGGCTTTTCCAAGGCGTATGCCATGACGGGCTGGCGGCTGGGCTATGCGCTGGGCCCCGCGCCGATTCTTTCGGTGATGACCAAGATTCACCAGTACGCCATCATGTGCGCGCCTACGACCGCGCAGTATGCCGCCGTGGAAGCCCTGCGCAGCGGGGACGAGGATATCGCGCGGATGCGGGAGGAATACGACCTGCGCAGGCGGCTGATTGTCAGCGGCTTCAACGAGATGGGGCTGGAATGCTTCGAGCCGGAAGGCGCGTTTTATATCTTCCCCAGTGTGCAAAGCACGGGCATGACCTCCGAGCAATTCTGCGAGGAACTGCTGCATCAGAAGCACGTCGCGGTGGTGCCGGGCAGCGCGTTCGGCGCGTGCGGAGAAGGATTTGTCCGCGTATCCTACGCCTACTCCACGGCCCATATCAACGAGGCGCTGCGCAGAATCAGGCTGTTTTTGAAGGAAAGGCAGAAGTAATGAGGTAAATGAGAATTTAGCAGCGTAAGAAAAAAAGAAAAAAGCATAGCGCAGCGCATAACTAGCGAGCGCAGCGAGCG
>CAMHAV010000052.1 GCA_946182865.1 uncultured Clostridia bacterium
AGTCTTGGCTCATCTCGCTCGCGCCGTTTGCGGCGCTTGTGGGGCTTTGCCCCACCCCCCACAAGGGCGCTGCCCTTGACCTGCCAGGGAACCAGTCCCCTGGACCCCGCGCTCGCATTCGCTCGCTAGTTACGCTTCGCTATTTCTTTTTTTCTTTTTTGTTTATTCCTACTGCGCTAAATTCTCATTTAACAAGGAGGAAACTCACTTGCATATACGTAGAAGGGATTCTGTGTTGGTAAAGCGCTATCTGGGTGATCGCGCGTTTTTTTCGCGATTTCTGATGATTGCGCTCCCCATCGCCATTCAAAACGGTATCACCAATCTGGTGGGTCTGCTGGACAATGTGATGGTCGGACAGCTCGGCACGATGCCAATGAACGGCGTTTCCATTGTCAATCAGATCATGATGGTGCCTTATCTTTGTCTGTTTGGCGCGATGGCGGGAGCGGGTATTTATACCGCGCAGTTTTTTGGCAGCGGGGACAACGACGGTATTCGTTTTACCTTTCGTTTTAAAGGAATAGCGTGCGCCTTTGTGGTAGCGGGAACAATGTTGTTTTTGTCTTTTTACGGCGCGAATCTGATCGGTCTGTTTCTGCACAGCAGTGACCCGCAGGAAACCGAAGCGGCGCTGCGGTACGCGATGGATTATCTGCGCGTGGCGATGTGGGGACTGGTTCCGTTTGGCATTTCTCAGATTTATGTCAGCACCATGCGCGAGGTGGGACAGACCGTTGTGCCCATGAAAGCGGGGTTGGCAGCAGTGGCGGTCAATGTCGGTCTGAATTACCTGCTGATTTTCGGCAAGCTGGGACTGCCCGCGATGGGCGTAAAGGGCGCCGCGCTTGCCACCATCTGCGCGCGGTGTGTCGAGGGCTGCGTGGCCATCGTGTGGCTGCACACGCATGGGGGACAATTCCCGTTTGTCAAGGGATTGCTGCGTTCTCCGCGCATACCGCCGCGGCTGTTTGTTCAGATTCTCGTCAAATGTGTTCCGCTGCTGATTAACGAGGGGATGTGGTCGGGCGGCGTGACCATGATGCACCAGTGCTATTCGACACGCGGACTGGATGCGGTGGCAGGCATCAGCATCTGTGCTACGCTGAGCGACGTCTTTATTGTGTTCTTTATCGCGGCGGGTGACGCCATTGCCATTATGGTGGGACAATTGCTCGGTGCGGATAAAAAGGAGGAGGCAAAAGACGCCGACAGGGTGCTTTGCACCTATTCCGTGCTGGGAAGCGCGGTGCTGGGCGTGGTCATGGCGCTCTGCGCCCCCTTTTTTCCGCTGCTTTACCATACGAGCGGACAGGTGCGCTCACTGGCGGCGAGCCTGATTGTGGCGGCGGCGCTGATGCTGCCCATACAGGCCTTTACCAACGCTTCTTATTTTACGCTGCGTTCGGGGGGCAACACGCTGGTGACCTTTGTGTTTGACGGGTTGTTTATGTGGACGGTGGCGGTGCCGCTGGCGTATATGATTACGCGCTGGACTTCGCTGCCTATCCTTCCGGTTTACTTTTTCTGTCAGGGCACCGAGATTGTCAAGGCGGCAGTCGGTTTTGTGCTGGTGAGAAAAGGCATTTGGGTCAACAATATGACAAAATCGGATAAAACTTTTGGCGCAAACGGAGAAAATGAAAATTTGCAAAAAAATGCCGAATAAGGCTTGCAATTTCCGGCGAAAAATGGTATAGTGTTCATTGTCACGATACAATCGTACACAGGTGGTGGATAAACCAATGTCTGACGAGTATTATATTATCCGGGCGGACGCGTTGCCGGCGGTATTTGTAAAGGTGGCGGAGGCCAAGCGGCTGCTGAGCACCGGCGCGGTTCATTCCGCTTCGGAAGCGGCGCGGCGGGTAGGGATTTCCCGCAGCGCGTATTACAAATACAAGGACATGATTATGCCCTATGAGGATGTGGGCGAATCGAGAGTGCTGACCATTCAGTCGGTGCTGAAAGATAAGCCGGGCGTGTTGTCTTCGCTGCTGGCAGTGTTTTTTGACGCGGGCGCCAACATCCTCACGGTCAACCAGAATATTCCCGCCAATGGGGCGGCCTATGTCAGCGTTTCGGCGCAGACAGACAAGATGGACATCAGTACCGCCGAGTTGCTCGAGCGGCTCAGACATCTGGACGGCGTTGTTTCAGTGTCCGCGATCGGCGTCAACAATTGACGCTGCAAATGCACGTTCTGTGCATTTGCGGGGTATTAACATACATCTAACATTATTTCAGAAGGCAGTGATTGTTTATGGTAAAGATTGCAGTAATGGGTCACGGCGTTGTCGGTTCGGGTGTTGTCGAGGTTCTGATGAAGAATCACGAGGGCATCGAACGACGTGCCAAGGAAGGCATCGAGGTCAAATACATCCTCGATCTGCGTGATTTCCCCGAACTGCCCTATGCGGATCGGTTTGTCAAGGATATCAATGTCATTCTCAATGATCCCGAAGTGGAGATCGTGGTAGAATGCATGGGCGGCGTGAATCCCGCCTATGATTTCTGCATGGGCAGCCTCAAAGCAGGCAAGAGCGTAGTGACCTCCAACAAGGAACTGGTAGCTGAAAAAGGTCACGAACTGCTGAAGGTGGCGCAGGAAAACAACCTGAATTTCCTATTTGAAGCCAGTGTGGGCGGCGGTATCCCGATCATCCGTCCTATCTGCCAGTGTATGGCTGCCAACGAAATATCCGCCGTTGCGGGCATTCTTAACGGTACCACCAACTTCATTCTTACCAAGATGATCACGGAAAGCATGCCCTTTGACGATGCGCTCAAGCTCGCGCAGAATCTGGGATATGCCGAAAAGAATCCGACTGCCGACGTGGACGGACACGACGCGTGCCGCAAAATCTGTATTCTCGCCTCGCTCGTGTGCGGTAAGCACATCTATCCCAAGGACGTGTATGTGGAGGGCATACGCAACATTTCTCTGGAGGACGTCGCCTATGCTGAGAAATTCAATGCGGCTATCAAGCTGATCGGTCTTTTCAAGGTGCAGGACGACGGCAGAATCCAGATCAACGTCGCGCCGAGAATGGTGTCTAAAACCTCCCCGCTTGCCGGTGTCAGCGATGTGTTCAACGCCATCTGCGTGGTAGGTGACGCGACCGACGAGGTCATGTTCTACGGCAAGGGCGCGGGCAAGCTGCCCACTGCCAGCGCCGTGGTGGCGGACGTGATCGACTGTGTCAAGCACCGCGTGGCGCGCAAGTATCTGTATTGGGATGCGGCGCAGGAGGGTCTTATCGCGGATTACCATGAGGAAGTCTGCTCGATGTATATGCGTCTTTGCAGCAAGAGCACCGACGAGATCATGACCATCGCCAACGAGCTTTGCAGAGAATGTATTTACACTGACGGCGTGAATCCGGACGAAATCGCGATTATCACTGACATCGGCAGCTATGCCGAGCAGGAACTGATCGCCAAAAAGTTTATCGCGCGCGGCGTGAATGTTATCAGCGCCATGAGAACGCTGTCCATGTAATTTTTCTTATTTTTTTCACATATAGAAAGGTGATTTCGTTTGAAGATCAGGATACCCGCTACCAGTGCCAACATCGGTTCGGGATTTGACGCGTTGGGCATTGCGCTGACGATGTACAACGAGGTGGAGTTCGCCGAGAGCGACAAATGGGAAATCACCTCTCTTGACGACGTGGAGGTTCCTACGGGGGAGGACAATCTGATCGCGCAGTCGGCGCTGCGGCTTTACCGCGAATGCGGCAAGCCGGAGCCGAAGGGCTTCCGCATTGCGCAGAGCAACGTCATTCCCATGGCGCGCGGACTGGGTTCCAGTTCGGCCTGTGTGGCGGCGGGAATGATAGGGGCCAATTATTTGTTAGGCAAGCCGCTGAGCCGGGAAGAACTGGTCAATATCGCCTGTGCCATCGAGGGACATCCCGACAACGTGACGCCTGCGCTGTTAGGCGGTCTGACTTCAGCGGCAGTGGAGAACGGCAGGGTTTACGCCGTGACGCTCCATGTGGCGGACAAATTCCGCTTTGCCGCCTTTATTCCCGACTTTGAGTTGAAAACCTCGCTGGCACGAAGCATTCTTCCCGTTTCGGTGCCGCGCGAGGATGCGGTCTACAATCTCTCGCGGTCGGCGCTCATGGCAGGTTCGCTTGCGACGGGCAATGTTGAAAATCTGCGCGTAGCAGTGCAGGACAAGCTGCACCAGCCTTATCGTCTGGGACTCATTCCCGGCGCGAAGGATATCTTTGCCCTCTCCTATGAATACGGTTCCTATGCCACCTATATCAGCGGCGCGGGTCCCACTGTGATGTCGATTATCAGCCGCCGTCACGAGGAGGAATTTGAAAGCGAGATCACCGCACAGCTTAATGTGCGCGGCCTGGATAACTGGCGTATGGTCATTCTGGACGTGGATTCGCGCGGGGCGCACCGTGTCAGGCAATGAGGAGGTTCCCCCTGCAAGGATTGCGGCATAGTATGTAATGGCATATATTCAATTTTTATCCTATAATTCTTATTTTCGGAGGTAAAGAACAGATGGGTTTGATCGTTCAGAAATTCGGCGGCACATCGGTCGCCGACGCCGAACGCGTGATGAACGTGGCTCGGATCGTTACAGACACTTACAAGCAAGGCAACAATGTGGTGGTGGTCGTATCCGCACAGGGTGACACGACCGACGATCTGATTGAAAAGGCGAAGGAAATCAATCCGAACGCTTCCAAGCGCGAAATGGACATGCTGATGACGGCGGGCGAGCAGATTTCGATCTCGCTGCTGGCGATGGCGATTCAGAAATTAGGATTCCCGGTCATTTCGCTGCTGGGCTGGCAGGCGGGCTTTGTGACAAGCTCGGTGTACGGCAGCGCCCGTATCAGAAGAATCGAGACTGAAAGACTGCAAAACGAACTCGATCAGAATAAGATCGTGGTGGTGGCAGGCTTCCAGGGACTCAACAAATACGATGATATGACCACCCTTGGCAGAGGCGGCAGCGATACCAGCGCTGTGGCGATTGCGTCGGCGCTGCACGCGGACAAGTGCCAGATTTTCACCGACGTGGAAGGCGTTTACACCGCCGATCCCCGCAAGATTCCCAACGCGGTCAAGCTCGAAGAAATCACCTATGACGAAATGCTCGAACTCGCCACACTGGGCGCACAGGTGCTCAACAACCGTTCAGTGGAGATGGCAAAGAAATACAACGTGGAACTTGAGGTGCTTTCCTCGCTCGTGAGAAAGCCCGGAACAATTGTGAAGGAGAATGTTAATATGGAAAAAATGTTGATCAGCGGTGTGGCTAAAGATACACAGGTTGCAAGAATTTCGCTCGTAGGTCTTCCGGATGAACCCGGTATCGCGTTCCAGGCATTCAGCCGTCTGGCCGCCAAAAACATCAATGTCGATATCATTCTCCAGTCTATCGGCAGAGACGGTACCAAGGACATCAGCTTCACCGTGGCCAAGGACAGCGGCGACGAGGCGGTGGCTCTCATGAAAGACTTCATCAAGTCCTGCGGCGGCAAGGACGTCGCCATTGACAAGGACGTCGCCAAGGTGTCCATCGTCGGCGCGGGCATGGAAACCCATGCGGGCGTAGCGGCGAAGATGTTCGAGGCACTCTATGGCGCGCACATCAACATCAGAATGATCGCCACCAGCGAGATCAAGATTTCTGTCCTCATCAACGCAGAGGACGCGGACGCGGCGGTCGCGGCGATTCACGACAAGTTCATCGGTTGATTATTTTGAGTGACTTTTCCCGGTCGTTTGCAGAGATTTTTCTTGCTGCGGCGTGTGGGCGGCGGACGACGGCGACCAGCGCACGGGATATTATATTTTCACCGATGAGAGCAACGGCTCCTGTCTGGACACGGGAGACGGCACGGGTCTGGGCTTCACCGTGGAAACCGACAAGAATGAAGCCGTGTTTCACATGGGAGCAGCAGACGACAACAGCAAAGCCAGTGTACGTGTCAGTGACAATTTCAAACGCGTTATTACATGGGAATATTCTCCCTATACCGAATATATGACGCTGATGACCTCCAAAAAGAAAGATGCAGAGGATTTTTCTTCTGCGTCTTTTTTATATTCATAGTTATTCCACATAAAATTTATGTCATAGTCACCAAAAAGCGGTTTAAAATTCAAAAATCCGAAGTATAATGTACCTGTAATCAAAAAAATTCGGAGGTGGCATGATTGTATGAGTGATTTACGCAAAGCGGCGGCGGTGTATGCGCCTGAGAGCCGCGGGCAAATGGCAGCACTGCTTTCCATGATGGAAACTGAGGGCGCGACGCTTTCTGTGGTGGGGGTATTTTCCGACTGCGGCGGGGAAAATGCCGAAAGAGTTGAGGAACTGTATCGGTATTCCTCTTCCGTGGGCGCTTCTATGACAGCGCTGTACAGCGATGAACCTGCGTTGGCGCTGTTGGACTATGTCAAACACAACAGAATTACGGATCTGATGATCAGCGAAAAGGACACCAGCGGAGCGGCCAAGCTGATTGCCGAAGTCCTCCCGAAAGTAAATATCACAAAGATGCCCGCCGACAGAAGCAGCGTATTGTATCTGGCAGGTGTGGATCTGCTGTGCTGTGCGCTCAGGCGGCAGTCGGTGTGACGTGATAGAATAAAGACAACCTTTTTGTCGGTGTCAGTCATATATACACCGACGCGGACATACAATTCAATAGGGCAGCGCCGCACAATGACTGTGCGGCGCTGCGAAACAAAAACAGACGGTGACAGAAATCGTCTGTTTTTTGATTTCGTCAGTGCGTGTATTTTTACACCGTTGACACAGCAGGAGGTGGGACAAGCAAGGGACGTGCGGAAAAGACGGAAAAGAGGAAAGTCTGTTATCAGGAATGAATTGACATTCCATGGAAAATGTGTTATTATTAAAAGAAATACAAATCCGTTACAACGGTTACAAAAAATGACAAAGCAAATTCGGCACTCTGCCCAATAAATGCTTTTCGTGATTTAACACACGAAAGTAAAAATCCGATGGTTTATGTATATTTACCATACGAAACGAAGATTTTTTGGTTATTATTTGTAATCGGATTTTGAGCAGCACGTCATTTTGCACAAAAGTTATTAAAGAAATTCGCTTGACAATGATGGCGAAGGGGATTATAATAGCCACATCGTTCGGACAACGATCCGAACGGCCGGAAAACAAGACCTCACAGAGCGCGTTTTCACTGCTGACAGCGCAGGGAATGCCGCAGGGGAGTGTTGAGTGGAACGGTAACATTGTACGCCGCAGATAAAGCGGCACAGAAAGTTGAGGAAACGATTTTGAGTAAGACAGCAGATTTTATAAGGAGCCGCAAGGGTGCAACCATACTTCTTGCCGCAGCTACTTTGGTCGGCTCAATATTCATCTCATCCAATCTTTCGGCAGTCAAAGTGACTGACGGCAGCGAGAAGCATACCGTGGTGACCGGCAAGACCGCCGACGCCATGCAGATTATTCATCAGGCGGGCTTTGCGCTTTCCGACAACGACGCCTATTCGGTGGACAGCACGGAAAGCTCTGTCAAAGCCATCAAGATCTTCCGCGCGTTTGACATCAAGGTCATCGACGGCGGCAAGGAAAAGACCATCTCCGCCGTGAGCGGCACGGTGGGCGAGGCACTCGCCAACGCGGGCATCGACCTCCCCGACAAGGATGACGTGATGAGCGTTACGCTCGACGCGGCAGCCGAGGAGGACATGACGGTCAAGATCGACCGTGTCAAGGTCGTCAAGAACACCGCTACCAAGACCGTGAATTACAAGACCGTTACCAAGAACGACAGCACGCTGGAAAGCGGCAAGACCAAGGTGTCTGTCGAGGGTGTGAACGGTACCAAGGAAGTCACCACGACCAAGAAATATGTCAACGGCAAGCTGACCGAAACCAAGACCAGCGAGAAAGTCACCAAGAAAGCGGTTGACAAGGTCGTTCTCAAGGGTACCAAGAAAGCGGCTTCCAAGACGACCAACAGCTCCAAGAAAACGACTACCAACGCCAAGGCCAGCGTTGATTCCAGCAAGAAGACGCTCACCATCAACGGCAAGACCGTCAGCTATTCCAAGGTGCTGACCGGTTCGGGTACGGCTTACACCGCGCCGAAAGGTTCGCTGACCTCCACCGGCAAAAAGGTTCGCGTGGGTCTGGTAGCGGTCAATCCCAAGGTCATCCCCTATGGCACGAGACTTTACATCACTACGGCGGACGGCTCCCGTACCTATGGCTACGCTGTGGCCGCCGATACAGGCGGAGCACTGAGAAGCGGCGCCGTGCTGGTAGACCTTTTCTACAACACCGAGAGCGAATGCAGAAGCTTCGGCAGACGTCAGGTGAAGGTGTACATTCTCGACTAATCTGATTATCATATATGATTCCCATGCTCCGGTTGTCAGAAGGTGATTCTGAACCGGAGCATTTTTTTGGATAAAAAGGAGATGATACATGTGAGTCTTGGATACGGAGGATGCGCGGATCTTGTTTCGGCTGATGAGACACTGGTTATGTACAAATATTGTTGTTACAATGTAAACAGGAATAATTACAGTTATTATGAAAAGATGAAGGACGGAGAGTTATATATAGACCGTCTTTCTTTTCCTGAACCGGAGTTACATCAGAAAGTAAAGAAAACAGCATCCGGAAGAAAGAAGCTGATCGTAAAACGAGTGAAGAAAAGTGTATCTTTGGAGCGGCTGATTGCGGCTGAGACCATTGAAGTGAAAAACGCCAGCGGCACATGGATGACTACCGGAGCGGGAACGGATATCATGGCACTGAAACTTCTGAAAAAAATCATGGACGCATATCAGGAAACAGGAAAGCTGCCGGAACATATATCGCTGTATGGTTGAGGTTGTGTCCGAAACCGGAAAAGAGCAGACGGATTTCCGTGCGAATGGTCAAATCCGCAAATAACTACTTGATGTAACGGGAATTATGATGTATAATATTTTTTATAAGACTATAACCTGATTCAAGATGAAATGAGTGCGTTTTGACTTTGGTTAAATTTGCTTGAAGCGAGGTAAAATAGGATGGATAAATTCTGGAAACAATTTAAAAGCGGCACCGATATCCGCGGTGTGGCGGTGGACGGCGTGGCGGGCGAACCCCTTAACCTCACCGATGAAACGGTCGCGAAAATGGCGGCGGCATTCCTGCTGTGGCTGTCGCAGCGGACGGGCAAGGCGGTAACGGAACTGAAAGTGGCGGTGGGACACGACAGCCGCATTTCCGCCGAGAGAATCCGCAAAGCCGTGGTGGCGTCTATGGTGAGCCGCGGCGCACAAGTGCTCAACTGCGGTCTTTCCTCCACACCCTCTATGTTCATGATTACGCTGGACAAGGACTGCGACGGTTCCATTCAGCTCACGGCGAGCCATCATCCCTATCACCGCAACGGACTCAAATTTTTCACCCCGTCGGGCGGTCTGGACGGCTGCGACATCGAAGCCATCCTCGGTTTCTGCGATGCGGACACGCTTCCCGCAGCCTGCGAGGGCGGCAAGGTCGAGAATATCGACTATATGAAAGAATACGCGGCACATCTGCGCAAAATCATCTGCGACGGCATTCAGGCGGAGGATTACCATAAACCGCTCAAAGGACTGCATATCGTGGTGGACGCGGGCAACGGCGCGGGCGGCTTTTACGCCTATGACGTGCTTCAGCCGCTGGGTGCGGACATTTCGGGCAGCGTCTTTCTGGAGCCTGACGGCATGTTCCCCAACCACATTCCCAATCCCGAGGACAAGGACGCGATGGCGTCGATCTGCGGCGCGGTGCTGCAATCCCATGCCGACCTCGGTGTGATTTTCGACACCGACGTGGATCGCGGCGGCGCGGTGGACAGCTTCGGCGCGGAGATCAACCGCAACCGTCTGGTGGCGCTGGCTTCGGTCATTGCGCTGGAAGATTGTCCCGGCGGCACGGTAGTCACTGACTCTACCACCTCGGCAGGACTCAAAAAATTCATCGAGGGCACCCTTGGCGGCGTGCATTACCGCTATCGCAGGGGCTACCGGAATGTCATCAACCGCGCCATCGAGCTGAACGAACAGGGCATTGACTGTCCTCTCGCCATTGAAACCAGCGGTCACGCGGCGCTGAGAGAGAATTACTTCCTGGACGACGGCGCGTATCTCTGCACGAAAATCATCATCAAAATGGCGCAGCTTCGCGCCGAGGGCAAGACGCTGGCGGAGCTGACCGCCGCGTTGGAAGAGCCGCGCGAGGAGAGTGAGCTTCGTTTCAAGATCAAGGCGGAGGATTTCCGTGAGTACGGCGAAAAGGTGCTGGCCGATCTCCAGACCTATGCCGAGGCGCGGGAGGACTGGCTGATCGCGGATGACAACCGCGAGGGGCTGCGCGTGTCGTTTGACAGGGAGCAGGGATGGTTCCTGCTGCGTCTGAGCGTACACGACCCCATCATGCCGCTCAATTTGGAGAGCATGAAAGAGGGCGGATGCCGCGAAATTGCTGTCAGGCTGTACGAGTTCCTCAAGGGATGCGACCAGCTTGATCTCACGGCGATAGAACGGTACATCGGCTGACCGAAGGAGGGGACATCTTGAAAAATAAGATGTTTGTGATTCAGATCATCACACTGATCGTCGGTCTGCTGGGAATGCTGATGCTGGTCAGCGGCGCGGTGCTGTACCGTCTGGACGAGGCGAGCCGCCAGACGCCCGACAAAGCGCAGATGCCGGAAGAGTACATCGAGGAATTTTTCGGCAATGAAAACAGTGAGCCGAATATCGAGGACTATATCGAGCCGGCAGCGGATGATTGATTTTAACGTTGTCCATTTTATGGACAGTGGTCATATTGAACGGTGATCACATTGACCGGTGGTCAATGTGATCGGTGAAAGGAGCGTTTGCTGAAACATGGAAGTGAGTTTTCCCAAGCTGGGCATTGAGCTGAATATCGACCGCGTGGCGTTCAGCGTGTTCGGCTTTGAGATTTATTGGTATGCGATACTGATTATGACAGGGTTCCTGCTGGCGGTGCTGTACGCGACCAGAAACGCCAAGCGTTTTGATGTGAAGGTAGATCCGCTGATTGACGTGGTGCTGGTGGGACTGGCCTGCGGCATTATCGGGGCGCGGCTGTATTATGTGCTGTTCCGTCTGGATTATTATCACAGCCTGTGGGATATGATTAACATTCGCGACGGCGGGCTGGCGATTTACGGCGGCGTGATCGCGGCGTTTGTGTCGGGGCTGATTATGTGCAAATATGTGGAAAAGGTGGAAATTCTGCCCATCTTTGACATCGCCAGCATCGGATTTCTGATCGGTCAGTGCATCGGTCGGTGGGGCAATTTTATGAACCAGGAGGCGTTCGGCCGGGAGACAAGCCTGCCGTGGGGGATGTACAGCGCCAATACCTATTACACCGAGGTAGTGGACGGCGTGTCCCGCACGGTTGGCCCCACAACGGTGCATCCCTGCTTCCTCTATGAATCGCTGTGGTGTCTGGCCGGCTTCCTGCTGCTGCATTATATCAGCCGGCATTATTACAGATTCAAGGGACAGATGTTCCTCTGCTATCTGCTGTGGTACGGTCTCGGCCGCGCGTGGATTGAAGGACTGCGCACCGACAGCCTCTGGCTGGTGGAGAATGTCATCAAGGTTTCGCAGCTGCTTGCCATTCTCTGCGTACTCGCGTCGGGGGCCTTGCTGGTGATCGGCTGGAAGAATCTTTCCGTGCCGCGCCTGGAATGGCTGCGATTTCAGCCCACCAAGGCGTGCCTGACCGACGGTGTGCGGGCGGAAGAAGACGAGGCGGAATAACGGCATGGAGCAATACCAATTGCGGATGATGTTTGATTTTGGCGCCGGATCCTGCGTGTGGAGCGGAGATGATGCGACAATCCAACGGTTCCAAGGTTACTGCGTTGACATTGACTGTCTGCCGGTATCCGACGAATTGAGAACTATCCTGCTGCATCTGTGTGCCGAACGTGATACCGCGCTGGACTGGGAGTATCCGCAGGGCGACCTGTTGTGGAGTGAGAAGGAACAAGAGCGGTTCCGTCAAAAGGCGAAGGCGGCGTATGAAAGCCTTTGCGCGGAACTGGGAGAGGATTACCGTGTGGTTTCCCGCGCGGAATAACCCATATGAAAGGAGATGACCTTGATGGACAATTGGAGCAGCGGCGGCTATGACTTTGACACCCAGACAAACGCAAAGCCGGAGCCGTCTGCCGGGGAGCAGACCGCGCCGTCCGAAGTATCCGCTCCCGCCGATGAGGACGATGAAATGGCGGCATTTGAAGCGGCGTGCGCGCGCCGTCTGGAAGAAGAACACCAACGGCGTGAGCAGGAGGCCGCCAAGGCCGCGGAGGCTGCCGCCTCACCCGTTGGGGATGAAACGGAAAAGACCGAACCGGAACCGGTGGCAGAACCGCAACCCGAATCGGAGCCATCAGACAACGATAGTGAAAGTCTTGCGCCGGAGCCGGAACAAGCGCCCGACCATATAGAAGAACCGCCGCGGCAGGAATCAAAGGAATCCGAACTTTCCGCCATCATGCGTGCGGAAGCGGCTGAAAGACAGCGTTACGAGACGGAAGAAGAAGCGTACATCGTCGATGACGACGAGGAGGAAGGACTTCCGCGAGGGTTGCGGATTGTCTTTACGCTGCTGCTGCTGCTGCTGGGTGTGGGCGGCATGTACATGATGGTAGGCATGGATTACCATTCCTACCTGCTCGACCCGCTTTGTTTTGCGGAAATTTCGGTCTGTATGCTGACGGCCATCGGGCTGAACGCGGCGCTGATTTCCTCCCGTATCGGCAAAGTGCTGATTATGCGGACAGCAACGTGGTTTCTGTTTCTGTTTTACTGTCTGTATGTCGCCAACGAACTGTTTTTGCACAAACTGCTGGCGGATCATTTTGAACTCGGCAACTTCGTGCCGTATGCGCGTAGCCATATTGCCATTGAATTTTCGACGCTGGGAAAGATGGATATCGCGGAGTGCGTCATGCTGATGCTGCCGTTTGCTTTCCTGCTGCCGATGGTGCTGGGTTTCCTGCGCAACGTGGTGCTGTATGTGTTCGGCATGATGCTGGCCATAGGCGGCGTGGCGGTGCTGCGCATTGTGAGCATGGCGGGCGGCGTGAATATCGGGATGTGCTGTGTCGCGCTGGTCAGCGCGGTGGGCGCGTATATTATCTTTATGCTGCCGCCGCTGCAAAATCTGCTGCGCAATGTGGGGCTGGCTTCATGGGAAGAAATCTATTACGACGATGATTGAACGATCTTGTTTCACATATTTATTTTTTAGGAGATGACGTTATCATGGCAAAGATCATAGACGGCAAGGCGGTTTCCGCCAGAGTGAGAGCGGAGGTCGCCGCCGAGACGGCGGAACTGAAAAAGCAGGGCATTACCCCCGGTCTCGCGGTGATTATCGTGGGGGATGACCCCGCTTCGAGAGTGTATGTCAACAACAAGAAAAAGGCGTGTGCCGAGGTGGGCTTTGTGTCGGAGGAATTTGCGCTGCCTGCCGATACCGACCAGAGTCAGCTTCTTGCGCTGGTCAAATGTCTCAACGACCGCAGCGACATCAACGGCATTCTCTGCCAGCTCCCCCTGCCGGAAGGACTGGACGACAAGTCCGTTATCAAGGCGATTGCCCCCGAAAAAGATGTGGACGCGTTCAATGAGGAAAATGTCGGCAAAATCATGATCGGGGAATACCACTTCCTGCCCTGTACCCCTGCAGGCGTGATGGAACTGATTAAGGAAAGCGGCGTGGAGGTCGCGGGTAAGGAATGCGTTGTGATCGGACGCAGCAACATTGTGGGCAAGCCGATGGCGATGCTCCTGCTGCATGAAAACGGCACGGTCACCATCTGCCACAGCCGCACAAAGAATCTGGCGGAGGTCACCCGCCGCGCTGATATTCTGGTGGCGGCGGTCGGCAAGGCGAAGTTTGTCACGGGCGACATGATCAAGGAAGGCGCGGTGGTCATCGACGTGGGCATGAACCGCGACGAGAACGGCAAGCTCTGCGGCGATGTGGATTTCGCGTCGGTGGAGCCGAAATGCGCCGCCATCACCCCTGTTCCGGGCGGCGTAGGCCCCATGACCATTGCCATGCTGATGAAGAACACTCTCATGGCGGCAAAGATTCAGAACGGCCTGCAATAACAGGTTGGTCAGCCTATTAAATAAAAACACAGCACCGTATGCGGGATGCATTCCCCGCATACGGTGCTGTGTTGGCTTGATGATTGTTGTCCCGTCCCGACCGTTTGTCTGCTTCTGAGTGTCGTAAAGAAACCGACCATCACGCCAATGAGGGCAGGCAGACATACGTCTTTGAACAGAGAAACGCTATAAGAGAGATCGCCGAACATGACGTCGGCTGTCGTTGCTGCGTGAATATAACGAACTACATTCCAAAAGATCACGCAAAACACCGCAAGAAATACAAACAAGAAGATTTTTTTCATAAATAATAGACCGCCTTTCATCTGTTTTTACTTATATAACAATCCAGCCGCGATTTTGTTACAGAAAAATTGAAAATTTTTTTATGTGATAAAAAACGCTCCCTCTGCCGTGCCGCAAGCGTAGCAAAGGAAGCGCCGATGTGTTTTGAGGGCGGGGTCATTGGTTTTGGAATCTGGCGAAAGCCTCCTCTATGAGGACTTTGATTTTTGCGTAGTCCTCGCTGCCGCTGATGACGCCGTAGACGGGTTTTTGCTCCGGATCGCTGCAGCAGCAGTCCACATAATCCCCTAAATAATCGCCTGTGACGTCCTGACCGTCATCTTTATCCTCACTCTGCTCGTAATACCACTCCACAAACGGCAGGATGTCTTCACGGATGTCATCGTCCCACAGCTTGCCGTCACAGTACGCGAGCAGATATTCCGCTCCGGTCATTTCTCCTTTGCGCACCTTTTCACAGCCCTCCGGGTCGGCTTCTTCGCCCTCGAATCCTTTGTCGATGACCCATTGCAGGAAAAGCCCGATGTGATTGGCGGCCAGCAGCCAGATTTCATCGTATTGTTCTTCCGTGAGTTCGCCTTTCACGCCGTGTGTCTTCCGATATTGTTTTTCGGTGGAATCCCAGTGCCAGTCGGCTCTGTCAATGGCCATATCGTTATCATCCTTTCTTGAAAATCAGATTTTTCTGAATGTTGTAATTGATGATGAAAAGAATGGTGTCCACAATGGCTTTGATGATGACCTCATGCCAGCCGAGCGCATGATAAAGCCAGTTGACGGCGGTCGCGGAAATGGTCATCTGCACTACTGCCAGCGTAAAATATTTGACGGCGGAGGAGAGAAGGTGTCCCTTTTTCTGGAACACAACATTTTTATTGACGACAAAATTGGTAGTAGCGGAAACGACACGCGCAATGACGGTGGCTAACTGGATTCTGTAGGCAAATCCGCCGGGAATGACGAGCCTTGCCAGCAGCGTAAAGAGCAGCAGGTCAAGCAGCGTGCAGGAGACAGAGGTGAAAATGAAAGAGAAAAAGCTGCGGAAAATCAGCCAGTAGATTTTGACCGAGTCTACAATCGGGTTGAAATGGGAGCTGCTGTTTTCGTCTATGTAGACCGTCTCGATGGGGATTTCGTCAATGGGAATCTTGCGGCGGCGGCACTCGATGAGCATATTCATCTCATACTCAAAGCGTTCGCCGTCGATTTCCAGCATACTCGGCACGATTTTCAGCGAAATGCCGCGCAGCCCCGTCTGCGTGTCCATGAGCTTTTGTCCGAACATAACGGCAAAGACCCATGAGGTGAGCTTGTTGCCGAAAGAGGAACGGGCGGGGATGTTGGGGGAATTGAAGTTGCGGGACCCCAGCACCAGCCGGTTGTCGTCCTCCAACAGGGCGTTGGCTACGTTGAGGGTGTCTTCCAGACGGTGCTGCCCGTCCGCGTCCCCTGTGACGATGCCCACACAGTCGGGGTGATGTTCCAGCACATATTTCATGCCGGTCTTGAGCGCGCGTCCCTTGCCTTGGTTGACCTCGTGGGTGATGACGGTGCATTTCTCCGTCTGCCGGATCTCGTCAAAAATAGGGTCGTACAGAGCCGAACTGCCGTCATTGATAACCAGAATTTCCCTGAAATCCTGCCCGGCAAGCTGCTTGACGTAATTGACCAGCTTGTGGTCGGGATTGAGTGAGGGAATCATAATGATAATATTCATAGGCTTATCTCACATTCATTTCAAAAAATCTTGGCTGTTGATGGAATTATTCCTCGTCGAGTTTGAGAACCGCCATAAAGGCTTCCTGCGGCACTTCTACCGAACCGAGCTGGCGCATTCTCTTTTTGCCTTCTTTCTGTTTTTCGAGCAGCTTCTTTTTACGGGTGATGTCGCCGCCGTAGCACTTGGCGAGCACATCTTTGCGCATCGCCTTGACGGTTTCGCGTGCGATGATCTTGCCCCCCACCGCCGCCTGAATCGGCACCTCGAAGAGCTGACGGGGAATGTGTTCCTTGAGCTTGGCGGTCATCTTGCGTGCGCGGGGATAGGCGCTGTCCGTGTGGACGATGAAGGAGAGCGCGTCCACCACCTCGCCGTTGAGCATCACGTCGAGCTTGACAAGGCTGGAACGCTGGTAGCCGGCGGGTTCATAATCAAAGGAGGCGTATCCCTTGGTGCGGCTTTTGAGTGCGTCGAAGAAATCGTAGACAATCTCGTTGAGCGGGAGAATGTAATGGATATCCACGCGATCGGTGTCGATGTACTCCATGCCCTTAAAGACGCCGCGCCGGTCCTGACAAAGCTCCATGATGTTGCCGACATATTCGGTGGGGGAGTAGATATGCGCGTTGCAGATCGGCTCCTCCGCGTATTGAATGAGCGACGGGTCGGGGTAATTGGTGGGATTGTCGATAAAGGTGGTCTGACCGTCGGTGCCGACGATTTTGTAGATGACGCTGGGCGCGGTGGTGATAAGATCAAGATTGTATTCGCGCTCTAAGCGTTCCTGAATGATTTCCATGTGCAGCAGCCCCAGAAAGCCGCAACGGAAGCCGAAACCCAGCGCGACGGAGGTTTCCGGCTCAAAGGAGAGTGACGCGTCATTGAGCTGAAGCTTTTCGAGCGCCTCGCGCAGGTCGCCGTATTTCGCGCCGTCGGCGGGGTATATGCCGCAGAACACCATCGGATTGGCTTTGCGGAAGCCGGGCAGCGGTTCGTCAGCGGGACGTGCCGCGTTGGTGACCGTGTCGCCCACCATGGCTTCGGAGACGGTCTTGATGGAGGCGGCGATATAGCCGACCTCGCCCGCAGCCAGCTCACTGGCGGGTTCCATCGTGGTGGTGCGCATATAGCCGCACTCTACCACATTGAATTCCGCTCCGGTGCTCATCATGCGGATGGTGTCGCCCGCTTTGAGGGTGCCTGCCATCAGGCGCACGTAAACGATAACGCCTTTGTAGCTGTCATAATAGCTGTCAAAGATCAGCGCTTTGAGCGGGGCGCTTCTGTCGCAGGCGGGAGCGGGAATGTCGGTGACGATTTTTTCGAGTACCGCCTCGATATTCAGACCCACTTTGGCGGAAATCTGCGGCGCGTCTTCGGCGGGCAGACCGATGATGTCCTCCACCTCATGAATCACACGCTCCGGGTCGGCGGAGGGCAGATCGATCTTGTTGATAACCGGAACTACTTCCAGACCCGCGTCAATGGCGAGATAGGTGTTGGCGAGGGTCTGCGCCTCGATGCCCTGGCTTGCGTCCACCACCAGTATGGCTCCCTCGCAGGCCGCGAGAGAACGGGAAACCTCATAATTGAAGTCCACATGACCGGGGGTGTCGATGAGGTTGAAGGTGTAGATGTCGCCGTCCTCCGCCTTGTAATTGACAGTGACGGCGTGAGATTTAATGGTAATGCCGCGTTCCCGTTCGAGAGCCATGTTGTCGAGGATCTGATCCTCCATCTCGCGTTTGCTCACGGCGTAGGTTTTTTCCAGAATGCGGTCGGCCAGCGTGCTCTTGCCGTGGTCGATATGAGCGATGATGCTGAAATTGCGTATTTTTTCCTGTGGAGCTGACAATATTGATTCCACCTTACGGTTCATTTTTAGGTTGCAGTCGTTTAAAATTCATCGTCCCAATCTGTGTCGTCAAACGGATTGCTTTGTGGGGCCGTGTTGACCGACGGCATAGAAAGGGGTTGGGATTCCGGTGCGTTTGGCACATTTTCCATGGGAGACGGCTGTGCGGGACGCGCTTTTTGAAGCTGCTGTGTGGGGCGCGTCTTTGGAGACGGTTGGGCAGGGCGCGCCTTGGGTGCCTGCTGTGGAGCCGCAGCGGGACGGCTTTGTTTATTTTGCCATCTGAAACCCATGTAACAGGCAATCGCCCCGATGACAATATCCACCAGCAGCAGCAGAATATGATCCCATGAGCGTCCGAAAGAACTGAATGCGAGAATCAAAAGCTGCACCAGTGCCAGCAGAAAGAAAAGTCCGCATGTGCCGAAAGCGGTGAGCGCCTGTTTGTCCATTGTTCGGATTTTATCCAGATATTTTTTAATCATGATACCCTCTGTTTCTTAACGAAATGAAAGACAACATGTACTATCAGTATTTTTTGAGGTTGCGGTAATATTTATTGGGAAGCAGCCTGCTGCCCGAACGAAGCGAGCTGCTGCCGCCTGTGCTGTAGCGTTTGCGCGTGCCGGGCGAAACATTCATCTTGGGCGTCTGGCTGCGGATGACGACCGAAAAGACGTAAATGCCTCCCATGATGATCATGGCCCAGCCGATCAGACCGATCAGCAGCGAGGTGGCGTTGCCGCTGCGCTGCTGCTGCGCGTATTCAATCAGCGTTGTGTCATTGGCGGAGGAAAATAAATCCAGATCGTTGTCATTGAAATCCGTGATAATGCCGCCGTTGCCGTTTTCCGGCCCCGAAGCAGCCTGGTTGCTCTGCGGCGTTTCGGATACAACGCCGATGCCGGTGCCGGTTCCTTCTCCGATTTCAAGCACATACTTGGCAATTTTGATGCCCTTGGAATTGGAATCGACCGTGGCCGTAATGGTAACAGTGCCGCTTTTGAGTCCGACCACCTTGACCGCGCGGTTGTCCATCATGGTGACGGTGGCGATGGAGGTGTCGGAGGATTCAAAGGTGGTGGCAAAATTATATCCCATGTCCTTGATGGTGAGATATAAAACGGTTGATTTGCCGGCCGCGATCCGTTTGGTGTTGGCTTGCGCGAAGCTGACGGTGCCGAGGGTTTCCTGCGCGTTGGAGGAAACCGTTACCTCTGAGACGTTAGCGTCAGGATCGGACGAGACGGAAGAGGAAACGGAGGAGCCTGTGTTGTTTGTGGCGCGGACACAGACGGGAAACAGCAGAACAGACGCGGCTGTCAGCGAAAGGGCTATCCATTTTTTGAGAAGTCGGTGTCGCGGTCGGGCATTATGCGTTTTTTGATTCATGGTATCACCCCGTTACCAAATGAAGAAATGAAAGTCAGTCAAAATAAATTCATTTCCTATTATTATATCAAAAGAAAACCCTGATTGCAAGGCTTTCTCCTTTTAAGTGTGTAAAAAATGTATAAAATTTACCGCTGTGGAAAAGCTATTATAAAACGGGCGATTGTAAAAGTAAATGAGAATTTAGCGGGGGGAAGAAAAAAGAAAAAAGCATAGCGCAGCGCATAACTAGCGAGCGAATGCGAGCGTGGG
>CAMHAV010000053.1 GCA_946182865.1 uncultured Clostridia bacterium
TGTGATCACCCGTTTCTGTGATGCGATAGGAAGCATCAGCAGCAGCGTGCCTAACAGTATCATAGCCAGAAAGCCGATAATAATGATCTGAAAAGAATTCAGACGTTTCTGCGTTTTCGTTTTTTTTACCATAACGCGCCTCGCAACAAGTATATTTTTTATCTATATTATAACAGATTTCAAATTAAAATGCTGTTAAGATTCCTATGCCGATGTTAAGATTGTGCAAAGAAAGGCAAAAACAAAATGAACGGTGCGTATGCTATCAATGAAGGAGAAAACAGAATCTATCACGCTTGTGTCATTGCGGACGCCACTACCTGCTGTTCGCAGGGTCTCGGATTTCAGTTGTCGGGCAGTCCGAAATATCCTGATGATTATCCTGAGCTTGGCTCGGATATTACGGTAAAAGGCACATTTGACACTTACATGGAGCGAGACAGCGAATTCTGTCAATTGATTGACGCCGTAATTGTTGCATAAGTCATTCAAATAGATTGGAAGTACCATATTTTCTTTGATACCGACACGGTTAATCCGATGATAATTTCTGAATGATTCGAAGCGGCCAAGGAACTCAGCAATGACCAGCTCCGCAACCTGATCAGCCTTGCAAAAGGATTGAAGTAATTTTATAAACAACCAGCCGTCCGTGGTATGAAGTGCGATCATCATCTCACGGGCGGCTGATTTGCTACGTGTATTTCTATAAATTAATACTATTGTTTTTTTGCTGATAGCGATCCAGATTTTCATTGAGCTTTTCGGTTTCAATGTCCTGCGAGAATTTCAGGCCCAGAAGGCCTGCCGAAAGACCAAGCGGCATAAATGCGCCGAGAAGCCACGGACACCATGAGGGAAGTCCGGCGAACCATTTGAAATAAACGGAGGCTCCCACAAAGAGAACCGTCGAAATGACAAGCCAGATACAGGATCTGCCGAAGAAGACGCCTTTGGAATAATCCGTCGTTTCGTCGAGCAGCGCGCATTGAAGCAAAGAGATCATCCAGCAGACAACGAGCATTTCAACGAGAGGAAGAAGTCCGATGCTATTCCCTCCCGAAACCGCTATGACGATTCCCGTCAGGAAAACGACGGCAACGAAGTAGACCGCCATAAACAACTTGGCGTTCATCATCCAAACATAGAAGCGTTTAAAGGCTTTCATTACAGTTTACCACCTTTCAGTTTGTTCCGAAGTAATCTTGAGTACTGTCTGGAGATCAGGATGCGTTCTCCGTTGGAAAGTAAGGCAACGATACGTCCGCCGGTACAACTTTTCAGTGAAGCGATTGAGTTGAGGTTGACCGTCATGCTCTTGGCACACCGGAAAAATCCTTCTTCCTGATAATATTCTGTTATCTCCGAAAGTGTTGACCGTGTCTGATATACATTGTCGTCTGTGTAGACATAGACTCTGCCGTCTACGCTTTCCACATAGCACACCTTCTCGGGACAAAGAAAGTAACGGGTATCGTCCTTCACTACCTGCAGACGCTGCTTTTTTCCGGAAAAATGATCTATCACACTGGCGAGTTCGTCATCCAACTGATTGCAGCGTATCACAATTTCGGGTTCAGCGATTTCGATGTGTTCGACCGTAACCTTCATTCGCATCACCTCTCTCCTTGTCTTTAGTTTAGCAGAATACCCGACTTAAATCAATAGGTTTGATGCCAAGCGGTCTTTTTCATGCCTTAAGTTGCAAAAGACAGATGCAGCTAAAATCAACCAGCTTCCCGCCAATTGGAAAAGAGTAACAAAGATAGTTGTGTCGGTAGTATTAATACTTTACTATACTTCCTTTTGTTCCAATCTTTTCGGATAAAGCCAGTCATAGTCTGCATTTCCCATCTAACCAAGCACTGAATTTGCGGACACAAATTCGATTTAGGGCATACTGCCCTAAGACCTATTCATGAAGTGTTAATATTTGTTGAGCGATAAAAGAATTTGTTGAGGAAATATGAACGCACATTTCATTCTTTTGTGATGGGTTTTAGGGTTTGCCCTAAGATTTTGAATTTGGCTGTCCAAATTCAGTGCTTGGTAAGATAGATGCTCACAGATTCATCATAACACAATCGGGGCGCAGAGCTGATAGCAATTGCTTTCCGCGCTCCGAATTTTTCATAAGGAGAGGTTACGCAAAGATGATTTCTTCGTCCACCATCTCGGTCACGGTACTGTCGATGGCGTTCATTTTCTGTACCCACAGCATTTGATTTTCGGCTTTGAGCTGCTCTGTCACGCCCTCTTTTTCGGCAAGTATTGTTACTGCCCGAAGGTGCATTTCGGTCGCTCTGCGGTCAATATCGGCAAGGTAAGCGTGCAATTTTCCTTCGGTCATCAGACTGTTCAGAAGAACTTGTTTGTACTGCCTGAGATAATCCAAGTGCCGTCTGCCCCATACGCCGATGTCTGAGTGAGTCGATTCTTTGGGAGGCAATACCAAATCAGGGAGAAGATAGTCTCCACACGGGCGATATGTACCGCCCGTTTCTTCAAAAATTGTTTGAATCATTTTTCATTCCTGCCTTTCATTTTATCAGTACGTTTACTTCTGCTTGAGACGATAGTTGCGGTTTCTGTTGCGGTCAATCGCCAATCGGTTGCCGCCCGCGGTCATTTCCATAATGCGTCCGCCCACCGCTTCATCAATCGCGGTGACGTCGGCGGCAAACAATTCGCTGGTGAAGACAGTAATTTTGCCTTCCACCATTCGGGTATCCAGCAGTTCAAACGCCAGTTTCACATCGGCTGCCGTGGGTGTTGTTCCGTGCTGTACCTTGAAAAAATCGTCAATATACAGCACATCGCAAGTCTTGAAAGTGTTCATCAGCTTCTGATAATCAGGCGTGTTCCTTGCCGCTTTCAGCCGTTCGGAATCTACAATCCACGGCATACGCCTGATAAGATAGTTCCTGCTCATGAGTTCATTGCAGATGGCAGAAGCCAGATGCGTTTTGCCGCAGCCGGATTGCCCTGCGATATAAAACCAGCGGTGCGGATTGTCGGCAAAAGCTTTGGCTGCGGACAGCATTTTCTTTTGCCATGCCTCCGTCGTGTCAAAGTTTGTGAAGCTGCATTTCAACAGTTCATTCATGCCGCTTTGCCTTGCCAGACGCAGACTTTCATGCTGCTTTTTGCATTGACAATCACGGGTAATCAGGTATTCCCCGCTCTCGTCGCTCGTGTAGATAATCTGTTTATTCTTGCATATCGGGCAGTCAATTCCGTCTGTTTGGACTCCCTCTAAGGCGTTATAACGGGCAATATCACGCTGAATACGTTCCTTGGCAGTGAGTTCGACAGGAATAACAGCTTCAAAGAATGGTTTCGCAGTCATAAAATTCGTTTGGATTCTCTCCGTGATAAAAACTTCCTTTCGTGTTGGTATTTTCTTCTCTTCTTATATTCTTGTATTCTTGCTTTCTTATTCTGTGGTTACTCGCTGGTTGGTCGTTGGTTGGCTGCTGGTTAGTCGTTGGTTGCTGTGCTGGTTGTTCCGTTTGGTAAGAATCGAAATGAACCACGGAAATCAGGGTGTATTGGCTGGTTGCCTGCTTGGTGATTTCGTTGGTTGCAATCAGGTGATCCAGGGCGGTTCTGACCTGTTGCTCCGACAGATTGGTTTCCTTTGCCAATACAGCCCTTGATGTGATTCTGCTGCCCCGCGGAACATGTACGCCGTGCCAATCATCGTCCTTGATGTTCACGGTGAGCAGCAGATGAACAAATAACCGTGTCGTATTGATGTCGTCATACCATTCCCAGCCGAGCAGCTTGCGGTGCAGCTTAATCCAGCCGTGTTCTAGCATGGCGGTACACCACCTATCTTATGGGTCGAATCGTGCCGTATTGTCGGCTGATGTCCGTCTGCTCAGGGGGATTTTTCAGATATTCCAACAATGCGTCATAGTCGAACAGTCGCTTGCTTCCCACCTGATGAATGGGGATTGCTTTTGTTTTCAACAGTTTACGGAGATAATTCTTGGAAACACAGGAATTCGGGTCGTCCTGTTTGAGCATTTCGTAGGCGGTGTTCAGAGTTCTCATTCTTGGCAAATGTTCCATTAAAAATTTCACGTCCTTTTCTGTTGCGCCGCCCGAAAAAATGTGATATACTATAGACGGCGATTGATTTTGTCGATTGCCTTACATAAGCGCTCACAGACTGCTTGCTGGCTTGGCTGTGGGTGCTTTTCTTATGGCTGCTTGTCGGTTACTGCCTCAGAAAGTCGGTCGCTTATCATTTTTTTCACTTCTTTCCGTGGTTTTCTATTTTTATTATAATACACATTATTGGATTTGTCAACACCTTATTATAATAAAATTATAATAAATGGGCTAGAAATGAAGCATACTAAAGATTTGCTAATGAAATTTGATTTAACTTTAGATTGATAAAAAATTATGAATGTTATAAAGCTATATCCGATTTTTTCATATTTGATTTGACAAATATGAAAAATAGTGATATAATATTAACAAGGAGGTAAAGACGATATGAAAAATACTGACTTCAATACCTCGGGTTACGAGTATAATATTTCGAATATCTTTTCTCAGCGTTTGCGGGAAGCACGGATAAAAGCCGAAATGTCGCAAGCCGAACTCTCAAGACATACCGGAATCACACCGTCTACCTTATCCAGTTATGAAGTGAAAGACAATCCAAAAAAACCGACAATGGAAAAGGTGGTATTGATTGCCAAAGCATTAAACGTATCTTTGGACTGGCTCTGTGGAATTACAGACATTCAACAGATTGAGCTTCAAACGGTAACGCCTGAAATAAACAGCGAAATGCTGTTGCGGGTAATCACTGATTTAGCAGTCAATCAACCGTATCGTACCATTTCTGTCAAAATGTTGGCTGAATATGTAAGACCGAAAGATCGGGAACATATGCCTCCGGGGTGTCAGTTTGCAGCACCTACCATTGCAGGAGGGCGAGTGGGGTCTTTTTATCGGAATTTATTGCAGTTGATTGAACTTAAAAAAAATGACACCATTGCTCCTGACTTATTTGATATATGTGTTGAGCAACTTATTTTAAAGACAGTCAATCAAATTGAGGAAGATGAAAAGAAAATGAGCGAATCGAATCATTCTTCCTGATCAGATGGGAGCGTCGCATTATGGCTAATATTGAAAAGCGCGGCAATTCCTATCGCATTGTTGTGTCAATGGGGTACGATATTAACGGAAAGCAAAAGAAAGCGAGTACAACGTGGAAGCCCGACAAGGGCATGACAGACCGTCAGATTAAGAAAGAACTGGAACGTCAGGCTGCTTTGTTTGAAGAAAGATGTACGACAGGGCAGTATGTCAACGGCAATATCACATTTATGGCATTTACCGAGAAGTGGCTTGTCGATTATGCCGATAAACAGCTCAGACCGCGCACGGTAGCCCGTTACCGTTCCATGCTGCCAAGAATATATGCCGCAATCGGACATATCAAACTGGAAAAGTTACAACCCTATCATCTGATTGAATTTTACAACAACTTAGAGGAAAGCGGCATACGACTTGACACAAAATACGTCTGTACTTGTGATTTTAATAATCTGCTCAAAGAAAAACATATTACGAAAGCAGCATTGTCAGAAACGGCAGATGTCGGAACGTCCACCCTTCGGGCGATTGCCAAGGGAGAACATATCACTGCCACGTCTGCCGAGAAGATTGCCGCAGCTTTAGGTATGACACAAGATGAGCTTTTTGAACCGATCAGCACCAACAGTGGTGCATTGTCCTCGAAGACCATACTACACCATCACCGTCTGATTTCTTCTATCCTTTCCACTGCCGTACAATGGCAGGTGATTTTATCCAATCCCTGTGACCGCGTAAAACCGCCGAAGGTAGAGCGCAAGGAGCCGAAATACCTTGATGAAGTGCAGGCAGCACACATGATTGAGTTGTTGGAGCAGGAGCCAATTTTATATCGGACGATGATTTTGGTACTGCTGTTCACAGGCATGCGGCGCGGAGAACTGTTAGGGCTGAAATGGGAGGATATTGAATTCGACCAAAAGCTCATGCACATCAGGCGCAGCACGTTGTATGTAAAGGAAAAGGGAATCTTTGACGATGAAACGAAAAATGCCACATCAACGAGAACGATTAAATTGCCTGATGCTGTTATTGACGTGCTGACTGCCTATCAGCAATGGCAGGATAACCAACGTTTAGCACTTGGGGATGCTTGGCGCGGGTCGGATAAGGTATTCACCTCGCAGGACGGCGGCGCGCTGCACCCTGATACTATTTCGGCATGGTTCAGCGATTTCGTCAGGAAGAACAATATTGGTGACATCAGCCTTCACAGTCTGAGGCATACCAACGCCACTCTGCAAATCGCAGGCGGTGTGCCAGTTACGACCGTTGCAAGTCGGTTGGGACACGCTACGCCTGCCACAACAACAAAGATTTACGCCCATGCTATCCGCTCGGCAGATGAGGCGGCGGCAGACGTACTGCAAGATATTCTTGCACCGTCTGAGAATCAGAAAAAGAAAACAAAAGGGCAATAAAAAAACGCCGTACCAACAGCGTAAGCAAGGCTGTTTCGCACGGTTTTCGTTGGGGATTGTTTGGGGATTATTTGGGGGTTATTGTAATCAAATACGGCTGATTTTTATGGACTGATATTGCAGATAAGTATGCTCAAAACAGCGTAAAATGGACGTTTTCTTAATAATCCTGATTGCCGTCAACTTTCGATTAAACGCACTCATAACCCGAAGGTCGTTGGTTCAAATCCAGCTCCCGCAACCACGTATTGTGGGCACTTCCGAGGTTTTCGGAGGTGCTTTTTTCTTGCCCAAAAACACCCTCGGGGACACTATGGGGACACCGCGGGGATTAAATGGGGATTCATAATATCCTATGTATCAGAGCAGGGTTTCACTTTTTCCTGCTCTTTTTTGCTGTCCGGTAAAGTTATCCGGCAGTATTTTTCTTCGGTTTCTCGTCTTCCTCGCTGTCGGAGGAATGATTTTTGTCCTTTTTCGTACTCAGCAGAAGCTGTCCCATGCAGTCGGCGGCGCGGGATTCGGCTTCGGCAATCATGTGGGCGTAAATGTTCTGGGTGGTCGATGGAGAAGCGTGTCCGAGGTGGCGGGAAATGCTGATGATGTCCATGCCCTTGAAATACAGGACACTCGCCGCCGTGTGCCGGAAGGCGTGCGGGTGAATATGCGGCAAATCGTATTTGTTGGCGAAGTTCCCGCAATACTGCGTAATGCTGTCCGGGTGCATCGGTGCGCCGATGTTTTTTCCGCTGTCCTGCACAAAGAGGAAGTTCCCGCCCTCCCAGTTGCTCCAAGCCTTGCCAGCGGCTTTGCGGAGCGGCTGCCAGTATTCGTCGTGGTACTGCTGCAAAAGCTCTGTTGTCTGCTTTGGCACCTTGATGAATCGCGTGGATTTGGACGTTTTGGGAATGTCGATATAAAGTCCGCGGTCGGGTTCGTAATTGAGCGTCTTTTCAATGCTGATGGTGTCGAAGTTGAAATTGATGTTGTCCCATGTCAGCCCCATCAGTTCGCCGCGCCGTCCGCCCGTCACCAGCAGCAGGTGAGTCAGCGTTTTCCATTTGAGCGGTTCCTGTTCGGCGGCTTCCATGATGTCGGTAATCTCTTCCAACTGGAAGTATTCCACTTCATGGCTCTCGGCTTTGGGCGGTTTGGCTTTGGCGGCAGGATTGTAGGGTATCAGCATTTCACATTCGGCTTGGTGAAGCACCATGCGAATGACGCGGTGGTGTTCCCTGACGGTTTTCGGGGAAAGCGGCTTTGTGTCATATTCCACATCGAACAAATCCGTCAGAGGTACGCCGAGCGCGTTGGCGACCTTTTCCGCCGTTTCCACCATGACGGATTCCCCTCTCTGCATGGTTCTCAGTGAGGTGACGGAGATTCCCGCCTTCTCCTTGACGAAGCGTTCGCGGTTGGTGTAGCCCAAATCCCGTATGCGCTGCACCAGATCTTCCTTGTCTTTGAGCGTCGCCCGTCCGCTGCGGAGGCGTATGCCCTCTTTGGATAGCTGCTCGTAAAGCTGATTGAGATGCTGCGGGCGAATGTCGGTCAGTTTCATATAACCAATGCCAGCGTTGATACGCTTCAAGAGGTCTTTGTACCGGACAAGCGTGTGGTGTCGAAGTTCGCCCGATCTGACTTTCAGGTCAAGCACATACTCCGCATAGGCTTCAAATTTCTGTGAGCTGTCACCGACCAGCCCTAACCTGCACTGTTCTTCAAAGAGCGTGGCTTGTCGCTGCAGCTCTTTCTCAATCTGGCGTTTGGTCATGCCGGGTTTCGGCTTCCAAGTCGTCACATACGGATTGAGCTTGTTGCCCTGCGCGTCATACCCTTTGGCAACGCGGATTCGGTAGGAAATAATATCGCCCTTCTTATTCCTGCGCGGGGTGATATTCGCCATTGTCTGTATCATCTCCTTCTTCTTTGCTGATTGAATCGTACAGCACTTTATACGGATTGCCGCCTTTTTCGTAGGTTTCCATCGCTTCCTGCCACAGTTCGTCGGTAATGC
This sequence comes from uncultured Clostridia bacterium, assembly GCA_946182865.1. Lineage (GTDB taxonomy): Bacteria > Bacillota > Clostridia > Oscillospirales > Acutalibacteraceae > RUG762. The sequence continues at coordinate 8,563 of CAMHAV010000053.1, forward strand.
CGCCCGCGTCGTGAAGACCATTGACAATTTTTGATACAAAAGCGTCGCTCATGGCTTTGTTGTATTCGCTGAGGCGGGGCTTATATACGGCAATCAGATGTTGAACAATGCTGTGGTACAGGCGATTGGTCTTCAATTCGTAGACATCACGGTTTGTAATAGAATCGTCAAGACTAATGCTTTTTACTTCTTCATCGGACGTAGTGACATAATTCATCAACGATTCCAGAAACAATTGAAATTCATCGGCTTCTATGATGTCATTGAGGAGATAGGTGTGCCAATTCTCCCAATTTGCCCGATATAGCTCGATCAGCTTTTCAATGCTTTTGTCGGATAAGCCCGTGAGCTTGCCGCAACCGGCAATGGACGTGTCGGGAGAGAAGGTTTCGGTGCGTCCCAACAGGTAATCGGTGGAAACACGGAAATAATCCGCGATTCGGACGAGCGAGGCGTAGTCAGGCTGATTCTGACCGTTGATCCAGTTGTTGAAGGTCTGTCGGCTCACGCCAAGACCTTCGGCGGCTTCTGTCTGCGATTGTCCGCTGTTCCAGAATACCTTTTTCAGATTGGCGGCAAAGGGTGAAGTGGGCGAACGGTTGATCGTCTTTCTGCCTGCGCGTCCTTGATTTGCGTCTGACATGAAATTTCCTCCTTTCTGCAAATATATCTTGCAATATTATAGCAAAGGCAAATTTATCTTGATTTTCTCTTTTGCTTTTGCTATAATACCATTGTAGCAAACAACTCTGTAATTGTCAATAGAAATACAAAGAAATTTGCTAAAAGTAACGGAAGGACGGTGGACGATATGAAAGAAACTGAAAAACCGCACGACCCTGTGCGGGAAGCCAAACGTGATTACTACCGCGCTTGGAGAGCGAAGAACCGCGAGAAAATCAAGGCGTACAACGCCCGCTATTGGGAGAAACAAGCCAAAAAAAGGAAAGAGAGGAAACAAAATGACACCGGAAATGAAAAGCATTGTTGAAACAGCCGAAAGATACGGCATTACGCCGCATTACGCAAGATCGCTGGCATTGTCCGGCAAGGTCAAAGCGGTGAGGATTGGACGCGGAAAGATTCTGATTAACCAGCAGTCAGTGGACGATTATTTCAATTCCGCCCGCCTGACCGATGAGCAAGAGCCAAAAAAGCCGGAAATCGGCGGTATTCATCCAATCCCGCTGCGATAAGAGAAGCGACAGATGGTTTCGGGAAGGACGGTGAACGATATTGGCTAAAAATGTGGATATAGAAGTGGAAAGCCAAGATGACGATTGGATTTCTCACTTAACGATGCTTACGATTCTGGAAAAGACGACATTTGACAGGCTCTTAAAAATCGAGGACAAGACGGAGCAGATGACCGCGCTCGCCAAAGTGAAGCAGCGGGCGCGGGAACTGCACTGCGTGAGGGAATTTCAAAAACTGCTCAAACACCATCAGGCGGAACGGGCGGCGGAAGAAAAGGAAGGGAGTGTGGATTGGGAAACGGTCAGCGGTGCGGGCGGGACAGCATTGGACTATGGCGAATGGTGCGTGAATGAACGTGGCGTTTACTGCACCGAAATCAGCCGCGACGGCGAAGTAAAAACCGTCACGGCGTCGCCCGTCCCCGTCGTGATCACCAAGCTGATTTGCGACGTGGAGGAACAGTCGGAAGGAGTAGAACTTGCCTTTCAGATACGGGGCGGCTGGCATACGGTGACGTGCAGCCGCAGCGAGATTGCCGACAAGAGCAAGATTATCCGTCTGGCGGACGCGGGGCTGCTCGTCACATCGGAGTCCGCTAAGTATCTGGTACGGTATCTCAATGACCTGCTGGCGCGGAATATGGATGTGCTGCCGTGCGAACGTGTGATTCACCGTTTCGGGTGGTATGAAGGGCAGTTCATTCCCTACTCAGAGAGTGTCACACTCGCAAAAAATCCCCGCTTGACGGTCATGGTGGCGCAAAGCGGAGAATTTGAGGAGTGGCGGGCGCATATTGGTAGTCTGATTCAGGATAACGTACCGCTGCGGCTGTTCCTTGCCGCGAGCTTCGCCAGTGTGCTGATTGAGCCGCTGGAAGTACAGAACTTCCTCGTGCATTTGTGGGGACGCACAGGCGTAGGCAAGTCGGTGGCGCTGATGGTGGCGGCTTCTGTGTGGGGGAATCCCAACGGCGGATTGTTTGGCACGATGAACGGCACGCTCAATTTCCTGCAATCGCAGGCGGCATTGCTGCGAAACCTGCCGCTCTGCCTGGACGAATTGCAGACCATCAAAGACAACGTGGGGAATTACGACAAATTCATTATGCAGCTTGGTGTGGGCGTCGGGCGCGGACGTGCCGACCGCGAAGGTAAGGCAAAGAAAACGGTCGAATGGAGAAACGCCGCCCTCTGCACGGGTGAGGAGCCTTTGCTCAAGCCCAACAGCGGAGGCGGCGCGGTGAATCGCGTATTGCAGATTTGTGTGGACAATGCGGACGGCATGGGCGAAATATTCCTGCCGAATGCCGCCGAAACCGTCCGTATCGTGAATGTCCATTACGGAACGGCGGGTAAGCGATTTGTCGCAAGTTTACTGAATGAGGACGGCGAGTGCAATCAGGAGATTGTCGCCGCGCTCAAATCGCGTTACAACGCACTTCTGACAGTCTTGCAGGAGCGTTGCAAAGAGAATCCTACATCGGGCAAGCAGGTGGCAATCTTGGCGCTGCTGCTCACGACGGACGAATGGGCAAATCGGACGGTCTATCAGATTGACAAACCGCTTACCGCAGAGGACGTTCTGCCGTTCGCGGCATCGGCGGAGGATATTTCCAAATCCAGCCGTGCGCGGGAATATATCCTCAATCAGATAGCCATACACCAGAATGACTTTTACGGGGAATACAAGAATCTCAACACCGGCGAGGTGGTGGAAGAGTGGGGACATCAGCCCACCGGACGGATTTACGGCAAGCTGACGGAGGATTACGCCTATTGCAACAAGCAGGTGCTAACCGAATGGCTTGACAACGGCGGCTATTCCTTCGACGCGGTGAAAAAGGATTGGGCAGACAGCGGATTTCTGATTCGCAACGCGGCGGGAAGGTTCAACTGCAACTGCCCGAAAGGTATGACAGGTACATTCGTCAAGCTGCATTTGCAGGAATAGTTACGTGGATTACATGAGGTTACGTCCGAGAAAAAAGACGTAACCTCATATTTTTGCCTGATTGGAGGGGGTTTTGAGTGTCTGTGATAGAGTGAAGTTACACAGTTACGTTATAATCAAGAGTATCTATCATAATTTTCGTTTTCGTGATACAAAAAACAATAGAAAATATTTGCTCTCAATGAGAAAAAGACGTAACTTTGTAACTTCGTCCCGAAAATAGGGCGATTTTTTGTATCTGTGACGGGCATTTCAGGAGATTGCCCATCTGTCCATATTTTTTTACTCAGATGCACAAGCTGAAAGGTACTACGATTGCTGACAATATTCTTCATTCGACGGAGGATACAGAGGAATAAATGAGGTATTCTGACCGCATAGTCGTTGAATTGTACCGCTTACCTAACCCCCTATTGATTGTTATGCCAGAGCGTGTTATAATACGTATGACGTCAGAGATACTGTACCGGGCTTTATAAAGCGAGGAAAAAATGAAAGTATATATCACACAAGGAAACAGCGAGACGGCAGTCGAGATTCACTGCGTCACCGCCAACGAAAAGATCGAGAGGCTGAAAAAGTATATCGAGGCATACGGAATGACGCTTTCTGGAAAGTCGGACGGCGAAACGCAGATCGTCGCCCTGAACGATATACTGTATTTTGAAACAGTTGACGGTCGAACGTTCATCTACACCCGTGACAGCGTTCTTGAAACGGACAAGAAGTTGTACGAACTGGAAGAACTGCTCGACGCTGGCGATTTTTTCAGGTGCAGCAAATCGTGTATTATCAACATAAATGCAGTGGAAAAACTTCGTCCCGAAATTTCCAGAAACATCACGGCTTTTATGATTGGTGGTGACGCCATAACGATCTCGCGCAGATTTGTCAAGGGATTCAAAGCTATTATCGAAGGAGGGACAGACAATGAATGACAGAGTAATTCCGTTTGTTAAAAATATCAGAGATTACACGGCGTATATTTTTTCGTGGCTCACCATACTGATCATCATTGTGTCGTTTGCAGGTGGAAACATAAGCATATCTGCCACACTGCTAGCGAAGGTTCTTCTTCTGTCGGTTATTGCTGCATTTAGCTGTACCGTTGCATTTACCCGAACAGTGATACGAAAAAAAGGATTTCTTTTCCGCATCAATCTTTTTGCGCTCGTATTTATTCCCTCGGAGATAGCCGTTTTTTACTGGATAAGCATTTTCAGCGGAAAGGGAACGCCGGTTCAGTGGGTGGTATTCTTTGGTGTGATATTATCCCTGTATAGTATCTCGGTAAGTATAGGCACACTCGCTTGCAGAAATGAAGGCAGGTCAATCAACAATTTACTTGACAATTACAAGAAAGGCAGGAATAATCATCATGGAGAATAACAGATATGACCTAAAAAGTGCAGCAGAAGCAATCGATGAGATTCGGAGCAGGTTTGTAGTTACACAAAAAAGAGGGCTTCACTTTATTATCCCTTCTGTCATGATCTGGGCGGTAATACTCGTTTTGCAGTTTCTTATACCTGATATAACCAACAGAAATTTGGCAGTATTCTGCTCATCAACCATGCTCATGCCTTTGGCTTTCGTTACATCTAAACTACTCGGTATCAAATTCAGCGACAAGGAAAATCCGTTAAGCAGCCCCGGATTCCTGTTCACGATGAATCAGATGTTATATCTTACCATTGTTATGTGGGCTTTCGCAGCTAATCCTCAAGCAATGGTCATGATCTATGGAATCGTGTTCGCTGCACACCTCCTTCCGTTTGGGTGGCTTTACAGGTCTAAAGCGTACAGCGTTATGTCTGTTTTTGAGACTGCCGCAGCCCTCTTTTCGGGAATATTCGGAAGTGCCAGAGCGGTAGCAACCGTAATGACGATTTCGCAAGTCGTACTTGTTTTATGGCTTATCATCGAGAATAGAAAAGATGGTATGCAGAGGAATTTATACGAAAAACAAGTATACTGATGTCAATCGGAGTTTACCGATCATACACATGGAAGGTCTGCTGTCTTACATAGGCTTATCCCCTTGTAAGACGGCAGACTTTTTTCTCTCAATCGGTTGTATATTGGGTTGTTCGGTGTTATCCTTATGGCAACTATCCTTTCATCATCGATTTTTGTTTTAAATAGAAAAGAAATGACCTAATTGCAAAAACGAGCGTCTGAGGAGAAATTATGATTGTGGAAATACTCGCAACATAATATTGTATCATTTTTGTCTTGCAATCCGCATGACTATGTAGTACAATAATATCGAGGTGATATTATTATGAAAAACGCAACTGTCAGCGCACGAGTGGAATATGACGTGAAAAATGAAGCGGAGGAAATCCTTGAGCAGTTGGGGATTCCCGTGTCAGTAGTGATCAATTCACTCTATCGGCAAATCATTTTCAAGCACGGAATTCCGTTTTCACTTACCGTTCCCCAGCAGCCAAAGACATTGGATATGATGTCCGAAGAGGAACTTAACGAGAAGTTAGAGCACAGCTATCAGCAGTCTTTACGGGGAGAAGGAAGACCGTTGGACGAAGTTTTTGATGAACTGGAGAGGGGTCTTGCCTGATGGATTCCTATCAGATTACCGTCACGCCGGACGCAGAAGCAGACCTTTCAGAACTGCGGGACTACATTGCCAACGTCCTGCGCTCGCCTGAAACAGCTCGTTCCTATCTTTATCACTTGCGAAAAGAAATCGGAAGCCTTTCCGAAATGCCTGCAAGAATCAAAGCGGTTGACGATAGCGTTTGAATTGGTCTGGTGTCCCGCGCAAAATAGCTATACCGTGTCAAAGGGATAATAAGTCTCGGTGATGCCTTTGGGTTATACCCTTTTGCAATTGCTTCGGGATTCTTCCAGTGAGGACAATAGCCTAAAGGGAAGGGGTGTGCTGTCGCTCTGCTGATGCTTCGCCGCTGCAAATAGTCACATTCATCTATTCTTCCCATACAAGCCTTGTAAAAGTCAATGAAATCTGTCTGTGGCTTGTCCTGACGTTCTGCAAGCGGCGGCAATGGTTGATAGTTCCGTGTCCTGTGGCTTGTGGTCTGATCTGCTTGCAACGCTTTGTAGTCAATGCCTATCAACTCGCAGCACTTCCGCAGCTTATCATTGTAGCCTGTCAAGTGGTATTTCATGCCTATGATGTCGAATATGTCCGCATGAGTAAAGCAACCGCGCCAACAAGCAAAGTGTATTTCGTCTCTTGTCGTGATTCCTGTGCCGTTCTTACCGCTCCCACTTCCGCAAATAGGGCATATATACCCTTTACCGTTACGATCTCTTTGTAGTAGTGTGGGCGTGGCTGATAGTATCAAATCTTTGGCTTCGTGTCGTGTCATCGTGTCTCCCTTCTTACCCTCTCCCCTTAGGCTTATTCCTTTAGGCTAATGAGAAGGAATTGTTAATATTTTCTTCTTTTGGATAGCCTATGTCTACAGATAGAAGTAATTCCGCCTCGATTTTGCCGTTTTAGCTTCAATTATTGAGGATTTACAAGGGATTTTTAGTGTAAAGTTTTGGTCGAGCAAAATTTAGACCAAAAATCCCTGTAAAGCCCACCGTTACGCGGTTTTTTCAAAAAAATGCCAAAAATGGAAGTGTAAAGTTTTGGTCGAGCAAAAAGCTACTTTTTACAAAACTCTCCCAGTATTTCTACCCGCAAATAGTCTGTACCACTGTAAAGGATATGCGGATTGATAAAGATTCGACCGTTCGCCAAGTCAAGCCCATCTGTCACAAAACTGCAAAAGCGTTCCTGCTGTCCGTTTACGTCAAATGTCACATTTCTGTAAATGCTTGCTAGTCTGCCGATCTGATTGTAGCTATATCCGATACGCTCACAAAATTCTTTGACCGTGAGAAAATCAACCTTGTCAAGCTCATCTTCAAGAGGATTGTCACATAACACATTAAACTGGATATTGACGTATGGCAATAGCATAAACAGATAGCCTAAATGAGTACATTTTTTATATGCCATTTCGTAAAGTGTTCTTATCCCCTTGTTATAAAACTTCCGATATAATTCATTTTGTCCTTTAAGTTTGCCGCGTTTAAATATCTCTGCATTTGTGGTCAATGCTCCGTCTGCTGTCTGTGACAGATAATAAGGGCTTACTTCGTCCCAGAAATCATTAACAGTTGGGCGTGATAGCTTTAAAAGCCGCTGCAAGTCTTTCCGTTTGATTGCTTTTCCGCTCTCTAATAGCAAGCCTGTTTCGTAGTCAAGAAATGTGTTCAAAAAAATCAGTCTGGTAACATTTGACGGTGACAGCCCTTCAAAGTCCGTACTGTTGGGAATAAAATAGAATCCTTTACGCCCTGCCAATTCGTCATTCTGCTGTCTGCGCCAATATCTCCGCTCTGCATTCTTTTTCTTATTTTCAATGGCTTTTTGCTGTTCGGGCGTTAATACCCTGCTTCCAGGTCGTAAAGCTACTACTACCGCTTTTTCGGCTTCGCCTGTCCTTTTATCTACCAAATAACCATCTTCAAAGGCATAATTATCTGGTGTTACTATGTTTGTTGCGTTTTCTGTCATTATCCGTAAATTCCTCTATCTTCTAATTCTTGACTTATCTTCTGATAATTACAACCGTCATATCCCCCTGCGCATGTAATTCCGTTTATAAAGCCGACAAATTCCGCAGCCATTAAAAGGTCTGATACAAGGGATATTCTTTTCGCTACTGTGTCTGCATTTCTGGCGCGTCTATAGAAGCTATTTTTTATTGATTCTTTAATCTTGCTATCAGAATAAGCATATTCTCTTAGACTGTACCAAATAGAATATATTTCTTCTTCTTCATCTGTCAAAAGTTCAAATTGTTTTTCCGTCAAATCAAATAGTTTTTCCGTCATTCTTTATAAATTTTCCTTTTATACTCTTGATATTTAGTCAATACTTCTTCTCTATCGCTGCGATCCTCAAATTTTACCGTCACGCCGCTCCCGTTGGCAATAATAAGCCTCGGTTTGAATCCCTGCTTGTATAGATACCTTGCAAGCGGCGCATTGAATACCTGAAATGTCATACCGTTATCCCTTACGCTCGTATATGTCCGACTCGCCCAGACTGTCTAAATATGGCTGCTTATTCGTAGATTTTACGCGAAATAGCGTCAAACTTTCCTTTAAAGCCCCATGTCCTTACTGCGTTGCCGTCCATCATAAAATCGACAAATATTCTGTCTGCTTCGATCGAAACATCAAACTCATATACTCTTGCGTTGATATTTTTCCTGTCAAGATACTCCTGAATTTCAAGAGCGGAGTCTGTATCATCGACCGTGAGCGGTTTGTTCATCTGTATCTCGTTCCGGTCAATGTTAAAAATACATTCTTCTAACATATATTCGGGGTGTTCAGAAATCAGCTTGTCCCTTACGTCAAAAATATTAACATCGTCCAACACCTGAATTGCCAAAATACTGACTTTTTCCTGCGGCTTGTCCTGTGCCTGTACTGCTGTGGTTGTTTGTGTCTGAATGTTTGTGTTTTCCAATTTTTTCTCCATTTCTGCTCGTTTAAGTCCGTATCGCCCAGACTGTGTATTGATCTTTCCGCGCCTGTGAGATGTCGCCGCCCTATAAAAGTTTGTGTGGCTCTCCGTAACGTCGCGCAAAGTATAACACGTCGGTTGTCGCCTTGTCAAATAGTTTTGCAATTTTTTGTGAAATGAATTTTGTGCAATCCGCCTAAACGAATTTCAAAGTATAACTAATAATTTTGCATATAATTGGCATTATAATATACAATATGCACAAAGAAAAAAATGATCGTATAGGTTCCCCTATGTCTTGTTACATTTTATTTTTGTGATAATTGTAGATTAGTTTACCAAAATATTTTATCATTTAAAACAACCATTTTATTGCTACAACGCCCTTAGAATCGTCTGTAATCGCTTGTAATGCGTTTTGCACTGAATTTGATGTAGATATATACCCAAACAGCAAAGCTTTGTAGCAGCGTTACAACGAAAATAAAGGCATATGTGTTGATTCTGTCAGTTGCTCACCACTGTATGAAATGTGTATAAAAATATGTTATCCGATTGTGCAGACTGCATATTGAATAGAATGTCTGCGTATGCTATCATAATAAGTGTAGAAATCTGTATTTGAAAGGTAGGTTTTAAAGAATGAGTAACCGTGAAGTTGCAACCACTATTTTTAATGGCTTTTCTGACGCACAAATTAATGCGTTCCTGCTGCTCTTTGCTGACGACAACACAAAGGCACGACTTGAAACGGAAGCCATTTTAGCCAATCCAGATAGCAAGCGTTATTCAAATTTTGATGAAGTAGTGGAGGCGATCTTTTCCGATGACTCCGATCTATGACATTTCTTTTTCCAATACGTTCAATAAGGACTTGAAAAGAATTAAAAAACGTGGGTATGATTTGGCTTTGATGTCTGTTGTTGTTGCCAAGCTGCAAGCGGGTGAGGCTTTGGACGCCAAGTACAAAGACCATTCTTTGACGGGGAATTGGAAGGGGTATAGGGAATGTCATATATTGCCGGACTGGTTGCTTGTCTACAGAATTGATAACGATATGTTGATGCTTGTTCTCTCTCGGACTGGCACGCATAGCGACTTAGATTTTTAAGCATATCTATTTTATACCGTCCTGCGCCCTGTTTTCTCGGTGTGCTGACGGTTTACCCGCTGATCTGGTATAATTACCCTGCATTTTGTTTAGTCTGTTCCATGCCCTATTTTTTCGGGGTAGAAAAGGATAGTGTAGGGTGAAATGCAGCACATTAGCCCCTTTGCATGAATGAAAAAAATTCTCAAAATATAAAATACCCCCCATGCCTTTCTATCTGCTGATCTGCTGTGCCGCTTTGCGTTTCGGTGATTCTTCGGCGAATGCTCCAAAACTGAGCGATTAGGGCAAATTTTCAATCTTTTTCGACGTTTTTCGGGGACTCCCTCTAAACGCTCAATTTTTGAATATTTATACCCCAAAAAGAGGCTATATTTTCGGGCTTCGGGAAATATTTTTATCATTGAATAATATTTTGCGCTATTTTTCCTATTCCGCAAACAAAAAGCTGAGGTTCCCGTCAATCGGTTGCCCCAGCTTCTTTTATATTCAGTTGTAGTGTCCTCTGCACTGAATCACTACTATTACATCTTCTGAAATGCGATATACCAAGCGATTGACTTCATCAATGCGCCTGCTCCAATATCCTGTCAAGTCGTGTTTAAGCGGTTCCGGCTTTCCCATGCCTGCATATCCGTTCCGGCTGATGTCCTGCAATAGTTGATTGATGCGCCTGAGTGTTTTCTTGTCCTGCGTCTGCCAATAAAGATAGTCTTGCCATGCCTGTTCTGTGAATACGATCTTACCCATTAGCCATATCCTCTAACTCGTCCAAGCTCTTTACAACAACCTGACCGCCTGCCAACTGTTCTTTGCTTCTCTGCAATGCCTTCATGTTGCTATCTGAATAAAAGGGGTCTATAGCCACATCAAAAGGAATTCTTTTTTCCCTTGTCACCTTTTTAGCGAAAATTATGATTGCAGTTGTCATGTTCATGCCCAGCTCATTGCATACTGTGTCAAAATCCCGCTTCAATTCTTCGTCCATTCTTACGTTTACTAATGTTTGCGCCATAAATAAACACATCCTTTCATGCCTATTATAACACATTGTAAAGACAATATCAAAACAATATCTTTATTTTTTGAAAAATTTATTGAAGTAAAAGCGTCTCCCGCAGTCGTTCAATGGCGTATGTGTACCCATAAATAAATCCTGCCATCTTAGCGTCTGCCATCAAGCTATCAGCAAAGATATCAAGTTCCGTCTCCGTGGCGTGACCATCTGCAAGTGCTTTAATCTGTGCAAAGTGGGGGTCAATAAGCATATCTTCAAACTCTGTTCTGACC
>CAMHAV010000054.1 GCA_946182865.1 uncultured Clostridia bacterium
CATCTTTCAACTTTGTCCTGAAATTGTGGATTTCTCAGGGTCACTGAATAGTTACCAGTATTGTACCAAAGCAATTTTAACGCAACTTTGCTGCCTTTGTCTTTCACTGAGCCAATGCAGGCTTTTTGCGTCCATATATTTCGCTGATAATCATAATCCTGCACTTGATTATCCTTGAGATCATTCCTTACTTCTTCCGAAAGAGCAGCCACCATTTCGTTTTTAATCTTGTTTTCCTTTTTCAGCCATAGGAGTATGACGACGATAAACACGGCAATGACTGCGATTGCCCCTAAAAATGTGATCGGATCATCGACTATGCCTAACATGTTAAAATCTCCTTTTAGATGCGATATTTATTTTATACTAATTATAACAATAAGAAGGTGTTTTGTCAATAGAGTCTCTATCCCAAATCTATTGTAAAAAGTCCTCCCGTGCGGTACGCTTATTGATGGAATTACCGGTAACAATTCAAATACAGCAACAGGAGGTTTTTGCTCCATGCACTTTTTCTAGCTTTTCTGTCTTTTTTGACAACCAGAATAAGGAATTTGAAAACGAAATCAAAAAGGCGCTGTTTCCGGTAATTCTGGTGAAGGGTTTGATACCCCGCGCCCAGTATGAACTATGTCTGGGGAAACAGCTATACCCCCCCTTTTCCGGACTGACAGCAAAAAGGACTGCCTCACTTCTTTAGTACGGCAGTCCTCGTAGCCTTTCAGTGTGTTTCCAGCCATTCTCTGATAACGGCGGGATCTTTATCCTCATGGAAACCGTGCATATCATCTTCATAGGTGATAAACGTGCAGTCTGTGTTGTCCTTCAGCTTGTCGTAGATGGCTTGCGCCTGTGTTTCAAAATTTGCCTGTTTGTCTCCCTTGCTGTGAATGATGAGAATTGGAATTTTAATTTCATCAGCCCAACAGACAGCGGAGCGCTTTTCATATTCTTCTGGCATTTCCTCTGGCGTGCCGCCGATACATCTGACAAGAACCTCTTTCATTTTGTCTTCACCTTCATTGAAAGCCGCAAACAGGTCGCTGATACCCGAGCAGACGATAATTTTTTTAACCCTTTTGTCCCGGCGAGCGGTCATGTAGGTCATGAGTCCTCCTCTGGACTCGCCTTCGACGCACAGATCACTGATATCGGCAAATTCAAACATCGTATCGCAAAAATCAATCAGCCTGATCACGTCATTCAGATCATCGCCGCCGTACTGGTCGGTTCCCTCGGTGCCGTTGCCTCCTCTGTGTTCGCAGCCGATCACAATGCGATTGGAAACAACGCATCTCACAGCGGTATCTATTTTATCCAAATAGCCGAGATTGCTGTTCCCGCCCCTGCAAAATATCATGCATTGGCAGGGCGTGCGGGTTTCTATGCATGACAAGGGGATGGAAATAAACCCCTTGATTTTGTATCCGTCTGACATGAAGATGAATCGGTAGGTTTCGCATATGGAAGCAAGCCACTCGCCGTTATCCACCTTCATTATTTCAATGATTTCGTCGCCCAGATAATCGGCAAAGCTGAAACCGTCCTTTTCCACAGCCGCAGAGGAAATACTGTCTTCGGGAACAGCGGAAGTGTCGATTTTTGCGCAGCCGACAAATGACAGTGCCATCGCGGCACAAAGACCGATTGCCATTATTCTCTTCATCATTTTCATGTTTTTCATTTAATACTCTCTCCCTGTTATTGATTTATCATTTATATTATAACAGTTTCATCTGAAGTTTGTCTGAAGAAATGCGGAATTAAGAAAATTTTTTTGAATTTATCCTGAATCCGTGAAAGTGAAAAAGTGAGTAAGTTGAAAGCGACGGAAATCAGGGCATAAGAAGCTCCAAAATAATGGTTTAATATTCACCCAAAAGGTGAGAGAAAAGCTATGAAAAATATGCCTTTTCTGGTATAATGAAAGTACCAAACAGAAAAGGTTTGAACAGCAAAATGTCGCATCAGAAAATCAGAAAAAAATAAGAATACCGATTAAGTCACAACGAATCTGTCACCATCGTCATGGCAACATATGGAAAAATCGCATACAGAAGCAAACGATAATGCACGGTGAGCAATCATGAGATTTCCAGAGGTGCAGCGGCATACAAAAAGTGCTGCTGCGCCCATCTTCATCAAATGGCAGGCACACTCACGCCTGGCGTCAGCGCGCGGTTTTCGCAGCATGTTGCAAAGCATATTATCGTCGCATGGTCGGTTTCTTCGTGTTCCATATAGCCCGGGAATCTTTATCGGCAACTTTGGAATGGGATTATACGGTCTACTCGCAATTGTCAATGGGCCGGCATAATGTGAAAGGAAATCGCCGTAAGTGTCAATCACGCACTCGCGACGATTTCCTTTTATTATAGATTACTATAAATGAGCATAAGGGCAAATATTGACAAATGCGCCTGCTTTCTGTATAATGAATTTCACTCATAATCTTTACAGTGAAAAGGAACCCCAAAAATGAACAGCAAAATTATGAAACAGGCATTTATTAAATCATTTCCGGTAATGGCGGGATATATCGTTTTGGGAATCGGCTTTGGCATTCTTTTGCGCAATGCAGGTTACGGCGTATTATGGGCGCTGGTCGCAAGCGTGTTCATATATGCGGGTTCAATGCAGTATGTCGGCGTGGGACTGATTGCGGGCGGTGCTTCTGTTCTTACCACGCTGATTACAACATTGACGGTTAATGCACGGCATTTATTTTACAGCATATCCATGATTGACAGATATAAAAATTCAAAGCCATACAAGCCATATTTGATTTTTGCGCTGACTGATGAAACATATTCCTTGCTGTGCGACGGAGCGCCTGACGATGTGGATAACCCGGAACTGTATTATTTTCTGGTGTCATTCCTCAATCAATGCTACTGGATTATCGGCAGCGTTGCAGGAAATCTGCTTGGTTCTGTTCTGCCGTTTTCCACAGCCGGAATAGAATTTTCCATGACGGCACTGTTCATTGCCTCGTTCACAGAGCAATGGCTCGTGAGTCAAGATCATATTCCTGCGCTTACAGGTCTGATCAGCGCGTTTGTTTGCCTTATGATTTTTGGTGCAAACAAGTTTTTGATTCCGGCAATGTTGTTAATCACGCTGATATTGACGATCTTTCGCAGGCGAAAGGAGGCAAATCAATGACGTCGGCAATTTTGGTGGCTGTTATGGCTGCTGCAACAATCTTACTTTGCTTTCTGCCCTTTCTGATATTTCGGGAAAAAACGCCTCGATATATCGTCTATCTGGGGGAAGTTCTCCCGGCAGCAACTATCGGGATGCTGGTAATTTACTGCTTTAAGGATGTGTCAGTCCTCTCTGCTCCCTTTGGGATTCCCGAACTGACTGCGGCTGCGTGTGTGATCGGGCTTCAGATATGGAAGCGCAATTTACTCATAAGTATTCTTGGCGGGACAGTCTTCTATATGATTCTGATACAGATGATTGTAATCACTTAAAGAGCGGCTTTTTTACAAATTCACTTTCCAATATCCCGCCTTATCTGCCCCTGCTCGCTCAATCATATGATACTCTTTCATCTTTTCATCGCACGGTAGACTATGCTTTTTCCTATTCCAAGTATTTCGCATATCTCGTTTTTCGCGATATGCGTTTTTTGTATTTTGGTTAGTACACGACCTTTATTTCATTTGCGTTACGATATAGCCAAACTCATGGAAACGTACGTAAATCAAAACGCACGGAGGAATTCTATAAAGACAAAAAGAAGAACCGTACCAGACGATACGTATGTTGATACGGTTCAGGAGATCATGAGCATTCTTGGAATCAGTAGTACCACTGCCAATAGATTGGTCAAATCAGAGGCTTTTCACACAGTTCATGTGGGAGGGCATTACAGAAAAGGCTTTAAAAGATGGTAGAAAAGTATCCGGTACGGGAAAAGATGTGCAACACAATGAAAAAGAAAAGCATGGCTGTTCCGAAAATGGCGAGTATCATCGGTATCAAAAAGACCGAATCCTACCGGCTCATCAAAAAACATTTTTTCACGGTCATCACCGTAGCGGGGCATATGCGCGTAATGATAGACAGCTTTGAGGAATGGTACGCTAAAGTTTGCAGAAATCTCTTCCAGCTCAGACGGCATTCTTTGAATTCATTTTGTTTGCTCCTGATAAATACAAGAAGGAAGCTCCGAAATGTTCTCAAAGCTCCCTTCCACAATTATTCCATTACATCAGCGTTTTTCCGGCTGTCCATGCGCCGCCGACGTTGGCACCGATTTCACGGTAACAAAGCGCAACGGTGTCAAACATAATCGGGTGCAGCTTTTCCAGATCGACCTTGTTGTCGGTCAACACGCTTTCGTCCGCTTTCATTCCGACGATCTCCGCCACCACACGGGTCTCGCCAAATTCCTCCTGCAGCTCAATGACCTTGCATTCAATCGCAACAGGAAGCTGGTCGATTACCGGGGCGTTGACCTTGTCGGACTTCGTGACGGTAAAGCCGCTCTTTACCATTTTGTCCGGCTCCTTATCCGCCGACACGATGCCGACATAATCGCAGGCTTCCACCGTTTCCTTTGTGGCGAAGCTCACGGTGAATTCCCGATTGGCCTTGATGTTCGTGGTGGTTCTGTGCGCCGACAGACTGATGGCGAGCTTGTTGCCCGCAATCTGTCCGCACCATGCCGCGTTCATCGCGTCAGGTGTTCCATTCTCGTCGTAGGTGGCGATGATAAACACCGGATGCGGTGTGATAAATCCTTTGTCGAAGCTCTTTTTCATTTCTGTGGTTCTCCTTTCGGTGTGCTGTCGTTATTCGTGAATCTTCATACCGCACAACATCTTCACAAGCTGCGGGTCAAAGTGATTGATGATCTCGCTGTGTCCGAGGTCTTTTTCGCCGATGGTCTTCATCTCGTCTTCGGTCAGCTCGAAATCCCAGATGTCGATGTTCTGCGCCATGCGCTCCACATGGGTCGATTTCGGCAGAATGGAAACGCCGCGCTGCACGTTCCAGCGGAGCACCACCTGTGCGGCGCTCTTGCCGTACTTCTTGCCGATTTCGGTCAGCACTGGGTCGGTGAAGATGCCGTGCTTGCCCTCCGCCAGCGGTCCCCATGCCTGCGGGACGATGCCGTATTGCTTCATCAGGGCGATGGCATCCTCCTGCGCAAAGAAAGGATGCAGTTCCACCTGATTGACAGCCGGAATGACTTCCACATTCTCGCAGAAATTGGCAAGGACAAAGGGATAGAAATTGGAAACGCCCACCGCCTTGGTAAGACCTTCCTTGTAAGCTCTGGTAATGCCTCTGTAGGCAGCAAAATAGTCGCCGAGCGCCTGATGGAGCAGCACAAGGTCAACATAGGGCAGACCCAGCTTGGACAGCGATGTCTTCACCGCTTCATAAGCCGTTTCCTCGTTCTTTTCATCCTGCACCCATACCTTTGTGGTGATAAACAGGTCTTCCCGTGTCACCAGACCGTCCGCAATGGCACGTCTGACCGCCTTTCCGAGGGCTTCCTCGTTCATATAGGCGGCGGCGGTGTCAAGCAGGCGATAGCCCGTTTTGATCGCGTCATAGACGACCCTTTCACATTCCGCCGCGTCGGGAATCTGGAAGACCCCGAATCCCTCCAACGGCATTTTGGCTCCTGTGTTCAGTGTTGCATACTGCATAAATGAATCCTCCTTGTGAAAATTTTATTTTACTGTTGTGAAACATCGAAATTTATGTTACCTTCGTTACGCTCTCTGAAATCTTCCCATTCTTCATTAAGAAGATTTTCCTCAACATAAGAATGGCAAGCTTGTATTATTTCCGTATCAGACATTTCAGATACTTTCTTTAGACGATAACGATACACTTTTTTTAATTTCAGAAATATTCGTGAGCTTTCTGACAACGGTTGATATACACTGTTCTTCATGTTGATCATCCTCACTGTCAAGAATTGCCTCGCTTTGTTTTTTGGCTCATATGCTTCAGCATCAAAGTCAGATAATGTCCGACAAGGACAAACAGCCCCATCATGGCAATGTAATCCAGCAGAAACAGCGCGATCGGTTCATCCGCGTCAAAGAAGATAAATTGCGTTATGCCGAACAGGTATTCCGCCATCTGCCGCGCGATGAACGCATAGACGCCGTAAGCGGCAACCAGAACCGCAATACCTCTGGCAATCCACTTCCAATACGGCTTGCTCTTCGGCATTTTTCGTGATACCATGCCGATCATCATCGCCCAGTGAATCCCCAAATGCAGCGACAGAAGCACAAAATTCCAATAGCCGCACAGCATATGAACCGTTCGGGCGAGATAGGCGCCGCCGAGGTTCAGCGAAGCGAAGATATACCTTGACAGAATCACGCCGCTGACAGCGGAGCCGAGTATAGTAATGAAAATCAGCGAGGCTGTGATGGTCTGAAAAACGCGATAGGACGTATATTTTCCTCCGAATATGCTCTTGATCCACTTGCAGTTGAGAATGTGATGAAGCACAAACAGTGCCGTCATGGCCACGCCGAGCCATTCATGGGCGAATTCGCCGATTTTGGAATAGCCCACCAGCAGAAGCAATAGCACGGTCATCGCCGCGTCAACGGTGATTCGGATTATCTGTCTTTTTCGCGCCTTGTTCATTTTGAATACCCCAGCGACCTGACCCATTCGCGCACATCATTTTCGGAGGAATCCACCTTGCCGCCCCGGATGGAAAGCGCGTCGCCGGTCTTTACGTCCGCTCCCTTTGCGAGCGTCTGAATGGTGTTCAGGCTGTTCGCGCCGTCCGAGCTGCCCTCATGCGAGAAGAACGGAATGACCGTTTTGCCGGACAAATCGACGCTTTCCAAAAATGTCCACATCGGCATGGGAAGATCATACCACCACACCGGATAGCCGAGGAAAACCGTGTCGTATTTGGCAAGCTGCTCGGCGGTCAGTTCCACATTGATTTCGGGACGTACGCCGTTGTCCTGTTCCTTTTTCGCCCGGTCGGCTGTATCGTTGTAGCTTTCGGGATATTCCTCTTTGGTCAGCACGCGGATCATGTCGCCGCCTGTTTCGTCGGCCACCCAGCCGGACATACTTTCAAGGTGTCCCGACCATGAGAAATACACCACCAGCACATTGGTAGATTTGGAAAGGTCTTGCTTGGCTTCCTGCGAGGCACGGGTAGCGCCGCAGCCCACAATGAACAATGTGAGCATGGCAATGGCAAGTATCAGGGCGGTCAATTTGCAGAATCTTTTCATGTGGTTGTACCTTCTTCCCTATTGTTTTTATACAGATTTGCCCATTTCATAAGCCTGAGCGAAGGCAGGGCTGTTTTTGATCTCGCCCGGCTGGTAAACGCCAATACCGTAGATGATGCCTTTCTCGACAGCTCCCTCGACGCAATCGGCATAGCCGCGGAAGCACTCGATCGTTCTCTCCTGCGATTCGCGTTCTTCATCGGCACAGGTGACGATGTAATAAAATTCCTTGTCCTTCACTTCCGTCCAGCGTGCAACCGTGCGGTCAATCACCGTTTTCAGTTGCGCGTCGATGGAATAGAAATACACAGGACTTGACAGCACAATTATGTCCGCGTCAATGATCTTTTGCAGAACCTCCGCCATGTCGTCCTTCTTGGCACAGACGCCGCCCGACTGCTGACAGTAATAGCAGGCGCTGCAATAGCCGATTTTCTTCTCCGCCACACGAATCTTTTCCACTTCGTTACCCGCTTCGACTGCCCCGCGCATAAACTCGTCGCAGAGCAGATCGGAATTGCCGCCCTTGCGTGGGCTGCCCGAAAGAATCAAGACTTTTTTGCTCATGGTAATCTCTCCTTGCGTGATGTATGATTATCTGCATTCCAGCAGAACATGGTAAAGCTCATCTGCTGTAAATTTCTTTACACAACCGCCCGTCAGAATGGTCGTATCGGCAACGGCTCTCAGGTCGGTGTCTTCGCTGATACCCATTTCCGCCAACGTGGTCGGCAGACCGATTTCTTTGATAAACGCCGCCAGCGCGTCCACAAAGGCGTTGGCAAGCTCCTGCTCGCTCTTTCCGGCAGGGTCAATGTCCCAGACCTCCACCGCCAGTCTCGCAAACTGCGGCGCGGCTTCGGGCAGCATATGCCGGTACAAAACGGGATGCAGCACTGCCAGTCCCTGTCCGTGATTGCAGTCGGTGTATGCGCCGATCTGATGCTCCAGCATATGACACTGGAAGTCTGTCACCTTGCCGATTTTCAAAATGCCGTTTTCCGCCATCGCCGCCGCCCAGATCAGTTCGCTTCTCGCCTGCACGTCATCGGGATTTGTGAGTGTGGCGCGAATATTGCGGATAATGTTGCGCTGCGTCGCTTCATTGATTTCATCGGAGAGATTGACCTGCCGAGGAGAACCCATGTAGGTTTCCATGCTGTGAGAAAGGGAGTCAAACGCGCCGGAAATCACCTGCTTCATCGGCATGGTCATGGTGTAGGCGGGGTCGAGAATCGCAAAATCATAAAACGCACCCCAGAGCGGTGACTTCATCATTTTCTCTGTGTTGGTGATAACCGCGCCGTTGTTCATCTCCGCGCCCGTTCCAAAGGCGGTGACCACCGCGCCCATCGGGATGAATTCCTTCGGCTGCCCGTGCTGCGCGTATTCGTAATCCCAGATATCCCTGTCCAGCTTGGCCTGCGCGGACACGATCTTGCAGCAGTCGATGACCGAACCGCCGCCAACCGCCAGAATGAAATCAATCCTGTGCTCCCTTGCCAGCTTTGCACCCTCCTGTACTTTGGCATAGGTGGGATTGGACATAATGCCGGTAAACTCTGTGACGGTCTTTCCTGCGCATTGGAGAATACCAATCAGTTCGTCATACACGCCGTTTTTCTTGACGGAGCCGCCGCCATAGGCCAGCAGCACATTGGCTCCCGCCTTCGCCAGTTCTCCGCTCAGATGCTTCTGAGCTGCCTTTTCTCCGAAATATACCTTCACGGGGTAGCTGTAGGTAAATGCGTTCATTTTTTCGTTTCCTTTCTATCATCATTATTTATCGCTGTATCATATATTGCTTGAGATAATCCCTTACCATTCCCTGACAAAAATCGTTCATTGCCTTCATCGGGTCATTTTCTCCGTCCGTCAATGCCCAGCAGAACACAATGCCGTAATATTCCGACGCAATCCATTCGGTCATTTTTTCAATAGGAATATTGTTATCCAACTCGCCGTTTTGTATTGCCTTTTCGATCAGACCGTGTATCACATCTCTGTCATAGTGCAGTTTATTGACTCCATCCTGATTGTCGGGATCCACAACGCCCCTTACCCATTGCTGCGCAATGCGTATACCCGCTTCTTTGATATACTCCATAGAGCCGGTCAGAAAAGAGGTTATCCGGTCGCAGACATTTCCTGTCTGCTGTGTGGAATTTCCATGAATATCCTCAAATCTGGCATGGGCAATCTCGGCCACAACGTCTTCCTTGCGCTTGAAGTAGGTGTAAAAGGAACCCTTGCCGACGCCTGCCTCGTTGGTGATGTCAATAATCTGCACCGCGTCAAATCCTCTTTCTGAGATGAGCTTCTCCGCCGCTGCAACAATTTTCGCTCTTGTTTCCTGCGCTCTGAGCTGTCTGACTTTCAAAATGCCACCTCCCCCATTCATCTGCATATAGAATAGCATAAATCCGACTCTAAGTCAACGACTTTAGGTCGGATCGATTGAAAACTTTCTATGAACAAACGAATCTATATGATAAGATTCACCGTTATTTCCCTCAAAAACGAGATGAGCATGACGCATCCGTGCTATTTTCAAAGGCTAACTTCTTTTCTATAGCATGTTGATGACCGTACGCCTTTCGTAATATATTATAGAAAAACCGCCGAAAATCATCCATTCGATTTTCGACGGTTTTTGATAAGTGTGACTTATGCAAATTATTTCGACTGCTTTTCAGCCACCTTATTGATAACTGCCAAGGCGTTCAGGGTTCTCGGATATCCAATGAACGGAATGCAGTGCGAGATGACCTGAATCAGGACGCCTTTATCATTCCCCATGCGGAAATTCGCTGCGGTATGTCCTTCCAGCTGCGGTTCACATCCGCCCTGTGCGTAGATATAGCAGGAAGTTACAAGCTCTCTTTCCGCCAAGGTCAATCCGCCTCTGGTGTAATAATGCCGCCTTGAGAAGTACCAAAAAGGCAGACATTCTCAAGGCCCAGTACCCGGAACGCCTCCGCTGTATCCCGCGCCATTTCATATACAGAATAAGAAGGGGGCAATTCATTTCTGCGATCAAACAGATAGACCGTAAAATCATCCGTTAAAAGTTGATATGCCTCCGCAACCGCCTCCGCAGAACCCATGACGCTCTGCACACTGAGTCCCGGAAGAATCACAAGTATTTTTTCTCCCCGTCCGAACCGAAAATAGTCCATTGAGAAAGAGTCTGTTTTTACTGTTTCAATTTGGATGTTCTCCGTTGCGTTCTGCACAATTTTCTCCTGCCTTTCATGTCTACACTTTCACCCGATAATAGATCATCCGAACAAAACTATTTTTTACCGGTGAGGTAATAAATGGCGATCTGGGTTCGATGCTCCATACCGCTTTTTTCGAGGATATGGCTGATGTAGTTTTTGACCGTACCCTCGCTCAAAAACAGCCGTCCGGCGATTTCCTTGTTGGACAGCCCGTCAGCTACCAATTGAATAATCTCCAGCTCACGGGAAGAATAGGCCGACGGGTCGAAGCCGTCACTTTGCGGGGATTGGGTCTGCGCCATTTGTTCAAAGATGCTTTCATCCAGCACATGGATACCCGCGTGTACCGACCGGATCATGCTCTTGAGCTTTTCGGGCGTGTGATTTTTGATGAGATAGCCTTTGGCTCCGTTGCGTATCGCTTTGCGGACTAAATCGTAATCGTCAAAGGTGGTGAGAATCAGCACCTTTCCCAGATCTTCCTCCGTAATGATTTTGGTCGCCTCTATGCCGTCCATGACGGGCATCTGTATATCCATCAAAATCACATCGGCGGCGTTCCTGCGTGCCAGTTCGACACACTCCCTGCCGTTGGCGGCACATCCGATCACATCAAATTCGCTGTCCACACCCAGAATGATGCTCATGCCCTCACGCACAAAATCGCTGTCGTCTGCAATGATAATCCTGATTGCCATATGGTCCTCCTTTATTTTATGGGTATCAGCATATTGATGCGGAACCCGCCGTCTCCCGAAATGTGCGCGGTGCCGCCCAATTGCGCCACACGGCGTTTGATGCCTTCCAGCCCCATGCCATCCCGGATATTTTCGCAGCCCTTGCCGTTATCGCTCACGCAGCAACGAAGCATCTGATGGAGTACCTTGATTTCAATCTGCATGCGGTCACACTGGGCGTATTTCATGGCGTTGGTAACGGCTTCACAGCAGTTGTCGTAAATGACGCGCCACATGGTTTCACTGATTCTACCGCTGTCGCCCTCTATCGTCAATTGCGCGTCAATGCCGTATTGCGATTTGCATTTTTCGCAGAGCAGATTAAGTTCCAGCAGTGCCGTTCGCCTGCTGTCAGGCCGTTCGCTTCTCAGAAATGTGCGTATCTCGTCCATGCCGTCGCGCAGACTTTGGATAACGCGTCCGAGGATTTCGTCCGCTTTTTCGGGGTTGCCGGCAGCAATGGCACGGCAGGCCTCCAGCTGATAAACCGAACCGTTGATGCGGTGTCCCAGTTTGTCATGGAGTGCCTGCGACAGCCGCGCCTTGTCTTGCAGCATGATGTTTTCATAATGCAGATTCGTGCGCCGTATCTCGTTTTGAAAATCCGCCGCGCTGGTTTCAATGGAATTTTTCAGTTGCAGTTCCTGTTCCTCGTAATTCTCGGCGGATTTTCGGTATTTGAGGATCATGCCGCTGTGCTGCCAGTAAATCACGGCGGTGAGCAGACAGAGCAGCAGATAGGTGAATTTGTCGCCGTTTATCAGTATTCCGATCAGGG
Source organism: uncultured Clostridia bacterium (assembly GCA_946182865.1). GTDB lineage: Bacteria > Bacillota > Clostridia > Oscillospirales > Acutalibacteraceae > RUG762. Next base: position 11,987 of record CAMHAV010000054.1, read on the forward strand.
ATAACAAAAACAAACTGGAGGGTCCATTCAAAAAACTGACCGCGTCGGACACCGCCACAGGCAGCAGTACGATAAACGCGCCGTCGCACCATTTCATGCCCAGCGCCACACAGGCAAATTCTGCGAAAAGCAGCAGAATTTGCCGTTTTTTTTGCCTCGTCGTTTCATACACCGTCATGACACAGGCGCAGACCGCCACTGCCGCCAGCGTGAGGACATTATCACGGTATGCGATTTCGCTGTGCAGCATCATATACGCCGCCATCAGCAGGACATAACTGAATTTCACTAAAACAAAGTAATGCTTTTCCCATAATTCCGAAAGGCGGGATTTTTCGTTCTCATTTCCCAAGGTCTTTCATCCCCTTTACGACATTATACCACCGTATATCTGTTTTGTCACGAAAAAACAAGCGTGTGAAAAAAATCATTTCCTCACCCGCTTGTTTTTACTATTTCAGCGCGAAGCGCTCCGACATTATTATCTATTATTTATTATCTATTATTTATTCTCCAAGCGAGCGCAATCGCTCTACTCCTTCTGGGTTCCGTCCGAGAGCCTTGCCGCAAGGTAGCCCGCCGTCAGAATCACCAGCAGAAACGCCGCTGACGCGATGAAATAGCTCTCGTAGGCGTTATCCTGCCCTTTCATGAGCATTTCGGCGGCAATCATCACCCATTTCTGCGGCATGAGCAGCGACAGCTTTTCCCACCAATCGGGCAGGGTGACAAAGTCAAAATAGACCGCCGACAGGAGATTGGAAAATACCCACACGCCAAAGGATGCGTAAATCGTAAAGGTGGTATTTTTGAGAAAAAGACCGAAAACCAGCGCCAACAGGTTGTAAATCAATCCCATGGTGCCGACCAGCAGCAGATAACTGCCAAACGGAATGCCCACATCGGTGCCGACAAAGGCCGCGGTGGCCGCCGCGACAACAGCAGTTTGCAGCAGGGTGACGATGACGGCGGTCAGCGCCTTTGACGCCACGTATTTGATCATGGTAACGCCGGACATTTCGATGCGCAGGAGCGCTTTGTTGTCGCTCTCCGTCACGACAAGATTTGCCACAAAACACCCCGTCAGCACAAAGGCAAGCGACAGCACCGCCACGGCATAGCCGATATCCCTGAGCTGGTTCATCTGTGTTTCCGTCAGCGCGTCGCTGTTGCCTGTAACAATCGTGCGGACAGACGGCAGATGGTCAAATGCAGCCTTTGCGGCACTGACTGCCTGCGATTGGCTCTCGGCGGATGAAGCGAAGCCGGCGATGACAGAGAGATTTGCGTTGATTTTGCTTTTGAGCAGATCAACCCGCCCGTCCTTTTCGCCGTTGAGAATGATGAGCGACGGATTTTCGCCTTTCATGAGCTTCTCCGAAAAATCGTCCGGTATATAGACCACACCCGTCATAAAGCTGCGGTCATAGGTTTCCTGCACCAGCGCCTTCAACTCATCAAGCGTCAGCGGGTCGCTTCTGTAATGTCCCACCGAGCACCAGTCCTCCGCCGCCAACGATTGCAGCAGCAGTTCTGAAAAATCGTCATGGGCCGCGTCTACGAAAATCACGCTGACGGTTTTGACGTCCATGATGACCGTGCTGTCGATATCCTCGATTTGCGCCACCCCGCCGTGGGAATCAGCGTAATTGTCGCTGGTCTGCACCATATGCAGCGCCGACGCGCCGACAGGCAGCAGCACCAGACACAGCAGAAAGCCTATGCTTCTCAGCAGCAGCTTGCAGTTGGTCTTTGTCATTGTCCAAAAAGCTCTCATGGATTCAGCTCTCCTTTCCGAGTTTCACTGCCGCCATGCCCAAAGGAATGCAGACAACCGACAGGCCGCAGAGCAGGATGACACAGGGAAGCGTGAATTGACTGCTGCCGCTGGTGTTGAGTTCCACAAGGGAGCGCGTCATGTAATAGATGGGGGAATAATCGCGGATGGTGTCGGCCCACGGCGCCCACATATACGGGCAGAACGAGCCGCCGAAGAATCCCCAGAACATCAGCAGACAATAGCCCGCTACGACACAGAGGATGACGTTCCGGATCAGGCTGAACAGCACGGTGGCCAGCGCCGCCGACGCAATGCAGCCAAGCAGCAGAATCAGCGCACAAAGCGTGACCTGCGACCATGTAATGTCAAAGAGAAACGTGCAGATGGCCGCGCCGAGAAACATCAGTCCGGTGATGACGACGGCGGAAGGAACAAAACGGCTCAGATAAACCGAGAGCGAGGATACGGGCGTTGTCCTGAACCGCGCGCCGATCTTGTTTTTATTTTCGCTCGACGTCACCACGCCCAGCACGATCATGGCGCACCAGACAAAATACACCGTGTAGGCGATGGTATAATACATCTGAGAATCCGGCATGGGCTGCACATCTATTTTGGTTTCGCTCAGATAATCGCTTATCTGCACGCCCGAAGCGCCCGAGAGAAGCGATGAGACGATCATCTCCACCACACTGGCTTCGATCTGGCGGTCATCCGAACAATACACCCGGCAGCCCTCGTCGCTGAATTCGGCAAACACATCCGCCGCGCCGCTTTGAATGGTACGCTGTGCGCTGCCGTCGGCGAGGGCGATCATCTGGATGTCGTTCTCCTTGCCGATGTCTTCGAGTACCGGCTGAATCGGCTTATACACGCAGTCCGGTGAAAAACTGTAACCCAATGTAAAATTGTCATAATCCAGATCGTCGGTCATCAGATCACTGAATACCGCCGACAGCATCCCCGTTACCATCACCATGACAACCAAAATCAAGGCAATGGGCTTGCAACGGAGCATTAATTTGAAATTATTCTTGATGAGAATCATGATCAGCCCTCGCCTCCCGCGTAATCACGCAGTTTCTTGCCCGTGAGAGTGAGAAAGACCTCTTCCAGCGTGACGTTTTCGGGATTTTGGTCGGTCACCAGCCGCGCCAATTCGTCCCGCGTGCCGGTCGCGATGATTCTGCCGTTGTCCATAATGGCAATGCGGGTGCAGATGGCCTCCACCTCTTCCATATAATGGCTGGTGTAAATGACGGTCGCGCCCTTTTGATTGGCCTCTTTGATTTTTTCCAGAATGAAATTGCGCGACTGCGGGTCGATGCCGACCGTCGGCTCGTCAAAAATCATCAGGTCGGGTTTGTGTCCGATGGCGCAGGCGATGTTGAGACGGCGCTTCATGCCGCCGGAGAAGGTTTTGGCATAGCTGCCCCGCCTGTCGAACAGTCCGACAAATTCCAGCGATTCGTCCACCGCCGTGCGGAGTTCCCTGCCGCGAATGCCGTAGAGCGAGGTAAAGAGTTCCACGTTTTCCCACGCCTTGAGATTGCCGTGAATGGCAAGGTCTTGGGGAATGTAGCCGATGCGGCGCTTGATTGGCTTCATGTTTTTGACCGCGTCCATGCCGAAAACCTCGATGCTGCCGGAGGTCGGTTTGATCAGGGAGCACACCATATTCAGCGTAGTGGATTTGCCCGCACCGTTTGGGCCAAGAAGTCCGAAAATCTCGCCCTCGCGGATTTCCAGAGAGATGTGGTCGACCGCTGTTCTGCTGTCAAATTTCTTGCTCAGACCGCTGAGCTTCAAGATGGTTGTCTGTTCCATGATGTCCTCCATAAATAGTAGAATGATTGCAGACTCAACTGACAATCAAATGATAGCATATTATTATTAAAATGATAAGTGCCGTTGGTCATCATGTGATATGACAAAAGTCACGCTTTGCCATATGCACCTATTGTAAGACGCAGACGTTCTATTCCCATGCTCCTTCATTCGTCATTTAAAATGTTCATGGCCGCCTGCGTGATTTTCGCGTAATTCTCCGCAAACGCCGCGAGGTACCCTTCCCCGTCCGGCGTAATCGAGAAATACTTGCGCGAGGGCCCAAGCGGCGATTTACCGATGCGACAGGCGATCAGTCCTTTCTTTTGCAGCCGGGTGAGCACAGGATACAGCGTTCCTTCGATCAGCGTGTCAAACCCGTTTTCAATCAACACTGACAAAATCTCATACCCATATGTTTCGCCCCTGCTGATAACGGAAAGCACACAGCCTTCCAGCACTCCTTTCAGCAATTGTGTATCGTCCAAGCTTTCACTTCCCTCCTATAAAAAACTACTTGACTTTGCATAGTAGATAGTAGCTTCATCATACTACAGCTGCTTTTGCATTGTCAAGTAGTTTTTTTATTGTTCGGATTGTCATTGACATATGTTAATGGGAAATCTTTCTCACTGAGATACCATCAGCTCCTGCGCTGGAGTTGGAAAGCAGATTCCAGTGCGTTCGCAAGCGCACGGGCGATTTGATGGGGGTGATGGATGATCCATTTGGCGCTGTCCGCGTTATCGTGATATTCCACTTCCGCCAGCACGCTGGTGATACCGTAGTAGGCGGGGTCGCGCACATCGGAATAGCCAATGCCGTCAAAGGCCGACATGCCGTTGACCAGAGAGGATTTGACATTGCTCCGGCGAGGCGCTATTTTTCCCATTTCTTTCACGATGTTTTCCGCCAGCTTTTTGCTCTGTGAACTGTTCGGCTGGTAGTAGCCGACCGCGCCATAACTCTTTTTGGCGCTGCTGCCGTCGGCATTGCTGTGAATGGCAAGATAAACGTCCGCATGGCGATTGTAAGCATCGAGCGCACGTCCGTCCAGCGAAAGAAACAGATCGGTGGGGGCAGTGTAAACCGTGCAGACATATTCCTTTTCCAGTATCTTTTGCAGCTCCGCCGCCACCCGGTACATTTCTTTCTGCTCGTTGGTATTGCCGAATGCGTAGGAATTCTGGGGCTGTTTGGACGGTGAGAGGTAGATCGTCGGCACGCTTCCGTCAGAAAAATCTTTGACGGGAATGCTTCGGAAGCGGTTGCTGACAGTGGTATGATAGCGGGAAATCCACACGCGTTTCCCTTTCAGGTTAAACGCATACCAAGTGGTCTTGCCGTCATCCGCCCATTCCACAACGGTATATTTTGCGCCGCCGTTCACGGTTCCCACGCGCTTGCTCTTTGCGTCAGGTTCCGAATAAACCGGCTGGCGGCCTTTATTGACGGTGACAGTGCGGGTCAGATAGGGCGAGAAAGAGACGTCGTTGTTGACGCGTCTGGCATAGGTGCTGATCACCCATGCCTTTTTAGACGACATGTATTGCACTTGGTACCATATCTTGCCGCTGGTCGCTTTTTTACTCGCTAAATAGGTGTATTTCGCACCCTTTTGGGCGGCGCCGATTTTGGCAAAGGAAGTGCCCGCGCCGCGGCGGAGATTGACATTGCTGCCCGTAATCACCACATAGGACGGCACAAAAGAAGCGGTGGTCGTCTCGGACAGATTTGTCTCCACCCGTGAATAGGAACTGATCACCCATGCCGTTTTCGATGAGGAATACTGCACCTGATACCATACCTTGCCGTTTTTCGCTTTTTTGCGGGCCAGATAGACATATTTCGCGCCCTTTTGGGCGGCGCCGATTTTGGCAAAGGAAGTGCCCGCGCCACGGCGGAGATTGACATTGCTGCCGGTGATCACGACATATTGCCGCGTGGAAAAAACGGCCTTTGTCGCGGCGGTTGTAACGGAACTTGCTGCGGGTGCAGATTCCGTTGTGGTTGAGACAGACTTCGCCGCAGCAGTGGATGGCATAGCTTCCGCAGCCGACTCGGCCAAAGCAGGCTGCGCCCATGAAAGCGACAGCATCGCAGCCAATGACAAAGCCATCACGGTGCGGGACAATTCCTTATAGCGCATTATTCGACATCTCCCTTGGTTATTTCACCACACGGTAACTGACCGTATCGGTGTAATGCCACCACTCGGCTTGATAGCCCTTGAATCCGTGCTTTTTCATCACGCTTTCCAGAAGTTTCGCGTTTTTGGCCGCGGCGGACGAAACGTCGCTGTAATCCCGGTCGGCAAGAGCGGAGAATTCATCGTAGCCTGACGGCATTTTTATTTCCTTTCCGTCGATCGTCACGAGCGTCACATCAATAGTATTTCCCCTGCAATGCCCGGAATATCCCTTGCTGGGGTCGGAGACATACGCCGGATCGGGACAGATTTCCCACAGCTTCATCTGCGCTTCGATGGGGCGATAGGCGTCCCAGACTTTCAGACTGTAGCCAAGCCCGTTCAGTTCTTTCTGCACAGCCATCAGCTTTTTGACCGTGCCGTATCGCAATGACGGCTCGCTGAAATCATAGATGATCTGCCCGGTAAAATTATCGGCAGTGGCATATTTTACATCTATATATATATTCGGTAAAAAGTCCCTGATTGTGACAAGCTCTTGGTCGGAAATTTCTTTGTTGACGGAAGACGCGACTGTCGTGTTTTGCTTAGAGGTGCGTTCCTTAGTCGTACCTTTATTTTGCTCCGCAGCGGTTTCCTTAGTCGCACCTTTATTTTGCTCCGCAGCGGTTTCCTTAGTCGCACCTTTATTTTGCTCCGCAGCGGTTGTCGTTGTGGAAGTCGTTTGATTTTGCGTCCTTTCGTCATGCAGTATTCTCGCATATTCTGAGCGGTCAAGGTATGGCGACGGATAATAACCGCCTTGCTTCGAGTCATTATACATATCGCCCGTCTGCGCATCCACATAGATTGTTTCCGTGTAACCCGGCACCTCGCTCGGCGGTTTTACGATAATGCCCCATACAGGGCGCAGCGGAGATTGCCAAAATTCATAATCATTCGTCTCGGAGTGAAAGGGAAGATGCCAATGATTGTTTTTCCATTCCTCGCACGGAACACCTGAGCCGAAGTATGTACGACTGTCAACCGCAAAGCCGCCATACGGCGCGAGATAGACCGGCTCTCCCCGTTCTTCCTCCGACTGTTTCATCATGTCGGCATAGATTCGGCTCCTTGCGTAATTAAAGGCATAGAGCGCTTCATGCAGCGTCAGGTAATCTCCCTCCGCCGGATAGGGCATATCGGGGATTTTTTGGATATCCACCAATTCCAATCCCGCCGTTTCAACAATCGGCATGATATTGTCAGAATCTTTTACAACCATTATTATATCATCTGGAAACAGTTCTTTATTGACAGTTCCTCCTAAATAGGTTCCTTCAAAATATAAAGTATAATTATCCGTTGTCATTGGTTTAATGGTTACATAACTTTCTCCATTCTCGTCTTCCGCAAAATATAAAGATTCATATTGTAACCAACCTTTTAAATCTTTCTTTCTGAAAATGAAAGAGATAGAAATATCTACAGGATCTTCTGTCTCATTAAATAAGCAAACAGAATACGCGATTTGAATTTTATCTTGGTTTATTTGATAGTCTGAAAAATAACTTCTTTCGGGAATCCATCCGATAACGATTTGTTCGTCTGACTGATTGCTCGTTTCAGAGTGTAAATCATTCCCGCAGGAAACGAATATACCAAGCAATACGGACATAACCGACGCCGCAACAAGCAGCACAATGCCGCTGCGTCTTTTGCCGGTATAAATAATGTTTTCAAACCGCTCTTTCATCTTTCCGATAC
>CAMHAV010000055.1 GCA_946182865.1 uncultured Clostridia bacterium
CCTTGACCCGGCAGGGAACCAGTCCCCTGCACCCCGCGCTCGCATTCGCTCGCTAGTTACGCTTCGCTTTTCTTCTTTTTTCTTCTTTTTCTTCTTCTTTTTTCTTTTCCTTTATTGTACCGCATGCTCCTGCCAATTGCAAGACCATGCGGTACCACTTTTCTTTCTCCTCACACCGTTTCTTTCCGGATATCCTCAACAATACTTTCCTTATCGGAAAAGCGATAGCAAACCCATGTCATCCCCACCATAGCCGCGCAGACCGCCGCCGTGATGCCTCCGATCAGTCCATAAGGCACGGGAAGCGTGATATTTCCAAAACGTGACACCATCACGCGGTTGAGCAGCAGTATAAAGCCTCCCGACAGCACAACGCCTATACACCAGCCTTTGACCAGCAGCAGAATATTTTCCACCGCCAGCATTTTATGAAGCTGCCGTTCCGTCATACCCATGGAGCGCAGCATGGCGATTTCGCGCTGCCGTTCCATCGCCCGTCCCTTGACCGAATGGTAGAGATTGAGCAGGCACACCGCCGAAATCAGCGCGGTGAAGCAGTAGGCGAGTATGCGGATAATGCTGACAATCGCGTCCTCAAAGCCTCCCATATTCAGCATATCAAAGCCCATGACGGCGATATGCCCCTTGTTCTGTTCCCCGAGCAGCGAAAGTTCCCGCAGCAGCGCGTTTCCCTCTTTCTCTTGCAGACCGAACAGCAGGATTTTGTCATAGAGGGAATACTCTCTGCTCACGCCGTCGTACAGTTGCATAATGGTATCGGCGGCGGCTTGGTTGATGATCACCGTGGGGTGTTCGCTGTGTACGGTGAACCAGGGTGCGAGGGCGGCTTCGTCGAGGAATCCCGCGACGGTCAGCGGGATATCGACCATTTCCGATTCTCCCGTTTCATCGTTGGGGCGGTAGAGAACCAGCGGAAACTTCTCACCGATCTCACACCGGAAGGCGTTCTGTACCTCGACCAGATGATAATCCGGCTTTTCGCCCGAAAAGCTCAGATTTTGAGTGGTCATCTCCACCTTGCTGCAAAGCAGGACGCACGGCGTATTCGCGTCGCCCGCAATGGACATATCCGCGTGACCCGCGACGGCGAGTTTTTTGAAATCTTCGTCACCCAGACAGAACGTATGGAGAAAGACAGGATACTCCCTTGCGTCGGTCATCGTTTGCTGTACGGCATCCTCATCGGAGGGAACATACCGCCGCAGAATCTCCTCATAGCCTTTCCAATATTCGTCGCTGAATCCGCTGCTTTTCATCTGGCTGTTGCCGAAGAAATCGGTGATTTCCTTGGTATCGGTCACGGCGCTGTCGCTTTCCACGCGTTCTTTCGCCTCGTCGTAAAGGTCTTCAAAGCAGCGGTCGCCGTAAAGCACATAATCGTAGCCCTTGAAATTGTAAACAAATTCCTGGGTTTCGAGCCGGGCATTGATCAGCCGGATAACCGACTGCGCGCCGTAAAGCGTCACCACCGAAAGCACGCCGAACGCCGCCACGCTCCGCACAATGCCGCGCGTCAGATGGGGGCAGCGGCTTGTGCTGTTGACGGCCAGCAGCGCCTCGGCTTTGCCCTTGCGCAGCAGACCAAACCGCGTCCGGAACCGCTTGCCGCCGCGTCCTTCGCTGCCGCGAATGCTCTCCACGGGGCCGATTTTGCCGATCTTGCGGGCGGGAAGCAGCGCGGACAGCATGACCGTAACAACGCTCATGCCCACCACCAGCAGCAGATTGGACAGACGCACCGACAGCGTGACGGGAAGGTCGTCATACAGACCGACCTGAAAGCTATGAATCAGCTTATCGAGATGGGGCTTGAGCAGGAGCATGCCGCCCTGAATCACCCCGATGCCGAGCAGAATGCCCAGCGGAAGCGACAGGAGAAGCAGATATCCCGCCTCATAGTACACGCTGCACCGCTTCTGCCGCCCCGTTGCGCCTACCGACGACAGCATCCCTAAATATTTGGTGCGTTCGCGGTAGGACATCTGAAAGACGTTGTAAATCAGAATCAGCGAGGCCGCCATGATCAGCATCACAAAGAAAGCCTCAATGAAAACGGTCAGGCTGCTGACCACCGAATCGGAGCCATTGGCGGAAAAGGCAAGCACGGTATTGTTGGATTCGGTTTCATCCTGCGTGATTTCTTTGATCTGCCGGCTCACTTCGTTCACGGAATCAATTTTGTCGAGATGGAAGGTCATAACGGCGCTGAACGTCCCCGCCGCTTCCGATACGTCGGGCAATACGGTAAGCGCCGGATAGCCCGCGCTGCCCTGGTTCTCAAAATAGGGCGAGGACATAAAGCCCACCACCGTATAGCGGCCGCCTGTTCCCTTGTAGTCCTTGTTCTGGCGGAAGTCCCCGTTCTCCGGATAATAGGGAAAGTCGAGCGGCACGCGCACGGTTTCGCCGTAGCCCACCGTCAGGTCGTAAAAGGGGAAGACACTCTCGGAAAGCGAATCGTTGATGCCCGTAATGGAACGGTCAAAGAATTTCGCGTCGATCACGTCCCCGATGCTGACCGAAGAACCGTCCTGCAAGGCGGTTTCCGTAATGACGATTTCCTGTCCGCTGGTCGGCAGACGCCCCTGTGTCACACGAATGTTCAGCAATTCAAACGAAACGGGCGAATAGGCTTTTACCTCCAGATAAGGTCTTTCCTCGTTGGCGGAAGCGGGAAAATCCGTCAGTCCCAGCCGCGCGGAATAGCCGATCTGATCGATTCCCTCCACAGCCGCCACTTGGGAGACGTTTTCCGTGTCGAGTCCATGCGCTATCAAATGCCAGCTTCCCGTATGCAGCGCGGCGACGTCTTGCAGATAATTCACCACGGTATCCTTGCCCACAAAGACGCAGGTCATCAGCATGACCATCAGAAGAATGCCGAGAAAGGTAATGGCGGTGCGCCGGCGGTTGCGCTTCATATAACGGCGTGTCACCTGAAAGATGATGTTTTGGTTGTTCATGATACCCTGCCCTTCCCGATCAGACATTGCCGCGAATGACTTCGTTTTTGACCAGCCTGCCGTCTTCCAGATAAATCATGCGGTCGGCCTGCATCGCGAGCGCCTCGTCATGCGTGATGAGAAGGAGCGTCTGCTTCTGGCTGCGGTTGGATTCCTTGAGCAGGTTCACGATTTCCTCGCCGGTCTTGCGGTCGAGATTCCCCGTCGGTTCGTCGCACAGCAGAATGGCGGGGTGACTGTATAGCGCGCGTCCGATGGAAACGCGCTGCTGCTGGCCGCCGGAGAGCTGATGGGGCAGATTTTCGCGCCGATCGCTTAAACCGAGATGCGCCACGATCTGATCCAGCCGTTCCCTGTCCAGTTCCCGTCCGTCGAGCAGATGGGGCAGGGCGATATTTTCATCCACATTCAGCACGGGCATGAGATTGTAAAACTGGTAGACCAAGCCGATCTGCCGCCGACGGAAGACCGCCAGCTTGTCCTCTTTCAGAGCGTGCATATCGGTGCCGTCGATGAAGACTTTGCCCGATGTGGGCTTGTCCACACCGCCCAGAATATGCAGCAGCGTGGATTTGCCGCTGCCGGACGGGCCGATCACCGAGACAAATTCCCCTTTTTCCACAGAGAACGACACATCGTTGAGCGCCGTCACCGCCGTTTCCCCTTTACCGTAGGTCTTGGTCAAATGTTCACACCGTAAAATTTCCATATGTGCTGGTTCCTCCTGCTTGTATGATACCCCTATTGTACCTCCCTTTCATGACGGCACGGTGAATGCCACGGTGACAAAATTGTCATGTTTGATTTTTAATTTCCTTTGACTATCCGCGGAATAGTTCCCATTTTCCCGAGCGTCCGGCTTGACTGTTCTGATCAAAAATGCTATAATAAAATCAGAGAAAGGGTGTGAGGCCAATGCCGGCGAACAGACAGTACAAAGACCGGTTGTTCAAGTTTATTTTCGGCAATCCCGACAATAAGGAATGGACGCTGAGTCTTTACAATGCGGTCAACGGTTCCTGCTATACCAATCCGGACGATATACAATTGACGACCATTGAGAATGCCGTGTATATGAGCATGCGAAACGACGTATCCTTTCTGATAGCGGATACGATGAACCTTTATGAGCAGCAGGCGTCGTTCAATCCGAATATGCCCATGCGGTTTCTGATTTACGCGGGCATGATGTACGGACGGTATGTGGAGGAAAACCGCAGTTATCACAGATACAGCTCCAGGCAGCAAAAAGCGCCCACTCCCAAATGTATTTGTTTTTACAACGGGAAAGAGGACAGGGAAGACAGGGTCATTCTGCGTCTGTCAGATGCGTTTGACACGGATGTGCCGCCGGATATCGAAGTCACGGTGACCATGATTAATATCAATTACGGTCATAACCGCGAACTGCTCGAAAGCTGCCGGCCGCTGGGGGATTACGCGAAGTTTGTGGAACTGGTTCGCGCCAGCCGCAGGACGGCGGTTACGCTGGAACAGGCCATCGACGCCGCTATCAACGAACTGGACAGCGATTCCACGCTCAAAGCGTTTTTGACGGCGCACAAAGCGGAGGTGAAATTTATGTGCATTACAGAGTACGATGAGGAAAGGACGATTGCCGAATTCCGGGAGGAAGGCAAAGAAGAAGGACGTGCGGAAGGACGTGCGGAAGGACGCGCGGAGGGACGCGCGGAGGGACGTGCCGAGGGCATCGAAATCGGTGTGACAAAAGGCATGCTCAGCACCCTGTTCGATCTGGTTCGCAAACAGATCGTGACCGTGGCGCAGGCGGCGGAACAGGCCAACATGACGGTGGATGAATTTGAAGCCCAGGCGGCGGCAGCCGGTCTGCGCGTATAAAAAACGTAAAAAACGAAAAAAATAACCACGACAAGCCCGTGCGTAGGCAGAACGGTACGCACGGGCCTTGATTTTTTTGTTGTTTTTGCCGGATTATTGGTTGCATTTGCCGCGAGCGGGTGTTATAATAAATGATATATGCAATAGTAATAAAAAGTGCAGAGAAAAATTTTATGTATTTGAGAAGGAGCTGCTTTTTATGGCGTCCGTGACCATTCTGCCTGAGCATTACATCAACCGTGAACTGAGCTGGCTGGAGTTCAATCACAGGGTAATGATGCAGGCCGTGGCGGAAGAAAACCCCGTTTTTGAAAGAATCAAATTTTTGTCCATCGTCACCTCGAACCTCGACGAATTTTTCATGGTGCGTGTGGCGTCCATCCGCGACCAGCTGCGCGCCCATTATGACGCGGTTGACCCCGCGGGCATGACCCCCAAGCAGCAGCTCATTGCCATCAGCGAGCGCACCCATGAGCTTTGCAGCATGGAGTATTCCATCTATCACAAGTCGGTGCTGCCCGAGCTGCGCATGAGCGGTATTTTCATCGTCCACGGCGACGACCTCAAAGAGGAGCAGGTGCGGTTTTGCATGAGCCTGTTTGACAACGCCATCTATCCCGTGCTGACCCCCCTCGCGGTAGACCGCAGCCATCCTTTCCCGCTCATCCTCAACAAGAGCCTGAATATCGGCGTGCTGCTCGACTGCAATTCCGACAAGCCGGTGTTTGCCACCGTGCAGGTGCCGGACAATCTCCAGCGCCTCATCAAGCTGCCGTCGCCGCAGGGATACATCTTCATCCCCATCGAAGAAATTATCAAAATGAACATCGCCAAGCTGTTCTCCGGCTACACCGTCATCGACTGCGTGCCTTACCGCATTACCCGCAACGGCGACCTTTCGTTTGACGAGGAGGAGGCCATCGACCTGCTCAGCGAAATCAAAAATTCGCTCAAAGCCCGCAAGCGCGGTTCGGTCATCCGCCTCGAAATCGCCAGGAACGCCCACCCCAAGATGCTCAAATTCCTCCAGAAGAAGCTGGAAATCGAGAAGCGCGATATCTATGAGATCGACGGCTCCATCAACCTGACCTTCCTCATGAAGCAGCTCTATTCGCTGCCGGGATTTGACCATCTCAAATATACCCCCTACACCCCCAAGATCTGCCCCGAACTGCGTACGGGCGAGAGCATTTTCAGCGTGATGACCCGCAAGGATATCCTGATGTACCACCCCTTTGACAGCTTTGACCCTGTGGTGCGGCTGCTCGACGAAGCGGCGGATGATCCCGACGTGCTTGCCATCAAGCAGACCCTTTACCGCGTTTCCAACAACAGCCCCATCGTCGCGGCTCTTGAACGCGCCGCCGACAAGGGCAAGCAGGTGACGGCGCTGGTGGAGGTCAAGGCGCGGTTTGACGAGGAAAACAACATCGAATTCGGTGAGCAGCTCTCCCGCATGGGCGCGCACGTCATCTACGGCGTGGCGGGGCTCAAAACCCACTCCAAGATTACCCTGATCGTGCGCCGCGAAGCCGACGGCATCAAGCGGTATCTCCACCTCGGCACCGGCAATTACAACGACGTGACCGCCAAAATGTACACCGACTACTCGCTGCTCACCGCCGACCGCCAGCTCGGCGAGGATGCGACGGTGTTCTTCAATTCCATCACCGGCTACTTCAAAGCGCCCGTCATGCAAAAGCTGATTATGGCGCCCCACGCGCTGCGCGTGACCTTTACCAACCTGATCCGCGCCGAGAAGAAGAAAGCCAAGGCGGGACAGCCGGCGGCGATCTTCGCCAAGATGAATTCCCTCGCCGACCCCGACATCGTGCGCGAACTCTTCAAAGCGGCGGCGGCGGGCGTGAAGGTGCGGCTCTTTGTGCGCGGCATCTGCTGCCTGCGTCCCGGCGTGCCGGGTCTGAGCGAGAATGTGGAGGTGCGCTCCGTTGTGGGACGTTTCCTCGAACACAGCCGCGTCTATCTTTTCGGCGCGGAGGGAACGGAACAGAAACTGTACCTCAGCTCCGCCGACTGGATGACCCGCAACCTCGATCACCGCGTGGAGCTGCTGTTCCCCATCGAGGATCCCGACGTATTCAAGCAGATCAAGTCGGACATCGACATGTATTGGAGCGACACCGTCAAGGCGCGCCGCCTCGGCAGTGACGGCACCTATCACCACCTCTCCGGCACGGATATCAACGCGCAGGAGGAACTCATCGACTACGATTACGACGAGGACGACGACGAGAACGTGACGTACAACGAAGACAAGGTGCTGTATCACGCCGAACTCGAAGAAAGCGCCGCCGATGACGATATCGGGGATGTGCTGGATTACGACGATTATCACGACGATGAGGGCAGACGCGAAACCAACTATTACGGCGGCTACACCATCTCGGAAAGCGGCGAACTGAGCATGAGTATGCAGGCGGATGACGAGGAAGATCAGGAGGACGATGACGACGAGATCGGAGACGTTCCCATCTACGGCAGCTGCGACTACACCTATGAGTACGACGAAGACGAGGACGAAGATTTTTAAATCTAATGCGTAATGCGTAATGCGTAATGCGTAATGCGTAATTTTTGCAGAGGGAACCTTGACGGACAGACGGAGGTGTTGGTTTTGGAACTGCCCGAGGACAAAATGATGCTGCTCAGCGTCATCAATATGAAGCTCAGAGATCAGTATTCCTCGCTCGACGCGCTGTGCGATGACATGGACGTGGAACGCGCCGCGCTCGAAGCGAATCTCGCCGACATCGGCTATGCCTACGACGAAACGCTCAACCGTTTCAGATAAAAACTAACCGGCCTTTTCCGCACCGAACTGCGGGAGGGTCGGTTTTTTTTGATGGCAGTCGGATGAGGTTTGCTGCCTATTTCAACTTCCCATTAAAAAAAATATACAGTTTTCCGCAAAAAATATTTACGCGATTTGGAGGCGGCAGAGGGAGAAATTTTGAAAAAAGGTATTGACAAAACGGTTAGATGATGCTAACATAATAAAGGTTAGAAAATTCTAACCTCATTGACGTTTATTGACAGATGTGTGATACATAGAGAAAGGAACAGAATATGATGCCTTTGAGTCTGGTGGATGTAGGAGAAGAAAATACGATCAAAAGAGTGGGCGGCAATCCCGAGCTGCGCTCCCATCTGGAAGATATGGGATTTGTCGCGGGAGGCAGCGTGACGGTAATCACCACCATAGGCGGCAATCTGATTGTCAATGTCAAGGATTCCCGCGTGGCCATCAGCAAGGAAATGGCCAACAAGATTATGGTGTAAGGTGCGTTTCAGATTATTTTACTATACAAATCAAAAAATCTGAAAAAAAGAAGGAGGAAAAAAAGATGAACACACTGAGAGAGGCGAAGATCGGGCAGACCGTCAAGGTGGTCAAGCTCCACGGCGAAGGTGCGGTCAAGCGCAGAATCATGGACATGGGCATCACTCGCGGCGTAGAGATCTATGTGCGCAAGGTAGCGCCTTTGGGCGACCCGGTAGAGGTCACGGTCAGAGGCTACGAGCTTTCGCTGCGCAAGGCCGACGCGGAAATGATCGAAGTAGAAACGATCGAAGCGGAAGACGTGCAGGCGGAGTAAACGTTATCCATACCCTGCCCGCCGGTAACGGCGGACGGGGATCATGACAGCCTGTATGTTAGCTCCAACTAATTTTTAAAATCCACACATTGAAAGGACGATGGAACAAATGGATATCAAGATTGCCCTTGCGGGTAACCCTAACTCCGGTAAAACCACGCTGTTCAACGCGCTGACCGGTTCCAACCAGTTCGTCGGCAACTGGCCGGGCGTTACGGTGGAAAAGAAAGAAGGCAAGCTCAAAAAGCACGACGACGTCGTGATCATGGACTTGCCGGGCATTTACTCGCTTTCTCCCTACACGCTGGAGGAAGTGGTCGCGAGAAATTACCTCATCAGCGAGCGTCCCGACGCGATTCTGAACATCATCGACGGCACCAACCTCGAAAGAAACCTCTACCTCACCACACAGCTCACCGAGCTGGGCATTCCGGTGGTCGTAGCGGTCAACATGATGGACGTGGTCGAGAAGAACGGCGACAAGATCAACACCGAGGAACTCGCCCGTGAACTGGGCTGCAAAGTGGTGGAAATCTCCGCGCTGAAAGGCACGGGCGTGATGGAAGCCGCCGAAGCCGCGATCGAGGCTTCCAAGGGCGAAAAGACCGTCCCGCAGCACACCTTCTCCGGCCCCGTGGAGCACGCGCTGGCGCACATCGAGGAAGTGACTGTCCACGATATGCCCGAGGAGCAGCAGCGCTGGTATGCCATCAAGGTCTTTGAGCGCGACGACAAGGTGCTCGAACAGATGAATATTCCGGCCGATACGCTGGCGCATATCGAGGAGGACATCAAAGCCGCCGAGAAAGAGCTGGACGACGACTCCGAAAGCATTATCACCAACGAACGGTATGTTTACATCGCGTCCATTATCAAGGGCTGCTACAAGAAAGCCAAGGAAGGCGCGCTTTCCACCTCCGACAAGATCGACAAGATCGTGACCAACCGCTGGCTGGCGCTTCCGATCTTTGCGATTGTCATGTTTATTGTTTACTATGTGTCCGTCACCACGGTTGGTACATGGGCGACCGACTGGGCCAACGATGGCGTGTTTGGCGACGGTTTCCACCTCTTTGGCATCGGCACCTCGGCCTATGAAGAGGCGGCAGAAGAATATGTTGAACCCGCTGCCGCGATTGACGCTGTGACCGCTGCTGCGGAAGAAGCGGGCATTGAACTGGAAGAAGACGCCGTGCTGACGGAAGAACAGTTTAAGACGCTGAATCCGACTCCCATTGCTGAAATCTATGACGACGAAGGCAATCTGGAAAAAAAGTTTGCCGTTGACTATGCCAAGTACACAGAAGCGACGGAAACGGAAGAACCCGATCCCGCTGATTACGGCGTGTGGGTTCCCGGCGTTCCGGTGCTCGTTGAAAGCGGTCTGGACGCGATCGGCTGCAACGATTTGCTCAAGAGCCTGATTCTGGACGGTATCGTGGCCGGTGTCGGCGCGGTTCTGGGCTTCGTTCCCCAGATGCTGGTGCTCTTTATCTTCCTCGCGTTCCTCGAAGGCTGCGGCTACATGGCGCGTATCGCCTTCATCATGGACAGAATTTTCCGCAAGTTCGGTTTGTCCGGCAAGTCCTTCATTCCGATGCTCATCGGTACGGGCTGCGGCATCCCCGGCGTTATGGCTTCGCGTACCATTGAAAATGAGCGCGACCGCCGCATGACCATCATGACCACTACCTTTATCCCCTGCGGCGCGAAGCTCCCGATCATCGCTCTGATCGCGGGCGCTCTCTTCAACAACGCCGGCTGGGTGGCTGCCAGCGCCTACTTCGTTGGTGTGGCGGCGATCATCGTTTCCGGTATCATGCTTAAGAAAACCAAGATGTTTGCCGGCGACCCCGCTCCCTTCGTTATGGAGCTTCCCGCTTACCATCTGCCCACTGTCGGCAGCATTCTCCGCTCCATGTGGGAGCGCGGCTGGTCCTTCATCAAGAAAGCCGGCACTGTGATTCTGCTCTCCACCATCGTTCTCTGGTTCCTCCAGGGCTTCGGCTTTGCGGACGGCGGCTTCGGCATGGTGGATGATCTCAACGATTCCATCCTCGCCAAGATCGGCAACGCCATCGCGTGGATTTTTGCGCCTCTCGGCTGGGGCGACTGGAAAGCGGCTGTGGCGACCGTGACAGGTCTGATCGCCAAGGAAAATGTCGTCGGTACCTTCGGCGTGCTCTATGGCGGCTTTGACGAAGTCGCGGAAAACGGCTGGGAAATCTGGGCGAATCTCCGCGAGAACTTCACCGCGCTGTCCGCTTACTCCTTCCTCATCTTCAACCTGCTGTGCGCTCCCTGCTTTGCGGCCATCGGCGCCATCAAGCGCGAGATGAACTCCGCCAAATGGACTTGGTTCGCCATCGGCTATCAGTGCGGCTTTGCCTATGCGGTGTCGCTGATCGTGTACCAGATCGGCTCCGCCTTCACAGGTAACCTCAATATCGTCGGCCTGATCGCCGCGATCATTCTGCTGGCCTTCTTCGGCTTCATGATCTTCCGTCCTTACAAGGAGAGCACCAAGCTTGAGCAGAAAGTCAGAGTCAGCAAGAAGTCCAAGTAAATCCGATAAAGTAAATCCGACAAACCAATGACAATGTGTACCGTCCGCCGTCCGGGCAGGATCAAGCGATCCGTCCGGACGGCGGCGGGCAATCTATAGGAGGGGAAATTTATGTTGGCATTTTTGACAGCCAATCTCGGCAATATCATTGTCAGCCTCGCGCTGATTGTCATTGTAACGCTGATTGTGGTAAATCTGGTCGGCAAAAAGAAAAAGGGTCAGTCCACCTGCGGCTGCGGATGCAGCAATTGTCCCTCCGCCGGCATGTGCCACAAGCAGTAAATCCATCTATCACTTACCCACATATACACAACATCCTGACGGCATTCTCCCTTTTCGGAGGAAGAATGGCAGAAAAGCGGGAGCGCGAATGGCAATGGCAAAACATTCCGCTCCCGCTTTGATGCTTATAAAGTTAGTTATGTTTAACTAAATACAGAGACGGCCAATCTCCGATGATAGCGATATCCCATAGCGAGACATCTCACTCAACAGCATTAGCGGATTGTCCTGAAATAAAAATCAAAAATAAAAGCAACCCTCGACCCGATTACAAAAAGGTTACAAATATGCATGACCAAACCCATCGGGCCAATTGCGTACATTGCCAGTGTCAACAAAGTTGACACTGGCAATGTACGCCCCCGACGCGAGCATCGAGGCAAAAGCCCGGCAGCGGGAGGAGAAGATACCCTTTTATAAAAAGCGAAAATGCGGCATACGCGCCAGCCTCTATTGGCCTGCGCCCCGCGCCCGGGTACGTTTAAAAATCGGCCCTTTGTTAAAAAGCAACGGGCGTCATTCGTTCCAAAGTGAAAAGGGTGAGATTAAAAGGAATGAAGTAAAAAAATTGATTTTCGTGCGGTTTAGCAGGATGGGGTTGACAAATGCGGAATCGTATGTTAAAATAAACGTATGAACAATTATTCATTTGTTCACTATAAATTGCAATCGGAGGCGGGAGCATGAGCAAAAACAGCAAGCCACAAGAGCATCTGCCCTATATCGGGATCGGGCCGTTGTGCGTGATCGTCATGGTCGCACTGACAGCGGGAGGCATTGTGCTTTCGGAAAAAGGCCTGTTGCCGTGGGGAAAGGCGGCTTTTCTCCGCATGCCCTTTGTGCTGATCGCCGCGCTGCTGATTGTGGCGGGGCTGACAATTTACGGCAATGCGCTGTTCGGCGCGAAAATCGAAAGCCACATTCAGTCCAATACGCTGGCGCAAAGCGGCGTTTACGCCTGGGTGCGCAATCCCATTTACACGGCGTTTATGATCTTCTGCACGGCGGCGCTGCTGATCGAAGGCAATGTCTGTCTGCTGGTGCTGCCCTTTGTGTTCTGGGGCTGGATGACGCTGCTTCTCCGGCACACGGAGGAAAAATGGCTGCTGGCGCTGCACGGCGAGGTTTACACGGATTACTGCCGCAGGGTCAACCGCTGCATTCCGTGGTTCCCAAAAAAATAATATATCACAGGAGGAGTTTGAACCATGTTTTTGGAACTGAACAATCTGGAAAAATATTACGGTGAAGGCGAGAGCCGCGTCAAGGTGCTGCAAGGCATTACCGCCGGCGTGGAAAAAGGGGACGTCTGCGTGATGCTGGGTTCGTCGGGCTGCGGCAAATCCACGCTGCTCAACATCATCGGCGGCATTGAAAAGGCGGACGGCGGCTATGTCAGCATTAACGGACAAAAGCTCTCCGACATGAGCGAGAAAAAGATCACCCGTTACCGCCGCGACCATCTGGGCTATGTGTTCCAGTTTTACAACCTGATACCCAATCTGACCGTGCGGGAAAATATCGAGGTGGGCGCGTTTCTGGGCAAGAATACGCTCGATGTGGACGATCTGATGAAGACCCTCGGTCTGTGGGAACACCGCAACAAGATTCCCAACCAGCTCTCCGGCGGCCAGCAGCAGCGCACCGCCATCGGCCGCGCCATCGTCAAAAATCCCGACATCCTGCTGTGCGACGAACCCACGGGCGCGCTGGATTACAAGACCTCCAAGGATATCCTCCAGCTCGTCGAGCAGCTCAATCAGAAGTACGGCAATACCGTCATCATTGTCACCCACAACGACGCGATCAAAAACATGGCCGATCAGATCATCAAGCTGCGCGACGGGCAGATTCGCAAAAATTACCGCAACGAGAGCAAAATCGCCGCAGCCGACCTCGATTGGTAATAGCGGGGAGGGAGTGACGGACATATGAACAGTACAGAGAAAAAGAAAAAAACGAAAAAAACCAAAAATCCCCTCGGCAAACGCCTGTGGCGGGAACTGACGCAGGATTTCGGCAAATATATGGTGATCTTTGTCTTTATCTTTGCCACCATTACGATGGTTTCGGGGTTTCTGGTTTCGGATATCAGCCTGAAAACGACCTATGACCAGAGCTTTGAGAAATACAACATTGAGGACGGTCATTTCAGCCTGTATATGCCGGCGAAAGAGGACTTCTTTCTCGGCATGGAGCGGATGTATAAGGTGAAGGTCTACGAGAATTTCTATGTGGACAAGGAGGCGGACAACGGCAGCACCGTGCGCTTTTACAAAATGCGGGGCGACGTCAACCTCGCCGATCTGCTCGACGGGACCTTCCCGTCCAAGGTAAGCGACATTGCCATTGACCGCCTGTATGCCGAAAACAACGATCTGTCGATCGGAGACGCGTTTAAAGTCAACGGCAGAACCTATCATATCTGCGGCATTGTGGCGCTGAGCGATTACAGCGCGCTTTTCAAGAACAACACCGACATGATGTTAGACGCAAAGCAATTTACCGTGGCGCTGGTGACCGACAACGATTTTGACGCGTTTCCGCTGGCCAACCGTCATTACTGCTACAGCTGGGTCAACGATGACCGCACCCTTTCGGACGACGAATGCAAGGATAAGGCGGAGGATATCATGGAATGGCTGGCCGACCGCGCCATTCTCACCGACTTTCTCAAACGCGCCGACAACCAGGCGATTATGTTCACGGGAAGCGATATGGGCAGCGACAAGGCGATGATCATTGCGCTGCTGTATGTCGTGATGGTGGTGATGGCGTTCATCTTCGCGGTGACGGCCACCAATACCATCGAGCAGGACGCGGCCGTGATCGGCACCCTGCGGGCTTCGGGCTATACGCGTGGGGAACTGCTGCGGCATTACATGGCACTGCCGATCATCATCGCCATGATCGCCGCCGTGCTGGGCAACCTTTTAGGCTATACGGTGATGAAAGATTACTTCGCGCGACTCTATCTGCACAGCTATTCGCTGACGAAGTATATCACGGCGTGGAGCAGCGAGGCCTTCTGGCTGACCACTGTGGTGCCGATCGCGATACTGATTGCGGTGAACGCGGCGGTGATTTCCCGCAAGCTGCGGCTGTCCCCGCTCCAATTCCTGCGCCGTGACCTGAGCGCCAAGAAGAAGAAAAAGGTCATGCACCTCTCCGGCAAACTGCCTTTCCTTTCGCGCTTCCGCCTGCGGGTGATCTTCCAGAACATCCCGTCCTTTGTCACGCTCTTTTTCGGCATTCTGTTTGCCAACCTGATTCTGCTCTTTGGCATTATGATGTCGCCGCTGCTGGCCGAATACAAGGAGCAGGTGATCGACAGCAAGATCTCCGAGTACCAGTATATCCTGCGCGCCCCGGTCTCCACCAGTGACGCAAAGGCGGAGAAATACTGCGTGGGCGAGCTGCTCGACAAGGATTACGGCGAGGAAATCACGGTCTACGGCGTGAAGAAGGACAGCGACTACCTCAAAGACGAGATTCCCACCGGTAAAAACGAAGTGCTGGTGTCAGAGGGATACATTGCCAAATATCACCTTGCAGTGGGCGGCGAGGTCACGCTCAAGGAGAAATACAGCAGCAAGGAATACACCTTCCGCATTGCCGATACCATTCATTATCCCGCGTCGCTGACGGTGTTCATGAGCGACACGCAGTTCCGCGATATATTCGACAAGGACGACGATTATTTTACGGGCTACTTTACCGACCGCAGGCTCGACGACATTGACGACGCGTATGTCGCCTCCGTGATCACCGAGCATGATCTGGTTGTCGTAGCCGATCAGCTCGACGATTCGATGGGACTGGTGTTCCCGATTATGGGCGGATTTGCGATTATCCTCTATATGGTGATGATCTTCATGCTCTCCAAGCTGATACTGGAGAAGAACGCCAATGCCATCTCCATGACCAAGATACTGGGGTACAACGGACGCGAAATCGGCAGGCTCTATCTTTCGGCCACCGCGTGGGTGGTGCTGCTGTCGCTCTTTGTAACGCTGCCGATTGTCAGCGTGCTGATGGAGTGGATTTACGGCGTGTTCATGCTGGAAATGCACGGCTGGATGGATTTCTTTGTCGCGCCTGTCACCTATGCCAAGATGCTGGCCATCGGCGTGGTGTCTTACTTTGCGGTGAGCTTGCTGCAATACATCCGCATCCGCAAAATCCCCATGAACGAAGCGCTGAAGAACAACGAATGATTGGGGTAAGAAAAAAAGAAAAAAAGCGTAGCGCAGCGCATAACTAGCGAGCGTCTTTTTTCCACGCTCGCTGCGCTCGCTAGTTACGCTTCGCTTTTTCTTCTTTTTCTTTTTTGTTTATTCCTACCCCTCTAAATTTTCATTCAGCGACATCGGCAGGCACTTCCCATAAGGAGGCGCCTGCCGATGTTTTTTAGCTATTTGTTGTACGGTGAGGGCAAAATCCTCAAAATTTCCGTTGAAAAAACCAAGAGTTAATAGTATAATAAAATCATACTGTTTGACAGTCAAATGTTGAAACGGAAGGCGGAGACTTATGAGCAATAACATTCACTCATCAGAGCGTGCCCCGGACAGGAAAAGCGCGGCGCTGTGGGGGGGACTCTCCTTTGCGCTGCCGGCTGCGGTGATGACGCTGCTGCTGGCGGTGTACGGCATCACGCCGTTCGGAGACGGCACGCTGATCACACAGAACGGCGCGGCTTGGTTCGAGAGCTTTACCCGTCTGTATGACGGGGTGGTGTCGGGCGAAGGCGTGTTTTATCACCTGAATGTCGGATACGGCAGCAGCTTTTACTCGGAATTTGCCGAGGGGCTGTGTTCGCCCTTCCTGTTTTTCGCCCTGCTTTTCGGCTCGAAGCATCTGGCGGCGGCCTATTCCTTCATCACCGTACTGCGCACTGGCGCGTCGGGACTCACCGCATGGTGGATGCTCCGTAAATGCGCGGCGCGCAGCATGCCGTTTTCCTTTGCGCTGGCCTGCGGCTACGCACTGGGAGGGTTTACGGCGTGTGCCACCTATTATCCCTCGATTGCCGACGCGGCGGTGTTCTTTCCGCTGCTGGCGATGGGAATTTATGTCTATGTCTATGAATCGCGCCCGCTCAAGCTGTTTCTGTTCGGAGCATTGTTTTTCCTCACTTCGCCGCGGCTGGTGCTGATGGGGTTGTTGCTTTCGTTTGTGCTGTATGCCGCGTTTTATTTTCGGCGCGGTGCGGTGCGGCAGCGGTATTATAAACTCGCGATGTTTGCCGCGACTGTCTTTTGTGCGGCGCTGTCATCTTCGGTGCTTGTCATTCCGATGGGAGCGAGTGCGATGTATTACAAAAACGGCGCGTTTGCGTCGGTCACAACCTCCGATCTGCTTGCGGCACTCTGCTTCGGCGGCTATGGCACGATTTCCGAAAAGGGAGGCTACGGTCTTTGTATAGCGGGACTGCTGCTGATGGGGATGATGGCATTTCTGCTTCATGAAAAGATACCGCGCGGCGAGAAAATCGCGGTGGGCGTGGGTCTGGTAGTGATTCTGACTGCTTCGACAGTGCCGTTGGCGGCCAAATATTTGCTGGGATTTGGCGCTTACGGCGGGGAAACCGTCAGTATCGGATTTATGTGGGCGCTGCTCATGATATACGCCACGGCGCGGTGTTTTGTGCAGGCTGACGGATTGCCGCGATGGGCGGTGCCGGTTGTCATCGGCGTGTATATGCTGACTGCCATTCTCTCGGCGGTGCTGCGTGGAGCAAATGTCTTTGCTCTGCTGGCGGAGTTCGGATTGGCTGCCTTGCTGGCGGCGGTATTTGTTAAGCTGTCGTTGCACCCGTTTAGTCCGCGCGAGTCGGAGAGAAAGCTGACTGCCGTTACGGCGGCGGGACTGGTGCTTTTCGGCCTGCTGCACTGTGGCGCGGCAGTGGGCGGCATCCGTTCCGATTTCCACGCGTCAGCGCTGGCCAAGACAGCGGCGCAAAGAAGCAAAATCGAAGCGGTGATTGACGGATATGCCGGAGAGGGCAAGGACTCGATGCCCTTTTTCCGACGACGCAGCACCGACAGCGTGTCGGACGGCGCAGACCTCCGGCGCAACGCAATTCCCGGACTGGCGGCGTTTGCGGCGCGGCTGGGTGTGATGGAGGATTCCGAATACGGCGGCACGGACAATTTCACGCCCTTGACGGACAGGCTTTTTGGTATAGGTTGTGTGATCGACCGGAACGGCCGTGTGGATTTCCGTTCGGATGAAGTACAGTCACCTGCCTTTTCCGTTTTCCGCTTTGACGAAAGTATCATCAACGAGGGGAATCCCTTTGAAGTGCAGAACGCGATGGCACAAAAATGGTTTGGTGTGAGCGATTGGTTTGTCCCCGTCACATCCCGCATGGAATGGCGGGACAGTTCCGCTGACAATGAAAAATACAAGTGGACGTTTGATAACGAAACGACCGAGATCAGACGGTATATAGTGGAGCTGGAAAAAGGTGACCGTCTGTATCTGCTGGCGGAGGAGGGAGAGTATTCCTACGCATTTAATGATGACAGCCGCAGCAATTGGCACAGTGCTTGTGCGGGTGGCGTGTATGCACTGACACAGGCGGAGGAAACGGAGACTGCAGCGGTTTACCTTTGTGCCGACAGCGACAAAGGAGTGCCTAAGCCGATCTTTGCCGTGATCAGGCCGCAGACCTATGATGCGTTTCGCGCAAAGCTTGCGTCGGGCGGCGCAGAATATATTTCACACCGCGGCAGCAGGATCAGCTTCATGCTGCATTCTGTTGGAAACTCCATGGCAGTTACCTCCATTCCCTATGAATATGGCTGGGAGGTCAGGCGCAACGGCAAAACGGTGGACCCCATCAAGCTCTTTGACGGACTCATCGGCGTGGAGCTGGAGAGCGGCGCCAATTCGATCGTGATGACCTACCGTCCGCCGTTTTTCCGGGTCAGCGCGATATTCTCCGCCGTGATGTTCCTGCTGGGAGCTTATATAACAATGCGCACCGAGCAGGAAGCGGCGCGCAGACGCAAGGTGCGCATGGCGTTTCGCGCGGTGGAACTGAATCTCAGCCGCATGGTTTCCGACAGGGGCAGCGGCACTGCCGACGCCGTGACGGAACGGGAACCTTCTTTTACGGACGATTCATTGCAGACAAAAGAAGGAGCAGCGGTATCCGACAACCGAGCATCCGAAACACCGCCGGTGCCAAGTACACCCCAAAACAAAGCACCCACGGAGGAAACCGCCCCACTGACAGACGATTTTTCCGACGGGACGGCAAAGCGGGACGATTTGGATATGACAGGCGAAAGCGCCGACACGAGGGAGGAACCAAAAGATGACAACCAATCCGATTAAAGGCGTGATTTTCGATTTCAACGGAACGCTGCTGTTTGATACGCCGCAGCATGAACAGGCGTGGCGGGAATACGCCCGCAAGCTGTGCGGCAGGGAGATCACCGAGGACGATTTCCGCTACCATATTCACGGGCGCACCAATGCCGAGATCCTGCGGTACTTTTTGGGGGACAGCCTGACCGAGCGGGAGATCGCGCGGCACGGAGAGGAAAAGGAAGCGGTTTACCGCCGCCTGTGTCTGGCGATGGGGGACAGGTTCCATCTGGCAGACGGGGCCAAGGAACTGCTGGACGCGCTCAAGCGCGGCAAAGTGCCGATGGCGGTGGCCACTTCGTCGGGACGCGGCAACGCGCAGTTCTATATCAAGCGATTCGACCTGTGGAACTGGTTCAATCAGAACACGTTCCTCTACAATGAGGGCGAATATCCCAGCAAGCCCGCGCCGGATATGTACCTCGCGGCGGCGGAGGCCATCGGTCTGGAGCCGTCCGAGTGCGTGATTTTTGAGGATATGCCGTCGGGCATCGAGGCGGCGCGCGCGGCGGGAGCGGGCGCTATCGTGGCGGTGGCGTCGTCAGCAGACCGGGCGTTTTTCGCGTCGCTGGGTGTGGACAGGGTAATCGGCGATTTCACCGAGGTCGGTGATCTGTACGGATTGGTGAAAGCGAATGAAGAAGTTTAAAATACGTCATTACACCGTGGCTTGCAATGCCG
>CAMHAV010000056.1 GCA_946182865.1 uncultured Clostridia bacterium
CCTCTATGAGTTGGTGTGATAATATGACAAGTATTACTATTCCCTTGTCTGTAAAACCAATAAATAAATGGGCTTTCAGAGGCGATTATAATCTGGCAGATATTTATTATCAAGGAGCGGAGCAAGATTGGAAAAAAATCCAGATAGACAAAACAGGCATGAATGAAACAAAAAACGCAGCCCTTTTAAACGCCACCATCCATTATCAGGGAGAACAGCAATAATCCTCTCCGGCTTGTCATGATAGCGTAAACGCAACGTTTTTTATCCACCACTTCACATTAAAAATCCGCCCGCCGGCTTCTTTCGCTTGGAAAGAAAACCAACGGGCGGATTTTGTTTCATCCGGTTTGTTTCATCCGGACAGATTAGGCAATGAAAAACAATGCTGTATTCTCCTTGACAGTCAACAGAAAAAGAGATATAATGTAGTAGAAAAGGATGTGTGCGCCCATGGCTGAAAAAGATACTGTTACCAAGCATTATATGCAGGACAGAGAAACTTTTGCGGATGCTTTCAATTTTCTGTTGTATGGCGGCAGACAGGTCATAAAGCCTGAACAACTAAAGCCGCTAGATACGACATCTATCGTATTGCCTTATGGCGAGGGCGATAAACCCGTTCCGATACAAAAATACCGCGATGTGATGAAAATGGTAACGGCTATGGAGGATGACAGAACCGCCTATATGCTTCTCGGGATAGAAAACCAGTCGGAGATTCATTACGCCATGCCCGTGCGAAATATGCTCTATGATGCCATTCAGTATGTCGCCCAGATAGAGGACACCGCCAATTCGCATAAAATGGGCGAAAAGATGCCGGAAACAAGAGCAGAATTTCTTTCCGGTTTCTATAAGACGGATAAAATACTGCCGGTCGTTACATTGACACTGTATTTCGGCGCCGACGAATGGACGGCGCCAAGGGATTTGCACAGTATGTTATCGGCGAATGAGGAAGTACTGAGATTTGTTGATAACTATCATCTGCACCTGATCGCCCCTGCAGAAATAGCCGATAATGACTTTGCAAAATTTCATACGGAATTAAGTCTTGCTTTAAAATATGTAAAATATTCCAAGGATAAGAAAAGACTCAGGGAAATGATAACGGAAGATACGGCATTCAAGAGCGTTTCAAGAAAGACAGCCGATTTGGTAAATGTCATCACTAATTCAAACCTGCACTATGACAACGGAGAGGAGAATGTGAATATGTGCGAAGCAATTGAGGGAATCCGAAATGACGCAAGAGCGGAAGGTCGAGCGGAAGGTCGAGCCGAAGGCAGAGAAGAAGGTCGAGCGGAAGGTCGAGCGGAAGGTCGAGCGGAAGGTCGAGCCGAAGGCAGAGAAGAAGGCAGAGAAGAAGGCAGAGCGGAAGGTCGTGCCGAGGGCAGAGAAGAAGGCAGAGAAGAAGGCCGAGCCGAAGGTTTTCTGAATGCGCTTGTCAGCCTTGTAAAAGACGGCATTCTGACAATATCCGACGCGGCGCAAAGAGCCAATATGACGGTGCCGGAATTTGAAACGAAAACAAAATCGTTGAACCAGTAAAACAACCCTTCCCCCCCTCCCCTGCTGACAGCAAACGCCCGCTGCATTTTCCAATGGAAAACACGGCGGGCATTTTAACGCATGACCGTTTCCGTTCTTATAAGCCAGATCTTCCCGGACAAACAATCGTCATAATCTCACAAATTCACATTTCACACTTCACATTAAAAAATCCGCCCGCCGGCTTCTTTCGCTTGGAAAGAAAACCAACGGGCGGATTTTTTATAGCTTTAAACTTCCGTGATTCTGTGCGCCGGAAAGGCGCGGGGGGAATGTATTAATAAGGAATTAATACTTCTTGCGCTCCACATAGGAGGTGTGCAGCACTTCGTGTGCCACATGGCTGCCGGGCTTGCCGAAGAACTCATCGTAAACCACCTTGATGGCGGGGTTCTGATGGGACTTGCGGATCGGCATAGTCTTGTCGGCTTCATAGATCGCCTTGCTGCGCAGACCCTTGACGTCCACGAAGTTGCGCACGGACGCGGGCTGGATGGGCTGACCGCCGCCGTTGATGCAGCCGCCGGGGCAGCACATGATCTCGATGAAGTGGTAGTTCTTCTCGCCGGCTCTGACAGCGTCGAGCAGCTTTGCCACATTGGACAGACCGGAGCAGACCGCGACGTTGACGTCCATGCCGCCCACATGATAGGTGGCTTCCTTCACGTCGGCCATGCCTCTGACCTCGTGGTAATCCACGCTCTCGAGGTCCTTGTTCTCCAGCCAGTCGGCAGCGGTTCTGAGAGCCGCTTCCATAACGCCGCCGGAGGAACCGAAGATGACAGCCGCACCGGTGGATTCACCGAGGATGGAGTCAAACTTCTCGTCGGGCAGAGAGGTAAAGGTGATACCGGCGCGCTCGATCATTCTCGCCAGCTCGCGGGTGGTCAGGGAGATATCCACATCGGGAACGCCTGCCGCGCTCTGGTTGTCACGGCCGACCTCGAACTTCTTCGCGGTGCAGGGCATGACGGAAACACAGACGATGTCCTTCGGGTCGATGCCGTTCTTCTTGGCGTACCATGTCTTGATGGTCGCGCCTTCCATCTGCTGCGGGCTCTTGCAGGTCGAGAGGTTCGGGATGAAGTCGGGATAATAAGTCTCCGCGAACTTGACCCATCCGGGCGAGCAGGAGGTGATCATCGGCAGCACGCCGCCGTTCTTGACGCGCTCGACAAACTCGTTGGCTTCTTCCATGATGGTGAGGTCGGCGCCGAAATCGGTGTCGAACACCTTGTCAAAGCCGAGTCTGCGCAGTGCCGCGGCCATCTTGCCCTCGACGTTGGAGCCGATGGGCATACCGAAGCATTCGCCCAGCGTGACGCGCACGGAAGGAGCGGTATGCACCACCACATGCTTGGTGGGGTCTGCGATAGCGGCAAAGACTTCGTCGATCTGGCTCTTCTCGGTGAGAGCGCCCGTCGGACATGCGACGATACACTGACCGCAGGAGATACAGGGCACATCCGCCAGCTTCTTCTCGAAAGCGCAGCCGATGTTGGTGTCAAAGCCTCTGGCGTTCGCGCCGATAACGCCGACATACTGCTCACGGCAGGCGGCAACACAGCGGCGGCAGAGGATGCACTTCTTGTTGTTTCTGACGAGGTGGGCGGCGGAATCGTCGATCTCGGAGGGAGTCATCGCACCGGAAAATTTGGTTTCATCCACGCCGTAGTCGTTGCAGAGCTTTTGCAGCTCGCAGTTACCGCTTCTGACGCAGGAGAGACACTTCTTGTCGTGATTGGAAAGAATCAGCTCAAGGGTGGTCTTGCGGCTGTTGCGCACGGTGGGGGTGTTGGTGAAGATCTCCATGCCCTCGTTGACCGGGTAAACGCAGGCTGCAACCAGCGAACGCGCGCCCTTGACTTCCACAACGCAGATACGGCAGGCGCCGATGGCGTTGATTTTCTTCAGATAGCAAAGTGTGGGAATTTCAATTCCGGCATAGCGTGCTGCTTCAAGAATTGTAGAACCCTGGGGAACGGCATATTCCGCTCCGTTAATTTTAATATTGACCATATCCATTTCAGCAACACTCCTTTCTTACTGCTTTGAAATTGCGCCGAACTTACAGGTGGCCATGCACGCGCCGCACTTGATGCACTTGGTCTGGTCGATGGCGTGCGGCTGCTTGACAGCGCCGGAAATCGCGCCGACAGGACACTTTCTCGCGCAGGCGGTGCAGCCCTTGCACTTGTCAGCGTCGATGACGTAGCTGAGCAGCGACTTGCAGACGCCGGCGGGACACTTCTTGTCAACCACATGGGCGACATATTCGTCGCGGAAGTAACGGAGTGTGGAGAGAATCGGGTTGGGAGCCGTCTGACCCAGACCGCAGAGAGAGTTCGCCTTGATGTAGTAGCAAAGCTCTTCGAGCTTGTCGAGGTCTTCCATGGTACCGTTGCCCTGGGTAATCTTTTCGAGGATTTCGAGCAGTCTGCGGGTACCGATACGGCAGGGGGTGCACTTACCGCAGGACTCGTCAACCGTGAATTCGAGGAAGAACTTGGCGATATCGACCATACAGCTGTCCTCGTCCATGACGATCAGACCGCCGGAACCGACCATCGCGCCGATGGCGATGAGGTTGTCGTAATCGAGCGGCACGTCGAAATGCTCCGCGGGAACGCAGCCGCCGGAGGGGCCGCCCATCTGCGCCGCCTTGAACTTCTTGCCGTTCGGGATGCCGCCGCCGATTTCCTCGACAACTTCGCGAAGGGTGGTGCCCATCGGGATTTCGAGCAGACCGGTGTGCTTGATCTTGCCGCCGAGCGCAAAGACCTTGGTGCCCTTGGCCTTCTCGGTGCCCATAGCAGCGAACCACTCAGCGCCGTTGAGGATGATGCGCGGAATATTGGCGTAGGATTCCACGTTATTGAGGACGGTGGGCTTGCCGAACAGACCCTTGACCGCCGGGAACGGAGGACGGGGACGCGGCTCACCGCGCTTGCCCTCGATGGAGGTCATCAGAGCGGTTTCCTCGCCGCAGACGAATGCGCCCGCGCCGAGACGGATGTCGAGGTCAAAGTCATAGCCTGTGCCGAAAATGTTCTTGCCGAGCATGCCGTATTCACGCGCCTGCTGGATGGCGATGGAGAGACGCTTGACAGCGATCGGATACTCCGCGCGGACATAGACATAGCCCTGGCTGGCGCCGATGGCGTAGCCGGCGATTGCCATTGCTTCTACGAGCGCGTGGGGGTCGCCTTCGAGGACGGAACGGTCCATGAATGCGCCCGGGTCGCCTTCGTCGGCGTTGCAGCAGACATACTTCTGGTCGGCTTCATTGGCCGCCGCGAACTGCCACTTCAGACCGGTGGGGAATCCTCCGCCGCCTCTGCCGCGCAGACCGGAAGCCTTGACGCATTCGATAACGTCCTTGCGGGACATCTCGGTAAGTACCTTATTGAGCGCCTTGTAGCCGTCCACCGCGATATACTCTTTGATATCTTCGGGGTTGATCACGCCGCAGTTGCGCAGCGCGACTCTCTTCTGCTTGGCGTAGAAAGTGGTTTCATTCAGGCTCTTGATGTGGTCGCCCTCGACTGTCTCATCATAGAGAAGCTCCTTGACGACATTGCCGTTCTTGAGGTGTTCCTCGACGATGCGGGGAATATCCTCTACCTTGACGCGGGAGTAGAAGCTGCCCTCGGGGTAAACGATCATGATCGGGCCGAGCGCGCAAAGACCGAAGCAGCCGGTGCGCACGACATTGATTTCCTTGTCAAGACCGTTCTTCTTGAGTTCTTCCTTCATCGCCGCGATCAGCTTTTCGCTGTCGGACGACGTACAGCCGGTACCGCCGCAGATCAGAACATTCTTGCGGTAGGTTTTACCTTCATATTCCTTCGCCTCGTCTGCCGACTTACGCATCGCGACGTGAACGTATTCACGGGTCTTGATGGCTTGCAGATCGGACAGGGACTTGATTGTCAATGATTCCATTTAATTGATGGCACCTCCGTATAATAAATTATTGTCTGTATTTGGCGATGATGCCGGGGATGTCCTTGGGGGTCAGACGTCCGTACACATCGTCATTGACGGTGAGGACGGGAGCCAGACCGCACGCGCCGATGCAGCGGCACGCGGTGAGTGAGAACATACCGTCAGCGGAGCATTCCTCCGGCTGGATCTTCAGTTCTTCCACCAGCTTATCGAGAAGATCACCTGAACCTTTGACATAACAAGCGGTGCCAAGACATACCGAGATATTGTACTTGCCCTTCGGGGACAGTGCAAACTGGGCGTAGAAAGTGGACACGCCGTAGACTTCCTCGAGCGATACGCCCAATCCGTCGGCGATCATCTCCTGCACCTGGATCGGCAGGTACCCGTAGATTTCCTGAGCCGCCTGCAACACCGGCATGACCGCGCCGGGCTGAGACTTGTGCTCGGCGATCACGGCGTCAAGCTTGCTCTTTTGTTCTGCAGTGCCATTGAAAGGCAGCGTACTGATTCGCTTCTGCATTAAATATTGCCTCCCTGCAACAAAATTTCGCCGCCGCCCCGGATATCCCCGGACGACGGCAATTGTTTGAAAGAATACATCGAAAGAATACATCGTCAGACTGCACTCTTTAACACACTAATTATATCATTTTTTATATTGTTTGTCTACAGTTATTTTTTTCATTTGGCAGAATTCGCCAAATTTTACATATAAGTCAAATTTGCACGCACAATGTTGATAATTATCCATAAAATTCAGCTAATCTATACAAATTTCATCCATTTTCCGATTGTTAAAAATGTGTCAAACGATACATTTTTCGCCTTCATCCGTGCAGCGCTTTAAACCAAAAAAGCCCTGATTTTCCGATCTGTAAATAGTGGCATATTTTTCCCAACACCGCATATATATGGCACCAGACGATAATAAAGCGCATGGCTAACGGCCAACAAAACAGGAGGTTTTTAAATGAAAATCATTTGCAGGAAGTTTCAAAACAACCACGCCAAGAGGGGGCTGCTTGCCCATCCCAGACGCACCGCTACCGTCTGCTCGGTGATCGCGGCCGTGCTCATGCTCTGCGCCTCGGCGGGGCATTCCGCTGCTTTTTCCCAATCGGACAAGGGTTCCGCCGCTTTTTCCCAAGGGGGTAGCCTCTCCCCCGCTGCCGACGTGGCGCAGACCTCCACTGACAGCGCCGCCGCTGACGTGGTGCTGACGGTGGACGACGATCTGAGCGACGTATTCCTTGACACGGAGGAAATCGACTCCGGCGTTTCCGCCAGCTACAACGGCAAGCTGGACATCCCCGCCCATGTGCGGCTGGACAAGATCGACTTCGGCACGGACTTTGTGCCGCCCCTCGATGCCGCGCGGGTCACGTCGCTGTTTGACTACCGCGTCAATCCCGTGACGGGGCGGTATGTCTTTCACACCGGCATGGATCTCGGCGCGCCGCAGGGGGCGGACATCCATGCCATGAAAGCGGGGCGCGTGGTGCGCGCGACCTATGACAGCGGCTACGGCAATTTTGTGGTGATCGAGCATGCCGACGGCGTCCGCACGCTCTACGCCCACTGCTCCAAGCTGCTGGTGGAGGCGGGCGACAGTGTGAAAAAAGGGCAGGTCATCGCGCGGGTCGGCTCCACCGGCAACTCCACGGGGCCTCACCTGCACATCGAATTCCGCAAAAACAACCAGCGCTATGATCCCGAATGGGTGATCGGCGGGATCTACAATTGAGCGTGTTTTCATTTTACATCAAACGCAGCGTCCGTGTCAATGTCAGTTTTTACTTCTTCGCCGTTGCCGCCGTCATCGCCCTCTTTGACAAAAGCGGACTGCTTCTCATGGGCCTACTCTCGGCGCTGCTGCATGAGGCGGGACATCTCACTGCCATGCTGCTGCTGCCCGGTCACGCGCCCACCGAAATCAGTCTCACGCCTTTCGGTCTGAAGATCCGCAGCAGCCCCCTCGCGGAATTCGCGGACGGCAACCCGGCGGTGCTGGCGGCTGGCAGCGGGGTCAATCTGGCGCTCGCGGCGGTTTTTTATTTTCTTGTGCCTCGCTGTGCTGTCATGGCTCGTTTCGCCTCGCTCAACCTCGTGATGGGTACCGTCAATCTGCTGCCCGTGGAAACGCTCGACGGGGGCGGACTGCTCCGACTGCTGCTGCGCTGCATCCTCTCCGACCGCGCCTGCGATTTCGTGATGACCGCCGTTTCGCTGGTCACGCTGACGGTCATGGCGTTCGCGGGGTTTATCGTCCTGCTGCGCACGCGGTACAATTTCACCCTGCTCGGCATGTCGCTCTGCCTGCTCTTTTCCCTCCTGCTGCGGCTCACGCGTGACGCTCCCCACTGTGCACTCACTAAATGAACCCGGAAAATGAAACACAGGTGATTGTGAAAGCAAGAAACGTATATGTGCGAAATCTTTCCTCTAAAAAAATCCCCGCTGCCACTTTTTCGGGTTACAGCGGGGATGATTGATTATAGATTTTTAGCGTATTTTTTGGTTTTGCAGTGCATTCACCGCCATCGAAACCGATGAAAAACCGATTACATAGCGTTCGCTGCAATCACCAGAAGAATCAGCACTATCGTTGACAAAACAGAAAGCACCATGCCAAACCAGCCTGCGGGCGATTTCACACAGGTTTTAATGGCGCGGAACGAAAGAATAAACGGAATAATCAGCAGATACCACGACAGCAGATCAAGAGCGAAAACCAGCACCCACATGATCACGATGCAGCCGATGGCGAGAAGGCCCGAATTGCGTGCGCTCTTGCGGGCTACCTTATCGCTGTCATCCCCTATCATAGCGGTAGCCGCATACTGATAATCGGCGGTGTTGGTAACAGGCGCAGTCGTCGGAAGTGTCTGCGGCGCAGTTTCGGCAGCCGTTCCCGAAACAGGGGCGGTCACAGTCGGAGCGGTCGCTGTGGGAATTGTCGCGGTCGGAGCGGCCGCTGTGGGAATTGTCGCGGTCGGAGCGGTCGCTGTGGGAATTGTCGCGGTCGAAGCGGTCGCTGTGGAAGCAGCCATGGGAGGAACGACATAACCCTGCGAGGCGGGCGTTGTATAGCTTGCCGCGGCCGGAGCATAAGTGGCAGTCGGAGCGGAAACCGCGTTATTCTTCTTCTTTCTCGCGCCCAGCCAGATCAGCAGAATACCGATAAGAAGCGGAATCAACAAAACAATATAGACTCCCATTTCCACATCCACTTGACCCTCTGTATTATAGGTATCAATGTCATATACCGCAACGGCAAACGTGCAGAAAGCGAAAAAGAGCGTGATCAGAATACCAAAAATCAAGGAGACAATCTGACCGACAGAGCGCTTGCCGTTGTTTTGTGTGGGAATCTGATAGTTGGTTGCGGGCAGCGTATAGGTCTGGGCGGCCGGCTGCGCATAGGTCGGAGCAGTGGGCTGCGCATAGGTCGGAGCAGTGGGCTGCGCATAGGTCGGAGCGGCCGGCTGCGTGTAAGTCGGAGCGGTCGGCTGCACAGGCTCCACGGGCGGGGTCATCTGGATGGGCTGTGTCGGCTGATCGGCCTGCACCGTCTGAATGGGCTGGGGCGCTGCGGGATTGATGGCGTCAACGGAGGGAAGCTCCACCGTCGGCATTTCTCCGATCGAATCCACAGACGGCACTTTGATGTCATCCACAGCGTTGCCGACTGCCTCTGCAATCGTGGGCAGATTGGTGTTATTTTCCATGAGTAAAACATCCTTTCATGATACAACGAAGCATCGTTGCTAAAATACAGCGATTCATAACGCTATTTATATATTAATAGATATTGGGTAAAATGTCAACAATCTTTTAACACATAAATGAAATAGTAGAAGGAATATTTTTTCTTTATTTTTGCTGCTCGTCGAGCGTCAGCGCAAACGGCGGAATAAACTGCTCCAAAAACGCAATGCCCTCCGGCAGGTTCATCTCACTGATCGCCTGTTCGGTGGAAAGCCTCGCCGCGGAAAATTCACGGTTGCACGCCTTTTCCTCCTCGATGCACTTGATCAGGGCGCTCAGCTTGTCGGCGCATTTGACGATGCGCAGCAGTTCTTCATCCTCTCCCTGATGGGTGAGCAGCGGCACATATTCTTCCCTGAGATCGTCGGGCAGCAGTGAAAGAAGCTGCTTTTCAGCAGCGGTTTCCACCTCGGCGTAGGCGCTGCGAATGTCGTCGCTGAAATATTTGACGGGCGTGGGCATATCCCCCGTGATGACCTCCGGCACATCGTGAAAGATGGCCAGCAGCGCCGCGCGTTCGGGATTGACATGCCCGCCGAAGCGCCTGTTGCGCAGCACCGCCAGCGCGTGGGCGATGATCGCCGTGTCCAGCGAATGTTCGCTCAGATTTTCGCTGTGCGTGTTGCGCATAAGCGCCCAGCGGTCGATGTATTTCATCCGCGCGATAATCGCGTAAAAGGATGATGTTTCATTTGTTTTGTCAGTTGTTTCCGTATGATTCACTCTCCCCAGTCGTTGTCAAATTCATCTTCCGCCTGCGTTTCATCATAATGCGCCTTGGCGCGTTCAAAGAGATTCACCTGCGGCATCTCGTCGGCTTCTTCTTTTTTGGCAGCTTTTTTCGTCGCTTCCTCCAGCGAACGCTGCCACGCGCCGCCGGCTTTGCGCCGCATGCCGGAAAGCGCCTTGACCGCCGCCAGATCGCCAAAACGGAAAGTGCCCATATCGCCCTTGCTCGTCACCAGCGCCGCCACAAAGGACGTGATCGGCACCGACATCAGCAGACCGAAGCAGCCCGCGAGGGAACGCAGCAGTTCCACGGTGATCATTTCGTTGTTGATGATCTCCTTTAAAGTGATGTTGTAGGCGCTGAACAGCATGAGCAATTGCAGCGAGCTGCCCACATAGGCCAGAATCATGGTGTTGAGCGACGCGCCCATGATATCGCAGCCGATGGACATGCCGGAGCGCACCAGCTCCCACCCTTTGATGTTGTCGCCCATTTTCTCTTTCAATTCCTCCAGCGAAGAGGCAATGGAAACGCTGACGTCAATCGTGCCGCCGAGACTGCCGATGACGATAGCGGCAAACAGAATGGCGGAGATATCCAGCTTGGAGCCGTTGTCGGTGTAAAGCAGGCTGATGGATTCCTCATCCAGCGTGCCGGTAATCCAGAGGACGCTTTTCATAAAATAAGCAATCAGCGCCGCCACCAATACACCGCCGACAGCGCCGCAGCCCGCCGCCAAAGACGACGCGGAGGGACCGTGTACCATGAGCAGCGTCACAATGATGGTAGCGGAGCCGAACACCGCCACCGCCAGAACGGGATCCATGCCGTTGTAAATCAGCGGTATCATCACAAAAATGAGCATGACGCAGGTGACGATCAGCGCGGAGAAGGATTTAATTCCCCTGCGTCCAAAGAACAGCACCAGCAGCAGAATCAGCCCTAACGCAAGCCACATCAGCGGAATGTCGCGCTGAAAGCCGGTGCAGGTGCCGACCAGCGTGCCGCTTTCGTCCGTGACAAAGTAGCCCAGCAGATGATCCCCCACTTCCGCTACAATCACGCCCTTGCCGGTGCCCGTGATATCAGTCAGGTCGAGCGTCATGACAGCCTCCTGCCCCTTGTATTCGCCCGTGAGGATCTTCACCATGAAAATCTGCGTGCGCTGGACAATCGACTCGCCGCCCCAGTCGCCGCCGTTGTCAACGATCTGCACCAATTCGGTGACACGCACGCGCTCGATGGTCACGTCGTCCATCGAGACATTATCCGTCGCGGATACATTGGACAGATACGCGTCGGTTTCCGATACATCCTCTGCGACCGCCGGCGCCGGATTTTTTCCTCTGCCCATCGCCAGCCAGAGCACCGCCACCGCCAGCAGTACCGCCAGAACGCCGCCATAGCCGATCAGTGATGTTTTGTTTTTTTGGATAAAATGCTTCATGGGTGCAAAACCTCTCATCCTTGTGGATTATGTAAAAATATTTTTATTATTATACTCCCGAAATGTGGATATACTATGAATAGTTGCGTAAAATTTGGCAAGGTTTCTTTTGTGCTATCACATTTTCATAACATATAAAACACAATTTATTTT
This sequence comes from uncultured Clostridia bacterium, assembly GCA_946182865.1. Lineage (GTDB taxonomy): Bacteria > Bacillota > Clostridia > Oscillospirales > Acutalibacteraceae > RUG762. Next base: position 11,604 of record CAMHAV010000056.1, read on the forward strand.
CATTTCAATCATGTTGATATCACTGAGCAGGAATATACTGTAACCAATGAAAGCCATACGGGCCGCGAAAGGATTTTCCCGCATCCGGCTTTCTTCATCCAAAGAAATTGAAAGATAAAGGAGTTTTTCTCATGGCTGACAATTATAACAACAACCCATTCAACAGCGACGGTTCCTACAGCTACGGCGGCGCGAACAATCCCGTCCCTAACCAGAGGGACAACGCCTATACCGGACAGACCCAATACACCCAGCAATATACCCCGCAGAATCAGGCCTATTCCGCCCCCGCCTACAACACGGGCTATCAGACCTATGCCCCCCAGAACAGCGGCTACCGTGCGCCGAACAACGGCGGCAAGACAAGCGGATTAAATCTGCCCACCGTTTTGGTTTCTGTCGCGGCGGCGGCTGTCATCGGACTGACCAGCGGCTTTGCGGGCGCCAAAATGGGCGGCGGCAGCAGCGAAACCGTCATTAAGACGGAAGACGGCTCCAAGGTGGTCTTTCAGGCGATTGACCGCACCTCCGACGACAGCAGTCAGGCGGCCTACTCGGTGGTAGATGTGGCCAATTCCGTCGCCAACTCAGTGGTGGAGATCACCACTGAAATCGTCTCCACCAACAATTTTATGGGGCAGTACATTTCCCAAGGCGCGGGCAGCGGCGTGATATTCACCACGGACGGCTACATTGTCACCAATCATCACGTCATTGAAGGCGCGAATAAAATCACCGTCACCCTCAAAGACGGCACCAGCTACGACGCAACTATCAAGGGCGATGACCCCAAGTCCGACCTCGCCCTGCTGAAAATCGACGCGAGCGGACTGACCCCCGCCGTGCTGGTCGCTGATTCCGACAAATTGCAGGTCGGCCAGACCGCCATCGCCATCGGCAACCCGCTCGGACAGCTCGGCGGCACTGTCAGCAGCGGCATTGTGAGCGCGCTCGACAGAGAAATTGAAATCGACGGCGAGACCATGACACTGCTCCAGACCGACACCGCCATCAACCCCGGCAACTCCGGCGGCGGCCTCTTTGACGACAGCGGCAACCTCATCGGCATTGTCAACGCCAAATCCAGCGGTTCCGACATCGAGGGCCTTGGCTTCGCCATTCCCGCCAACACCGTTAAAACCGTCATCAGCGACCTCATGAACTACGGCTATGTCAAGGGCCGCGTGGGTCTGGGTATCTCCGTGGTCTATGTCGGCAACTACCAGACCATGTGGATGTACGGCGTGAGCGAACCGGGTCTGTATATCTCCAAGGTGGACAGCGGTTCCGACGCGGAAAAAGCCGGTTTGAAGTCCGGCGACATCATTGTCTCCCTCAACAACGCCGAAATCGAATCCGACGCTGATCTCTCGGCCGCCCTCAAGAAATGCTCCGTGGGTGACACCATCAACATGGTCATCCGGAGAAACGGTCAGAATTATTCCGTGGATATCACCCTGTCGGAATACAAGGGATAATCGGAAGATAATCTTTTGACTAATAAATAATACAACAAAGGTGCTGTTTCACCGGGATAAATTCCAGTGAGACAGCACCCTTTTTGTCATATACAACGCAACGGCGTATTATTGGATTTTCGGCTTTATAGGCAGACGCAGCACCGTCTTTCTTCTCTCAGGCGGCACCCGTCTGGCGTCGCTGAGATAGATTTCATGATGATAACGGGAATCGGTGATGTCGATGTCATAGCCGTTTTCAGAAGCAAACGTGTGCATCCTAGCAATCGTTTCCGGCTCGTCGTCATATGCGCCGATATGCATGCACTGCACGCATAAACCCTCATGGCAGGTAAAAAACGACACCTTGGAAAAACAGGAAGAATCGGTTTTCTTTTTGGCCGCCGCTTCCCTGATCGCCCAATCAAAATCGGCTTCCGTTACAAAATCCGGCAACCGAATGAGGGAAATCCACTGAAAGGCTTCCTTGTGAGCAAGGTCTATGCCAATGATACCGTCCTGCCACCAGAACCCCTCCAGCGGCGGCACGACATAATCAAAATATCCTTCTATGCGGTGGTCGCCCTTCTTGCTCATCTTGACGGTAAATGCCACGGCATAAAGCAATCCGATCGCCTGCTTGTACTCCCCGTCCTCCTCATTCGGGTCGCCCTTGCCGCGCACCGCGATAAAACGCATGGTCGGTACATCCACAATCGCAGGCTGGTTTTTCGGCATATAAAATTCCTTGTATTCTTTCTTATAGTCAAATGCCATTCCCGTCACCTCTTGTTTTCCTTTCCCGGTGCAGTTCCTTACCAAGGAAGAAATCGTTTTTTGGATGCTTATTTTAAAAACATATGCAGCAGTTTGCCGTTGATGATTCTGTCGTAGGGCTGGTAGCGCATAGGCAGGTCGAGCCATGTTTTCTTGTCGAGGATGCTCTTGACGTGGGAGAAGGTTTCAAAACCGTCGCGTCCGTGATAGCTTCCCATGCCGCTCTCCCCTACGCCGCCGAAGCCCATCTCGCTGGTAGCGAGGTGAACCACCACATCATTGACGCAGCCGCCTCCGTAGGAAATCCGCTGTATGACCGCCCTGATGCGTCGCTTGTCCTGTGAAAAGATATAGAGAGCCAGCGGCTTGGGACGGTTGCCCAGCAGCGGGAACAGATCGGAGAATTTGTCATAGGTGATGACCGGCAGCACCGGGCCGAAGATTTCCTCTCCCATCACCGCATCGTCAAATGTCACTCCGTCCATGACGGTGGGGGCAATCTGCAAGGTTTCGGGGTTGCCCTTGCCGCCGATCACCACTTTTTCGCTGTCGATCAGCCCCATCACACGGTCGAAATGCTTCTGATTGACCATGCGCCCGTAATCGGGATTGGCAAGGGGCTTCGCGCCGTATTGCAGGGTGATCTCGCGGCGGATGGCTTTCAGGAGCTTCTCTTTCACCGACGTTTGGCAAAGCACATAGTCGGGCGCGACGCAGGTCTGCCCGCAGTTGAGGTATTTGCCAAAGACAATGCGCCGCGCCGCCAGCTCGATTTTGGCGGTTTCGTCCACGATGCACGGGCTTTTGCCGCCCAATTCCAGCACCGCCGGGGTCAGCGTTTCGGCGGTATGCCGCAGCACTTCCCTGCCGACATTCTGACTGCCTGTGAAAAACACAAAATCAAACTTCTTGTTGAGCAGTTCGGCGTTTTCCTTGCGTCCGCCCGTCACGACGGCGACATATTGGGGCTGAAAGCATTCGGTGATAATGCGCTCCACCATGCGGCTGGTGGCGGGGGAATAGGCGCTGGGCTTGACCACCGCGGTATTGCCCGCCGCGATGGCGTTGCAGAGCGGTTCGATGGACAGCAGGAACGGATAATTCCACGGGCTCATAATCAGCACATTGCCATAAGGCGTGGGGAGCTTGTAGCTCGTGGAAGCAAACTGCGAGAGGGGTGTGTAAACGAATTTCCGCCGCGCGTATTGCCGGACATGTTTGATCATGTAGCCGATTTCACTGAGCGCCAGACCCGATTCGCACATAAAACTCTCGTATTCGCTCTTGCCTAAATCTTCCCGCAGCGCCGCCGCGATGTCGGGTTCATATTGTTTGACGGCGGCATATAGCCGTTTCAGCATCTTCAGGCGAAAATCCACCGACAGCGTTGCGCCGCTGAGGAAAAAATCCCGCTGCTGCCGCATTATCATATCCAATTCCATTTTACTTGCTCCCCTCTGCCACTTTGATATAAAATTTTTGCAGTTCCCTGGCGTTCATCAGCTTGGGCACCGGATAAAGGGGATTGGCTTCTTTGTCGGCGTGACGCGCCATCTTGGGGATGTCCCCTTTCCGGATGCCGGAGAGCGTTTCGGGAATGTTCATCTGTTTGTTCAGAGAGCGGATGGCGGCGATAAACTTCTTTGCGCCGACCTGCACACTGTCATTCTCCTTCACAACGCCTGCCGCGCGACCGAGAATATAGAGCTTCTTGCTGGCGGCGTCGCCGTAGTCCTCCAGCACGATAGGCATGAGCACGGCATTGGCGAGTCCGTGGGGAATATTGTACTGTCCGCCCAGACTGTGCGCCACCGCGTGGATGTAACCCACATAGGACTTGGAGAACGCCACACCCGCCTTATAGGAAGCAACCAGCATATTGCGGCGTGCCTCGGCGTTGGTGGGTTCGCGGTAAGCGGTGAGAATGTTTTCAAAAATCAGCTTCACCGCTTCGAGCGCCAGCCGACGGGTTTCCTTGGTGGTAGAGCGCCCGATAAACGCCTCCACCGCGTGGGTCAGCGCGTCCATGCCGGTGGTAGCGGTCAGCGAGACCGGCAGCGTATAGGTGACGGTGGGGTCGAGAATGGCATAAGACGGGATAAAGGTAAAATTATTCATGGTGTACTTGTGCTTGGTGTCGCTGTCGGTGATGACCGCCGTGACAGTTACCTCGCTGCCTGTTCCCGCCGTAGTAGGAATGGCAATCAGCGTCGGGATGGGACGCAGCACCCGGAGCATCCCCTTCAATTGATCGAGCGATTTGTTGGGATAAGCCACCCTTGCGCCGACCGCTTTGGCGCAGTCGATCGACGAACCGCCGCCGAAGGCGACCAGTCCGTTGCACTGATTGGCGCGATACACACGCAGCGCCTCCGCCACATTGCGCACCGTGGGATTGGCGTTGGTATCGCTGTAAACTGTGCAGCGCACGCCGCACTCCGCCAGTGCCGCTTCGAGCTTCTTGGTAAGACCGTTCTCATACAGAAATTTGTCCGTGACCAGCAGCACAGAGGTCAATTGCTCCGCCCCCACAATTTCCTTGATCTCCTCAATCGCTTCATACAGCTTAGGTTCACGGTACGGGAGAATGGGGAACGCCAGATGAAAGGCGATCTGGTAGGTTCTGCAAAAGACTTTCCTGAAAATATTCATCTTATCATACATTCTTTCCTCGTTTGGTTTTCAGCCGTCCGGCTGGCGGTCAGATAACGTGGAATTTATTATAGTATGATATTGTTGATTTGTCAATCTTTATTTATGAAAAATGAATACGCTATTGCCGTCATTGCCTCCCGTTATTTTCCTGACAAAGAACGTGATTCCCAATATAAGCACACACAGCGCGGGAAACCCAGCCCACCAGAAAAACGGGGCGTCATCCTCTGTCAGGCATTGCAATACGACGGTTTCCTGACCGTTTGCCAAAGACTGTCGGACAATCTCATTCGTCACTTTCCGGCTGAAAAAGCCTTGCCAGGTCTTTAACCGATAGACGTATCCGTGATAGGCATCGTTTCCGCTGACCGCAACGAACTGTGACCACTCGTTCCCCTGCGGCTCATTCACCATCACCACGTCAACCGCCTCTCCCTCCGGTGACACTTCTACCACAGAATTTCCAAGCCCCGACAGGATCAGCAGATTTTCATTATGCCACAGAATGCCATAGCTTCCGGCTTCTACGCAAAACGAGATTTCATACAGGAACCCCCCGTCATTGTCATACACTTCAATGGCTTGTCCTCCGTCGGAATAACACACCGCGATCTCCCCTTTGCCGGAAATATCGTAATCCGTTATGCGCCCTGTTTTTTCTGATCTTTGCACGGAAAACGACAATTTCCTGCTGCGGAGAATAGCTTGCTTTTGCGATTCACTGATTTCTTTGGTTTCAAATCCCAAATTCTCGCCCAAATCACCCGCGCTGACAGTGAGGGGACAAAGAAACGCAGCCGTCAATGCCAGCATGAACAATAGCCCTTTTTTCATTTTGATACACTCCCTTATTTATCACCAATCATACCGTCCATCCAACAAAGACTGCGGCGTGCGGTATGGGTCAACATGGCAATAGGCTGCCAGATCGCTGACACTTTCCGCGCTGAGCAGCACGTCGCACGGTACACGGTCATATAAGTCATAGCGACCGTCATCACAGGGTACGCTGAAAGTATAACTGTCAATGCGATAGCCGAGCGCCGAAAGCTTGACCGCCAGCGTCCGGCAGGCAGCGAACGCCTCGTCGGCGGACAATTCGGTATATATTTTGATATAAGTACCGCAAGGCATATTTTTCACGTCAAAGGGCATATCGAGATAGAACTTTTCCGTATCATTTTCAATGAAAGCGTCTATCCACTCATAATCCTTCTCTCTGACATAACCGTTTTCATCCACAAAGCAGGTCTGCAACAGCGGTCTGATCTCGGTTTGAAACCCATTCTCAAGACGGTCAATGGTATTCCCCTTTTCTTCAATCCTCCGATGAGAATCGTCCTCCACCACCCCGGACGCAAAAAGGGAAAGGAATCTGTCGAAAAAAGCATCGTCTTTCAATCGGTAAGAAACGATAAAAAACCGGTCGGCACTGTCGGGGACGCGCATGGTGCAGCAATAGCGGTACTCAAAATAAGAGGCGTCATAAACCACTTCGGACGGGCGGTAATCGCCGTTACCGTGTTCGGAAAGATAGGTTCCGATTGCCTCTTTTGCCCACAGATGTCCCAGCGGATTGCCGAAAAGCATATCGGTATAATTGAGCAGGACAAGGCACATCACAGCCGCCCCCACTGCCGCCAATATCCGCTCAGTGTAAGGAAAGCGCCACGGTGAATCCTCCTGCCCGGTGATCTGCGGGTCGGATGACACGTCCACATTTGCTTTGACCGAAACCTTTTGCGGCTGCGCCGCAGCATCGTCGTATTTTCTTCTGGCGAAAAACTTCTCCTGCTGCCTGCGGAGACGTTTCGCCTGTCTGTCTTCTTCGCGTTCCTCCCGCCTACGCTGGCGCCGCTCCTGCGCCTCGCTTTTCTCCCGGATGACCGACGGCTCCAAACGGGCATATTTCTTCGCCTTCGTCGCAGGTTCGCGCTTTTTCATTTTTTTCTTATTTTTCTTATTTTTCATAAAGACACAGCCCAGCAGCAGCACGATGAACAGTGCCGGCACAATGAGAGCGACAGCGGCACATACTGTCATATACGCGCCGCGATAAAAGTCCTCTTTGACAAGGAAGGCATTCGCCAAGACAATGACAACCAACAGGGATGACGCTATGCGTATTGCATACCTGCGATGTACCGTTCGCAGCAGCAGGTAACACAGCAGTGTGCAAACCGCCGCGATCAATATGCAAAGCCACCGTCGTCCGCCGCCTACGTCCCACAGCAGCACAAACAAGCCGCAGGCATACAACAACACGGCGGGAACGGTTTTTACAGTGCCAAGCAGTATTTTTTTCATATTTCAACCCCCTAGCCTTATCAATGTGTAGCCCTTAAATAATCATCCGGAAAACTATTTTGTCTAATAAAGGATGCCACTCCTTGTAAAGCTTGCGCTGTAACTCCATTAAAAGAATTATCATCGTAAAAAATAAGTTTAAAATCTCTTGTTTCATCAGAAGCATCTGTAGCCACATCCGCTCTAAATTCTATAGCCCCTATGTATACGCCTTTCACTATTCCATATTCATATCTCATTATGCCGTTTTCAAATGAAGCTTTATGTAAATATGTCATACTAATTACACCCCATTCCC
>CAMHAV010000057.1 GCA_946182865.1 uncultured Clostridia bacterium
CCCGGCATCCGCAGGTGCCCCGGCATCCGCAGGTGCCCCGGCATCCGCAGGTGCCTCGGCCGACTCCACAGGGGCCTTCGCCTGCTCAAAGATGTCCAGCACCTCCTGCGAAGGCTTCTTGCTGAGCAGGGAGACGATCACCGCCGCCAGCAGACCGCAGAGGAAGCCGGGAACGATCTCATAAACGCCGGTTTTGCCGCTCAGGAAGAAGTACCAGAGCATATCCACCGCAAAGCCGGTGACGATGCCCGCCACCGCGCCGGGATAAGTAAAGCGCTTCCAATAGAGCGCCAGAAGGATGGCGGGGCCGAAAGCCGAACCAAAGCCGCCCCACGCACATTCCACGAGCGCCATAATCCCTTGGCAGCTCGGGCTGCTCGCAATGGCAAAGGCAATCACGGCAATGATAATGACCATGATTCTGCCCGCCCACATCATTTCCCTGTTGGAGGCGTTCTTGCGGATCACCGCTTTATACACATCGGAGGAAAACGCGGAGGACGAAGCGAGAAGCTGTGAATCCGCCGTGCTCATGGCCGCCGCAATGATAGCGGAAAGCAAAACGCCCGCGATGAACGCCGGGAAAAGCGTTCTGACCATTCTGATAAAGACAATGCTGTTGCTGTCGGCCAGCGCGTCGCCAAAGAAGCGTCTGCCCATCAGGCCGACGATCGCCGACATGGTGAGAATCACGGTTGTCCAGCAGCTGCCGACAATCTGCGACTTCTTCATTTCTTTCTCCGACTTGATGGAGATGTAACGGACAATAATGTGGGGCATACCGAAGTAGCCAAGACCCCAGCCGAAACCGGAAATGATATCGGCTATGCTCGCCCAGTTGAAAGCGCCGCTTGAAAGGACATTGTAGTAATGCGGGGGAAGCGCCGTGCTGCCTTCTACCACAAAATCGGCGGCATTCATGGCAAAGACCGCGATGATCGGGCAGAGCATAAGGGCGGCCAGCATGAGCAGGCCCTGGAAAAAGTCGGTCCAGCACACGGCATTGAAGCCGCCGAGGAAGGTGTAAAGCACGATGATGGCCGACGCCACGATCATGGCAATTCTCGGATCCACGCTCAGCACCGTGTTGAAAAGGGTGCCGCACGCGGATATGCTGGAGGCCGCATACACGCAGTAGACAACCACAAACACAACCGCGGAGATAATCTGGAGCGCCTTGTTCTGCGACAAAAAGCGGTTGGTCAGAAACTGCGGGATGGTAATCGAGTCGTTGGCTCTGATGGAGTAGCGGCGCAGACGGGGCGCGACAAAAATCCACGCCAGAATCGTGCCGAGCATCAAGCCCACAGCAATCCAGACCTTGCCCACGCCGTAGAGATAGATGGAGCCGGGCAGACCCATCAGCACCCACGCGCTCATGTCGGAAGCGCCTGCGCTCAGCGCAGCCACCAGACCGCCCATGTTTCTTCCGCCAAGGAAGTATTCCTTTTCGCTCTCACTCTTTTTGGACTTGACAAAGAAATAGATGCCTATTCCGATGACAAGCAAGAAATACAGAATGATCGCACTCAATTCGACAGTATTCAAATCGAATCAATCCTTTCCTGCCTGATTACAGGCAATTTCGTTTTCTCCGCACTGCCATTTGGATATGCGGAATCCTTTACATTATATTTTAACATGCATCAATTGTCAACTGATTTTCCAAAATTCTGGGGATTTTCTTTAAAATTGACGGCAATTCTCACTAAATATGCATAATCGAGCTGTCAAATGATTCATTTCAGAGGAAAAGGATTCATTCTCATGAGGCTTTTTCGCCATCCGGCGGAAGCGTCGTCACCAGATGAACGCCGAAGGGCAATGTAATCAGCGCCGCGAGGAAATCGGCAGCAGGCTGTGCGGCGATCATGCCGTCCACGCCAAAGACACGCGGCAGCACTATAATCAGCGGAATAAAACAGAAGCCGTTGCGCAGCGCCGCGAGAAAGGATGCGCCCGTGCTTTTGCCGACACTCTGGTACAGCATATTGGTGCATTGGAACAGAACACACACGCAGCAAGCGATACATTGCAGCCGCAGGGCAGGCGTTCCGATGGCAATCACTTCCGGATCATCACGGAACTGCCGGATAATGAAGCCGGAGGCCCCCAGACAGACAGTGGAAAGAACGACGCACGCTGACGTGCCGTAGGCAAGCGTGAAAAGATACGCTTTTTTCACGCGTGAATAGAGTCTGGCTCCATAATTGAAGCTGCTCACGGGCTGGAGTCCCTGCCCGATGCCGATGCCCACCGCAAAGATAATGAAGCTCACCCGTCCCACAATGCTCATAGCGGCCACCGCCGGGTCGCCATAGACGGCAGCGGCATTGTTAAGCAGCGTGGCGGCAATGCTGTTGAGTCCCTGCCGCAGCATGCTAGGCATGCCGTTAAAGAAGATTTTTCCATAGTCGCGCGGGTTTTTAGACAGATAACGCAGTCTGAATTCACTCTGTGTCTTTCCCGTCAGAAACATGCTCCACAGGATGCCGGCGCTCACCGCCTGTGACAGCGCCGTGGCCAATCCGGCACCTGCTATCCCCAAACGCAATCCGAATATAAAAAACGGGTCAAGCGCGATATTCAGCACCCCGCCGAACATCAGCCCGATCATGGCAAAGGCCGCCTTGCCCTCGTAACGCAGAATATTATTCATCACGCAGCTCACGATCATGAGAGGCGCGGCCGCCAGAATCCAACGCGCGTAGGTCTGCGCATAGGGCAATATGGTATCCGTGCTTCCCAGTAAATACATCAGCGGCGTAATGAAAATCTCTCCGATAACCGCAATCACCACACCCAGAAGCAATGCCGTAAAAAACGCCGTGGAAGCAAGCTTTTTGGCCGTTATAATATCTTTCGCTCCAAGATGCAGACTGATCAGGCTGCCGGAGCCGTGTCCCATCATGAAACCCGCCGCCTGCAAAATCGACATCAGCGCAAAGACGATGCCTACCGCGCCGCTGGCGCTGGTGCCGATGCTGCTGACAAAATAGGTATCGGCAAGATTGTAAATATTGGTCACCAGCATGCTGATGACCGTCGGAATCGACATGGAAAACACCAGTCGGTTGACAGGCGTCTCGGTCATTTTTTTAAATTGTAGCTCGGATGATTTCATTGAAACAACCCCTTTCTTCCGTCAAATAGCATTATACCATGTTCAAAAAGAAAATCAAAGCCAAAGTGCAAAAAATCGCACTCGGCTTTGATACATTATCTCTTTTCTGGTGCCAATGTACTTCTTATTCGTTTCAAAAGGGCTCTGCCTCTCCGCTTCGCTCTGTCAAACCCTATCGCCACGCAGTCAGGCAACAGCCAACGGCACCAAATCATGATACGGGACAGCATCCCTCTTACACGAAAATCTTCCGCCGCTACGTCAAAATGACCCGAAAAAATCTCGTCCAGCCGTTTTTTTCGATGGCGGCTCTGCCTGACGGATGACACCAGGCGACGGTTGTAGGACGCGCGCGTCAAATCGGAGGTTTCCAAGTCAACCTCGTCTGCCAGTTCATCAAGCAGCGCCTTTCCTTTGGGAGTGGATACCACCACAAGCGAAACGCCGCCGTCATAGGAAAAATCCGGGTGGGCACGCCGGATATTGACAAAACGTCCCAGTGAAATATCCCCCACGCGTTCGGGGCAGGCATAGGAACAGCTGCCACAGGAACGTCTCAGCACCGCGCCGCTTTGCAGCATACAAATAAAGGAATCCACCGGTGCGGGCAGGGAAAGCAGATAGCGAAAATGTCCCCATCTGAATATTACCCGTGTTCCACGTTTGTGTCCGAACGCACGTTTGTTCTCAAAGCGAATATCCCGTATCCTTCCTCCCAGCCGCTGTTCCCGCCAGTGAAGATAGCGGTGAAAAACGCCCTCTGAGGTCACGCCGCCGCATAGCATATCCACCAAAATCAGCTTATCACAGTGCCTTCCCAAGAAATGCCGCAGTCCATCGCATTGGCAAGGCGTTCCGGCAAACAACACTGTCATACCGCTCTCCAAATCCGATCGCACAGATGAAAAAGTACCGTCGGTGTCACTCTGCACAGGCTTGATGCCCCTCATTTCTTCCAATTCGTCCAACGTCGAAGCGCGGATATGCCGCGGATGAAAGTTTTCATCAAAAGCGCATCCGTACACCACACCTTCCTGTGCAATCACATGCTTACCCAATAAAAAAAAGAGCCCCCCCGCATGAGAGTTGGACAATGTGGCTTTGTCCCTTGCCTTGCCTGCATAATACAAAGGCGGAAAGTCACGGCCCAATCCATCGGAGGGGGTATCCGGCTGCCCGCGTAACGGACATACCTCATCACATTTGCCGCAGTCCGTACACCGCTGCGGGTCAATGGACGGATAGACAAATTTATATCTGTCTCTGATTTTAACTACAGCAAGCTGCGGGCATGCCTCTATGCATGCGCCGCAGCCTGTGCAGTGTTTATGATCTATTGTCAGCAAAAAGCCATCAGCTCCCAATATAGGTTTGCGCTTAACCCGTTATCATCCTATTCTATCAGGAAAACTCTGATCATCCTTGTTTACTGCCTGAAGCTTTTTTCTCCTCTTGCTCTTTTTTCTTTGCTTCTTCCTCCAGCTTTCTTGCAGCTTCCATCTGCTGCTCAATAATTTCATTTTCGTCTACGACATACTCCGGACAATTCTGCATATACACCTTGACAACCGCGTGATTAACATTGTTCACGTAAACATCAATATGCTTTCTGATGTCTCCTATCAGATCACTCCCCGTATCCCCGATATCGGTAACAGAGACCGGAAGTACAACGGATGGCACATCATCAGGCATTACATAAGAATAGACTGTTTCGTCCTCGTTGATTGTCTTTTCGATATAGCAGCCTTCCAACCCAGGGATATCGAATCTCTCTGTCGTACCAACACCCGCCAGCGTATTCGTATCGGCGGCCTTTGTATCAGTTGTCTCATCAACGATCTGTGTCTTGGCATATTCCTTGCCAAAAGCCTGAATCAAATCCTGCTCATCAGAACCCAGCGTAACACCTTTGGGCATAAGCAGATTTACATTGGGTCCCTCCACACACGCCGAAAGACTTACTGCGTAGCAGTTAATCGGAGTACGCGCGTATTTCAGATCATAATTATGCACCAGAACACTCACGGCCGTGTTTCCCTTACGCAGAATCACACCTTCCGCTGTTGTACCTCGCTGTACTCTAATCGAGGAACCGCGTGCAAACGACCAGCCATCATCAATCATCTTTTTGACAGGGATAGGCAGCGTATAAAGATTGCCTTCATATTTAAAAGCAAACTCGCTGAAGGTTTTTCCCAGCAGACTCGGCCCTTTATACAGCTTGATCGAATCTGACATTCTCTTGAGATCCTTGGTGTAGTCGTAGTACTTTTCCGACTCGGTGTCATTATCAAGCGTGATGCAAACCACCACATCGGAATTATCTTCATATTCGCCAAATTGGAACGAAAACGCCGAATGATCGGTCAGCACATAGTAAAGCGTCTGAATCTCATCTTCGTCACTTTCATTAAAGACCACATCATTGATCGAAACCAGCTCACCGGTGGATTTCAGGCAACTCTTGACATAAGAAGGTCTTCCATAAGCCTTTGCCAGCTCATCGTATCGGCTACCGATGGTTACGCCGCCGTTCATTTCAAAATCAGGAAGCTCCATCGAGTCATTTTCCAGCTTAACGCCCACCACTTCGCAGGAGGGTAATGCAGCGGCTTTCTGACCCTTATTACAGAACTTCAATCCTATCACATACCCGTCCTTTTCGCCCGGAAGATAATCGGAGTATTCCCCTGGCTCCAGCACGGTATCGGAGGAATACACCTTCGTTTCCTCATTAACTGCATCCTCCGTCGCCTCGGAAAGCTTCCATCCGCGTGCGGAAAGAGCGGAGTACTTCAACGGAAGCTCATAGCTCTCTCCGTTGAGTTTAAAATCAAAATTAAAAATATCAGTACTCTCATCGTTTTGCTCGTCGGATTGCTTCGACAACCCGTCTTCAGCAAAAATCGTATCGGGCATTGAGCAGGAAACCACACTGCCCAGCAGTGCAATGGCAATGATAAATACGGAAATTCTTTTAATCATTATTCAGCTACCCTTTCATAATATGTTTCATCGGCCCATCCATTCCTGTTTTGCGGCAATCCGCACCCAAAAACGCACTGGCGAAAAAACAGATAATATACAATACCTGCATTATAACACATCTTTTCATAAATTTCTACTCAAATTATGAATTTTTTAAAAAAATAAAAACTTAAGTTTCTTTTAACTTGATTTATGGTTGACGTTTTAGAATAGGTAGCGTAAAGGAGGTAAACACCTATGAGCAGCAACAACATCTTTGAACGATATGAAATCAAATACCTGATTTCAAGCGATCAGCGCAAAAAAATCATGAACGCCATGGCGCCATATATGCGCGGCGACGAATACGGCAAAAGCACCATCTGCAATCTTTACTTTGACACGCCTGATTATTACCTGATCCGGCAGTCCATCGAAAAACCGGTCTATAAAGAAAAGCTTCGCGTGAGAAGCTACGGCCACGCCAAGCCCGGGAGCAAGGTCTTTGTCGAGCTGAAAAAGAAATACCGGGACGTCGTTTACAAGCGCCGTGTCAGTCTGCCGGAGCGGGACGCCATGTTTTATCTCAGCAGCGATCTGACAGGAGGACTTCCCGGACAGATCGGCAGTGAAATTGACTATTTCCGCTTCTTCTACCGCGATCTCGCGCCAAAGGTCTACATTTCCTACGACCGCGAAGCCTTTTACGCAAAGGACGACGACACGTTCCGCGTGACCTTTGATGAAAACATCCAGTGGCGCGATTACGATCTGTCGCTCACCCAAAAGCCCTATGGCGAGGCCATTCTCCAGCCGGGTCAGTCGCTCATGGAAATCAAGGTTTCGTCCGCGATGCCGCTCTGGATGGTCAAGGCACTGTCCGACAATCACATTTATAAAACGTCGTTTTCCAAATACGGACGCGCTTATGAGGCGATTCACAAATACTTTCGCCAGAAGGCAGCCATTTGAAAATAACCCACTTCAATCCAACCATTCACCATCTGATTCAATGAAAATACGGAGGAATTTACCATGACTGATACATTGTTCACATCCATCTTTGAAAGCACATCCACCGGCAACGCCGTCACATCCGGAAGCTTCTTTGCCTGCCTGATCGCCGCACTCGTCATCGGCGCTTTCATGGCGCTGGTCTACAAATACCGCAGCCGCGGCTCCCAGAGCTTTGTCATCACCCTCGCGCTGCTCCCCGCCGCCGTTGCCATGGTCATCATGCTGGTCAACGGCGACTTCGGCACAGGCGTGGCGGTAGCGGGCGCGTTCGGACTGGTTCGGTTCCGCTCGGTGCCCGGCACTGCCAAGGAAATCGGCGCGATCTTCACCGCTATGGGCGCGGGACTTGCCTGCGGCGTGGGCTACATCGGCTACGCGGCGGCCTTCGCGGTCATCGTGAGCGCGGCAATGCTGCTTTATCAGTTCGTCGGCTTCGGAACAAACCGGAACGACGGCCTGCACAAAAAACTCAGCATCACCATTCCCGAAAACCTTGACTACACCGGCATGTTTGACGATCTCTTTGAAAAATACACCCGTTCTCACAAGCTGGTCACGGTCAAGACCACCAACATGGGCAGTCTCTTCAAGCTGACCTATGAAATCGAACTGGCATCCGCCGAACAGGAAAAGCAGTTTATCGACGAACTGCGCTGCCGCAACGGCAATCTGGAAATCAACATCACTCAGAAAGAAACCGTCTCCAACGAACTGTAAACGAGCAAATGGTCTGATAACGACCGTTGGAGTCATCCGATAAAATGCAAGAGCATCACCGAAACGAATATAGCAAAGGGGTATTTAAAACTATGAAAATCAAACAATTCACCGCGGTCATTATGGCGGCACTTGTGATCGCTTCTTTCTCAGGCTGCGGCAAATCCGCTAAAAACAATAATATTGCCTCACCCGTAACGCTGCTCGATACGTCCGACATGTTCAGCAGCAAGGATTTAGAGGTAGGCTATGATGAATCCGAAGTCACCCAAATCACCCTCAACGGCAGTTCTGCCAATGTGGAGGGCAGCGGCGCGTCGGTTTCGGGCAGCACCGTTACCGTCAGTAAAGAAGGCACCTATCTGTTCTCCGGTACGCTTGACAACGGCGCGATTATCGTGGACGCAGACGACAAGGCGAAAGTCCGTCTGATTTTTGACGGCGTGACGGTCAACTGCGACACCAGCGCCGCGCTGTATGTCAAACAGGCGGACAAGGTATTCGTCACCCTTGCCAAGGGCAGCGAGAACACCCTCTCCAACGCCAAGGATTTTGTCGCGTTTGACGACAACGACATTGACGCAGTCGTGTATTCCAAAGATGATCTCACCTTTAACGGCAGCGGTTCGCTCACCGTCACCGCCAAATACGGACACGGCATTGTCTCCAAGGATGATCTGGTCATCGCAGGCGGCACCTACAGCATCACATCCGAGAAGAAGGGACTTTCCGCCAACGACAGCATCCGTGTGGCGGACGGCGACGTCACCGTCAACGCCGGCACCGACGCGCTGCACGCCGAAAATACGGACCACGCGTCTCTCGGCTATATCTATATCGCGGACGGCACTTTCAACCTCACATCCGGCACGGACGGCATGGACGCAAGCGGCGCGATTCAGATTGACAACGGCACCTTTAATATCACCACAGGCGGCGGCAGCAGCAACGCCAGCACCAAGCAGGACGGCAGCTTTAATGCCGACTGGGGGCAATGGGGCGGTCAGTTTGGCGGTGACGGACAAAACGGCAATATGCGCGGCGGCAAGGGCAAAGGCATGTCCGCTGACAGCACGGAGCTGCCTGTAACACAGACGTCAGCAGTCTCCGGCGCGGCCAGAGCAACGGCCACAACCACCGATTCGGGCAGCGCCAAAGGAATTAAATCCGACAGTTCCGTGGCCGTCAACAACGGCTCCCTTACAATCAATTCCTCCGACGACGCCATCCACTCCAACAACGCCGTCACCGTCGCGGGCGGCACACTTGAAATCACATCGGGCGACGACGGCATTCACGCCGACGCCAATCTCGCCATCAGCGGCGGCACCGTCAACATCACCAAGAGCTACGAGGGCATCGAGGGCATGTCCATTGCCATCAGCGGCGGCAATGTCAGCGTTAC
Source organism: uncultured Clostridia bacterium (assembly GCA_946182865.1). Taxonomy (GTDB): domain Bacteria; phylum Bacillota; class Clostridia; order Oscillospirales; family Acutalibacteraceae; genus RUG762. The sequence continues at coordinate 9,234 of CAMHAV010000057.1, forward strand.
TTCTTCGGATGACGGACTCAACGCGGCAGGCGGCAACGACCAAAGCAGCATGAACGGCCGTCCCGGTCAGAACGAATTTGCCGCGCAGGACGGCGTGTCCATCGACATTTCCGGCGGTGTTCTGAATGTCAACGCCTCGGGTGACGGCATTGACTCCAACGGCTCGCTCAGCGTTTCGGGCGGTGAGGTTTATGTCTCCGGTTCTACCAACAACGGCAACGCCGCACTCGATTTCAACGGCGAGGCCACCATCACCGGCGGCACCGTCATCGCGGCGGGCATGAGCGGCATGGCGCAGAACTTCGACGGCAATTCCACCCAAGGCTCCATGCTCGTGGCCGTCTCCAATCAGTCGGCCGACGGCACCGTTACCCTCAAAGACAGCAGCGGCAAGACGCTTGCCTCCTACACGCCCACCAAAGCCTACAATTGCGTGGTCATCAGCACGCCCGACGTAAAGAAGGGCGCCACCTACACGGTGCAGACCGGCTCCGCCAGCACTTCCGTGACAATGGATTCGCTGGTTGTCGGCGGCGGCAACGGCATGGGCGGCATGGGTCGCGGCGGTATGGGCGGCGGCATGGACGGCGCTCCCGGCAATGGCAACCCAGGCGGCGGTCAGCGCGGACACAGAGGCAGAAGCGGCGACAGCACGGATAATTCCCAGAACAGCATGCCTGGCGGTTCCCAGAACGGCATGCCCGGCAATTCTCAGAACAGCATGCCCGACGGTTCCCAGAACGGCATGCCCGGCGGTTCCCGGAACGGCATGCCCGGCGGTTCCCAGAACGTCATGCCCGGCGGTTCCCGGAACAGTTTTCCCAATAACACGCAGGACAGCGGCAACACCAGACTTTCCTCTGCGGAGGGAACCCACCTGTAAATTTCAGACAAATCCTCATTTTCTTCATACAGCGCAGCCCCGTACCCATTGTGATCACACAATGAGTACGGGGCTGTTGTTATCCCAGTTGATAGAAAGACTATATCTTGTCGGAACGGGCTGAAAAAATCTATTCCCTATAAAATGGAATCTGACAATTCCCGTATGATCGTTTCCTCTACGCCTTCCGGAAAACCGTCCACTGTCGGGGTATGCTGCCGCGTCACGCCGTCCACGCTTCCCATTGCGGTGAGACTGGCAAGATAAGACCGTATTTCTTCCCGGCAGGGCAGAAGCCTCTCCCCTGTCATCCGCTGCAAGGCGGCGCAAAGTCCGTAAGCGCCCCAATTGGAAACGGTGGCGATCACAGGAACATCCACCTCTGTCACACAGGGAGACAGTGACAATTCGCGCCCTATGGCCTCACGAAAGCACCCCATGCCGATTTCATTGCCCCCGTCCCCAATGCCCACGGTTAAAATTCCCCGCCGCCGACCCTCATCAAACAACGGGTCTAGCTTGGCCGTATGCGCTGCAATGCTCTCGCCTCTCATATTGGTGTAATCTCCCTGCGCATTCACGCCGCAGCGTTCAATGGCCATCAGCGCTTTTGGATTGTATCTGTCCCATAATCCCACGATCGAAAGCGCATCCGCATGCAGCGGCACATATTCCACAGCCACGTCCCCTTTTTCAAAGAAGCCACTGCAATATTCGTCGGTAACAACCGTGCAGTAGAACCCCAGCCTGTTGAGCGCCTTGGCCAAAAAAAGCGTTCCGGGCGGGCCGTCGGTTTCGGCCGTTCCCGCAACATAAAATCCCGTAGCCAGCAGCATGTTTCCCCGCTCCGCAGCGAGAAGCGCCGCGGCGGCTCTCCGGCAGTAATCGTGCGGCAGATGCGGACGCAGCAACTCCATGCCGCGCGAAGGTTTTCCAAACCCTTGCAGGATGACATCCTCTATTGTCCGTTCAGTCACAGAACCCACCACACTCCTTTCACAAAAAACAAAAAACGGCATATATCTGATATCGCTATCATCTCTATATGCCGTTCTGTTTACAAAAATTAGTCAGCCGTGTAGGGCATCAGCGCAACGTGACGCGCACGCTTGATCGCTGTGGTGAGCTGACGCTGATGGAACGCGCAGGTTCCGGTGACTCTGCGGGGCAGAATCTTGGCTCTGTCGGAAATGTATCTTCTGAGCTTGTTGACGTCCTTGTAGTCAATCTCCTTGATGTTTTCCACACAGAAATTGCAAACCTTCTTGCGGCCCTTGCGGCCTCTGCGTTCGGGTCTTTCAGCCATGAGTAATCCTCCTTTGTCGTTTCATTGTGTCGTCTGTCAGTTAAAAGGGCAGATCATCGTCAGCCACGGGCGTGAAGTCACCGCTGTCACCGCTCTGGTAAGAGCTGGCAGGCTCACCGTAGGACGGTTGCTGCGCTGTCGGAGCAGGCGGCGGGGTCATCTGATCGTAGCGACTGTAGTCATAGTTATTGTTCTGATAGCCGTTGTCTTTCTTGCCCTCGGCAAAATAGACCTGATCGGCCACAATATCCCATGATCTGCGCTTGTTCCCCTCGCGGTCGGTGTAACTGCTGACCTGAATGCTTCCCTGAACAGCTACAAGCTGTCCCTTGTGGAAATACTTGCTGACAAAATCAGCACGCTGTCTCCACGTAATCACATCGAGAAAATCGGTCTGACGCTCATTGTTCTGACCGCTGTAATCTCTGTCAACCGCCAGCGTAAATCTGGCCATGGTCGCGCCGCTCTGAGTAGTTCGGTAATCGGGTTCGGCAGTGAGTCTGCCCATCAAAATAACACGATTCAGCATTTTCGTACCCTCTCTCGATTACTCCGCGTCAGCAGCAGCTTCTTCCGCTTCGGGAGCAACAGCAGCGGGAACAGGCTCAGACTTCTCGATTTTCTTGACGATCAGGGAACGGAGAACACCGTCGGTGATGTTGTAAACTCTGTCGAGTTCCGCCGGGAAATCCGCGTCACTGGTGAAGTTGAAGAGAACATAGTAGCCTTCCGACTCCTTGTTGATGAGGTAAGTGAGCTTGCGCTTGCCCCACTCCTCAACACTGTCGAGAGTAGCACCCGACTCGATCATGCTCTTGAACTTGCCGACTACCTCTGCAATGGCTTCATCGCCGTTCTTGCAGGACACAATAAGGATGGACTCATAAGCTTCTTTCATCTTTTCCATCTTTCAGCACCTCCTTCTGGACGTATGGCTCCGTTTTTCTCGGAGCAAGGATATCGCTGCGCTGTCTGCGCAACATGAAAATTTTAGCACAGTTTCTTCGGGAAGTCAAGTTATTTTTTGCGATTTCTCGTTTTTTTTGTTTTCACAGGAATAATGCCTATACCTCTGTCTTCCCTTCCGCTGCCGGACGGCTATGCCTGTGCGCCCATCTGTGCCTGAAACTCAGGAACCGTCATATGCGCCTCATCCGCCGCCTGGGTCAGCGTCAGCAATCCCTTTTTCACCAGATGAACCAGCATATCCAGCCCGCCTTCCGCACGACCTTCCGCACGACCTTCCGCACGACCTTCCGCACGACCTTCTTCTTTGCCTTCTTCTCTGAATTCGGCAATGGTTCTTTCTTCATCATATTCTGTGATACACATAAATTTCACCTCCGCTTTGTGCGCTGTAAGAAACGCCTTGATGGATGAGTCAGATTCCAATTCGCTGATGGCGGCGTCAACCGCCTCTTCCAATGTCACAGCCTTTTTTCGATGGATACGGACCGACTCCACAAACTTCGCGTAGTCTTCGAGCGGTCTGCATCCCTTCATCAATTCGCTGTTGTGTCCGTAATTGATATTAATCATCGTGACGTTGACCTCAATGTCCGCCGATCCCCCTGTATCAAAGGCATCCGACAGATGCAAGACCAGTCTGTCCTCTTTATCCTCTTGGCCGTTGTAAAAACATATGCATTTCGGCGTGGGCGCTTTTTGCTGTTTAGAACTGTACCTGCGATAACTGCGGTTTTCTTCCACATATCTGCCATACACCATTCCCGCGTAAATCAAAAACCGCATAGGCATATTCGGGTTGAAGGAAGCCTGCTGTTCGTACAGATTCAGCGTATCCGCCATGAGAAAGGATACATCGTTTTTCATGCTCATATAAACGGCATTCTCAATGGTGTTTAGTTGGATATCGTCCGGATTGGTGTATTGTGAACCGTTAATCGCATTATACAGACTCAGCGTCCATTCTTTGTTCTCAGGATTGCCAAAGATAAATTTAAATAAACGGTCTTTATATTCACGGTTTGCTGCCATTGGCATCACGTCCCTTCCTATTTTTATTATAGCATATCCGGCCAAAGCAGTCAAGCAAGCCGTGTGAAATTAATAACGCAATCTATTTGTAAATTCTTTATTCTGACGCTTTACATTTTTTCCGTTATCATGTATAATAATGGTTATGTAAATTATTAACAGAAAGGCAGACTGAAAAAATATGCTGCAATTTGAAGAATTAATGCTCACACTCCGCAATCTCAAGCCCGATCTTGACGATCTCAAGGAGGCGCTCGGCTACGATACATTAGCACAGGAGGTTGCACAGCTCGAAAAACAGGCAGCGGCTCCCGATTTCTGGGACGACATGGAAAATTCCCAGAAAATTCTCAAGCGCACCAGCAGCCTCAAAAGCAAGATCAACGCCTTTGACGCCATCTTCAACAAATATGAGGACACCATCGCGCTGGTGGAGCTGGGCGACGAGGAAGAAGACCTCGACCTTCTCGCGGAAGCCGAGGCGGAGGTGGAAACCATCAAAAAATCCATCGAGGAACTTCGCCTTACCACGCTGCTCACCGGCGAATATGACGCCAACAACGCCATCCTGACGTTCCACGCGGGCGCGGGCGGCACCGAAGCGCAGGACTGGGCGGAAATGCTCTTCCGTATGTATAACCGCTGGGGCGAACGCCACGGCTTCAAGGTCAAGACCATCGACTACCTCGACGGCGACGAAGCGGGACTGAAAAGCGCCTCCATCCTCATCGAAGGCACCAACGCCTACGGTTATCTCAAATGTGAAATGGGCGTTCACCGTCTGGTGAGAATCTCGCCTTTTGATTCTTCGGGCCGCCGTCACACCTCCTTTGCCTCGCTCGAAGTCATGCCCGAAATCGACGATACCGTGGAAGTGGAGATCCGTCCGGAAGACCTTCACATCGACACCTACCGTTCGAGCGGCGCGGGCGGACAGCACATCAACAAGACCGACTCAGCGGTGCGCATCACGCACATTCCCACCGGCATCGTCTGCGCCTGCCAGAACGAGCGCAGCCAGGTGCAGAACAAGGCCATGGCCATGAAGATGCTCAAGTCCAAGCTCATTGAAATCAAAGAGCGCGAAAACCTCGAAAAGATCGAGGACATCAAGGGCGTGCAGAAAGAAATCGCGTGGGGCAGCCAGATCCGTTCTTATGTCTTCATGCCCTACACCCTCGCCAAAGATCACCGCACCGGTTACGAAATGGGCAACATCAACGCGGTCATGGACGGCGACATCGACGGATTCATCAACGCCTATCTCAAAGCGCAGAGCCTCAACGCGCTGGGCAGCTTTGAATAACAGCAAGGAAGTGGTCGCACCATGTTTTATCTAGCGGAATTCGCGGCGCTCGCCGTATGCTGGCTCTTCTACTGCGAACTGTACTGGATGGTGCAGCGCAAAGTCGTCAAGGCTTGCAGCCGCGAGTATATCAGAAAACGCAGCAAAACGCTGGCTGACAGATTGTTTTTTACCCAGCTCAGCGCCAAATCTCACCTCGGCTTTCTCTATTACGCCAACGTCGCCGCCTTTACCGTGCTGCTGATGCTGACGGTGCTGCACCTGCTGACCGGATGGATCGGCGTCATGCAGGGATTCATCCGGGTGCTGACGACCTTCACGGTGCTGGTCCTCGGATGTGTCGCGATTTCGGGTTCGGCGGCCAGCACGGAATACCTCTGCACCAATCTCGATATTGTCTCCCGTAAAAAAATTCTCGCTTTGCAGACGGTTTCTTTCCTGTCAGAAGCCATTCTGATGCTTTTGTATCTGTATTTTGCCTGGGCCTATGTGGTCTGAGTTTTCTGTCTTCATTATTTTTTCATTTTTTCCATAAAATACTTTACTTTTTTTAATGAATTATGTTATAATTAGGTCGAAGTAAAAAATTAAATGGAGGTTTTGAAATTGAATCTTATCAAGAAACCCTTTAAGTCATACAAAGGAGACGGCAAATTCGCCTACGTCTGCTATTCTTTGGAAGACAGCGATTATGTTTTCCCTTTATTGGTCAAGCTCACGGACAACCGCTACCGCATTCGCTACGACGAGGGCGTGCAGGATGAAATTGAAGTGGACGCGCTGCGCAAGCACAACATCAAAAACTGTGAGGTTCTTCTCGTCTTTATGTCGCAGAAAGCCCTCCAGTCCATTTATTTTATGAAGCAGCTCGAAATGGCCCAGAAACTGGAGATTTCCCCCTACATCATCTATCTTGACCACGAAACGACGTCCGAGCAGGGTTCACAGCTTTTCGGCGACGACGTCAAAGGCATCCGCGTCGACGAAAGCGACGAAGGCACCCTTCAGGAAGTCATCGAGCAGCTTTTAGTGGATTGTCAGGAGCCCGAAAAAGTCGAGGAACGCGTCTATACCTACGACGAATTGCTCGACGAAGTGTACCCCGATCAAGTCAACGCCAGCAAGGATACCTTTGTGGCCGCTACCACGCAGGACAGCGAAAAAATCAAGAAATCCGCTGCCGCTTCCGCTTCTTCCGCCAAGATTGCCAAAAAAGAGAAACGTTCGCAGACCGGCAAATCACTCTTTAACGCCATTCTGGTGGTTGGCGTTCTGATCGGCATTGCGGTGCTGCTCTATCTGTTCTTCGGCGACCAGATCAATGAAGTGCTGCACCCGGAGGAAGTCGTCAATTACGTGCCTTTCACCGCCGCAGTCAAAACCGCTTTTATCAGCCTGATCCGATAATTTCCAACGGATATGCCGCTTTTACGGTCGGCATATCCGTTTTTCTGTTCGGACGGCAAAAAACAGGTTGCGCATTCCCCCGCAAAGTTGTATAATAAACCTATCTTTTGATGGTACCTCCATCACACGACAAGGAATGATGAAAGAATGAAAGACGGATTTATTAAAATCGCGGCAGGCGTTCCGGAAATTGCCCTCGGTGACTGCGCCGAAAACGCCGCCCGTATCGTCGCCATGGCGCGGCAGATGCAGGCACAGGGCGTTAAAATCGCCGTATTCACCGAACTCGGCGTGACAGGCTACACGCTGGAAGACCTGTTCTTGCAGCAGGCATTGCTTGACGCCTCCGCGCAGGCGCTGCAAAAAATCATCGACCACACCGCCGATCTCGATATGCTTCTCTTGGTAGGCGTACCCGTTCCCGTGGGCTGTTCGCTCTACAACTGCGCCGCCGTCATCAACCGCGGCCGGCTGCTCGGACTGGTTCCCAAAACCCACATTCCCACCTATTCGGAATTTTATGAAGGCCGCCGCTTCACCCCCGCTCCCGCTCAATGGGAATCCGTCTCCTATCTGGGGCAGTCGGTCTTACTGGGACAGGGTCTTTTCCGCTGCGCCTCCCTCCCCGAACTGGTCGTGGGTGTGGAGCTGTGCGAGGACGCGTGGGTTCCCTCTCCCCCCTCCGTGGGACTTGCGCAGGCGGGCGCGAACGTCATCTGCAATCTCTCGTGCAGCAACGAGCTGATCGGCAAGTCGGACTATCGCGGCACCATCGTCCGGGCGCTCTCCGGCAGTCTGCTCTGCGCCTATGCCTATTGCAGCGCGGGCAGCGGGGAATCCACCACCGATCTGGTCTTTTCGGGTCACTGCATGATCTGCGAAAACGCCTCCCTGCTGGCGGAGCAGCGCTGGGAAACGGGACGCTTCGTCACGGCGGACATTGATATTCAAAAGCTGAATGCCGACCGCCGCCGTATGTCCACCTTTACCGCCGCGCCGTCGGAGCAGTACCCCATCATTGGCGAATTCGACCTCAATGTCACCGAAACGAACCTCACCCGCGTCTTTCCCCGCACGCCCTTTGTGCCGCAGGGAAAGGACAGCATCGACGCGCGCTGCCGCGAAATCATCCACATCCAGAGCGCGGGGCTTCAGCGCCGCCTGACCGCTGCCCACGCCAAGCACGCCGTCATCGGACTCTCCGGCGGACTCGACTCCACCCTCGCCTACCTCGTGACGGTGGACGCGTTCACGCAACTGGGCTATCCGCTGGAAAACATTATGGCGCTCACCATGCCCTGCTTCGGCACCACTTCCCGCACCAAATCCAACGCCCAGAAGATGGCGGAGGCCATCGGCACCTCCTTCCGCGAAGTGGATATCCACGCGGCGGTGCAGCAGCATTTCTCCGACATCGGACACGACGGCGTGACCACCGATATCACTTACGAAAATTCACAGGCGCGCATGCGCACCCTGATTCTGATGAACACCGCCAACCAATGCGGCGGTCTGGTCATCGGCACCGGCGATCTCTCGGAACTGGCGCTCGGCTGGGCGACCTACAACGGCGACCATATGTCGATGTACGGCGTGAATGTCGGCGTACCCAAAACCCTTGTGCGCTATCTGGTGGAATATGTCGCTTCTACCGTGGAGGAACCCCTGCAATCGGTGCTGTACGACGTACTCGACACGCCGGTCAGTCCCGAACTGCTGCCTCCCGAAGAAAACGGCGACATCGCCCAGCGCACCGAGGATATCGTGGGTCCCTACGAACTGCACGATTTCTTTATGTATTACATCATGCGCTGCGGCTTTGCCCCTCACAAAATTTACCGCATTGCCCTGCGTGCCTTTGAGGGCAAATACACTCCCGACACCATCGAAAAATGGCTGAAAAACTTCGTGCGCCGCTTCTTCACCCAGCAATTCAAACGAAGCTGTCTGCCTGACGGTCCCAAGGTGGGCAGCGTGGCGATTTCTCCCCGCGGCGACTGGCGTATGCCCTCCGACGCACTCTCCGCCGAATGGCTGCGCGATCTGGAAAACAACTGATTTTTTCATACAAACTCAAACTTCCCACACGCAAAATAGCTTTGAAGCACCAAAAATAGGGAATCACA
>CAMHAV010000058.1 GCA_946182865.1 uncultured Clostridia bacterium
GTTAGCTGTTAGCTGTTAGCTGTTAGCCGTTAGCCGTTAGCTGTTAGCCGTTAGCCGTTAGCTGTTAGCCGTTAGCTGTTAGCTGTTAGCTGTTAGCCACATAAAAATATCCAAACGCCCGAATGTCTCCGAAATCGGCAGACGTTCGGGCGTTTTTTCGGACTTCGTGACTGATATTACAAATAGTAATATATTAAAATAAATTTAATGATTGGAATTTTTTTGCTGTTCTCAATGCAATTGCAGCCAAAGGCGCAGCAAATCAAAAAGTTTACGCTGGCAGTACAAAGGTGTAGCCCTGCGACTGGGCGCTGTCGATAAAGTCGCCCAGAATGGCGGCGTTGGTAGAGGAAACGGCGTGCAGCAGGTAGATCGCGCCGGGGTGCAGACGGTCATTGAGCTTTTGGAGCGAAGCGGTCTTGTCGCCCTGCGAATTGGGATCCCAGTCTTTGTAGGCGAAGCTCCAGAGATAGGTCTGGTAGCCCATTTCGGAGGCGAGCGCAAGGGTCTGTTCGGAGAATTCTCCCTTCGGCGGGCGCATGACGTGCATTTCATATTGGAAATGCTCCTTGACATAATCGTGCAGCTCTTGCAATTCCCCGCGGCTGACGTCAAGCGTCTTTTCCGGCATGGAATAGTGCTTCCATGTGTGGTTGCCGACGGTGTGTCCTTCGTCGATCATGCGCTGCACCAGATCGCCTTCCCGCTGGGCATAGTCGCCCGTGATAAAGAACACTGCTTTGACGTTTTTCTCTTTGAGCGTGTCGAGAATCGCGGCGGAATAGCCGTTTTCGTATCCTTCGTCGAAGGTCAGGCAAAGCGTTTTCCGGTCGCCGTCATTTATCAGGAAGCGCCCGCCCAGCGCGCCGTATTGCTTTTGGGCTTCCACCGCGTCATGGGGACGGTTGAGGTCATCATAATTGGTGCCCTGACCCCAGCAAACCTTTTTCCCGCTGAGCGAGGAGATGTCGGGAAGCGCCGCGCGTGTGGGCTGTGTGGCGCGGGTGGTCTGTGAAGCGGCCGAAGAGGTTGAGGAAACCGAGGAAGTCGTTTTTCCGGTCTGTGTGTCGGTCTTTTTCTTTGTCCGAGCGGCGGCGGAGGCGTAGAAGATCGAGCTGACCGCAAAGACGGCCGACAGCGCAACCACGCAGACCGCCGACAGCATGACTGTCTTTTTTTGGGGCATTTTAAATCATCCTTTCTATTTTTTCGGCTGTGCTGCTGATACAAAAACGACAGCCGTTATTATGTTTCCCCGACGAGCCGCTGCCACACAAAAAAACGCCTGCCTTATTTTGATGAAAAGAATAAGACAGGTGTTTTGATTGCAAAATATTCGAATAAAAAATTCCAAAATGTAATAATCTTATAAAAAATTACTAATCTATCATAGCAGCGTATCGCTTGCTTTTTTCGGCGGTCACGGTGTCAATGAGGCAGTCTATGACAAGACCCTGATCGGTGTATTCCTCCGAAAAAACGGTGCCGTTTTCGCGGATGAGGGTGGACTGTCCGATCTCGCTGAAAGGAAAAAGCAGACGCGTGCGGATTTTTTTGACGGGGAGCGCCTCTTCGATCGCGGCGAGAAGCGCCGGAAAGCCCTCTCCGTTTTTAGCGCTGATTTTCACGCCATCCACGCCAAGAATGCTGTCGGGGTCGGCCGCATCGGTTTTGTTGAGTACCGTGAGGATCGGCTTGTCGGTTGCGCCGAGCTGATGCAGCAGGTCGTTGGTGATGCGCAGATGGTCGCGGAATACGGGGGAGGAGCAGTCGCACACATTGAGAATCACATCCGCCTGCACCGCTTCTTCCAGCGTGGATTTGAAGGCTTCGATCAGATGATGGGGCAGACGGCGGATGAAGCCGACCGTATCCACCAGCATGACGCTGCTGCCCGACGGCAGTTCCAACGCGCGGGCGGTGGGGTCGAGCGTGGCAAAGAGCATATCCTCCGACAGCACGCCCGCGTCGGTGAGCGCGTTGAGCAGGGTGGATTTGCCGGCGTTGGTGTAGCCCACGATGGCGACCGTCACCACGCCGTCGCGCTTGCGGCGTTCACGGTGTCTGCCGCGCTGTCTGGCCACCTCTTCCAGTTTTTCCTTGAGCGAATCAATGCGTCTGTGAATATGGCGTCGGGCGGTTTCCAGCTTGGTTTCGCCGGGGCCGCGTGTGCCGATGCCGCCGCCGAGACGGCTCATGGCAACGCCCTTGCCGGTGAGACGGGGGAGCATATAGCGCAGCTGCGCCAGCTCGACCTGCAATTTGCCCTCGTTGGAACGGGCGCGTCCCGCGAAAATGTCGAGAATCAGCATGGTGCGGTCGATGGTGCGCACGTCGGTGGCGTCCTCGATGTTGCGCAGCTGGATAGGGGAGAGTTCGCGGTCAAAGATAATGAGGCTCACATCGTTGCTCAGGCAGAATTCCTTCATCTCCTGCAAAAAGCCCGAACCCACGCAGGTGGCGGGATCAGGAGAAGGGCGCTTCTGGCAGATGACGCCCGCGACCTCCGCGCCGGCGGTGCGGGCCAATTCCCGCAGCTCCGCGAGGGATTCCTCGGTGTCGCTCTCGCCCAGATCCACACCCGCGAGCAGGGCGACGGTTTGCTCTTGCTTTGTCTCGTGCATAATCAAACTCCTTGTGTAAAACAGAAAAAGGGGGAACGCTCATGATTTCAGCCCCCAAAAGGCCTGTCGGTCATCAGTGTTCCCCGCATCGTCAGAAATATGAAAATTAATCGCGGCAATAGTCGTCCATCTTGTTGATCATAAAGAAAGCGCCGAAGACGGAACCGAGAATCGAAAAGACGCTGTTGATCAGGAAGAAAGTGAGCTGCTGACTGAATACATAGCTAAGCGCCTGTCCGAAAGTCCGTGTATCGTTGACATAGGAAAATACCATGGCGAGGAACATCGTGACAAACGAGATTACAACGCTTACGCCGATGGAAACCCCCATGCCCGTGCCCTTGACTCTGCGGCCGTGGAGGAAGGTGTAAAAGAGCACCGCCAGCATACCTGCCGGGAAACAGAGCGCTGCCATGTGGAAATCGGCAATCAGCGCAATGAGAATATAGGGAATCACGCCGATGCACGCGCCGAGAAGGGCACCCAGAAATCCCATGCCGACGCTGCCGCCGAGCTGGGTGGCGGAAGGATCGCCGTCATCATTTCCCATGATGTCGCGGTATTCGTCTCCGCTGTCGTCAAAGGAGATCGGCGCGTTGTCCGGGTTGTCATATCCCTCATCGTTGTAGGTGCCGCCGTAGGGGTCGGAATAGGAATTGTTATTGCCGTAATGGGGCTGCATACCGGCGTATTCGTCATAAGAATCGTCATATTTGCTGCTGTCAGGAACGAGGGGGGAATACTGTCTGGCGTACTGGTCATCCTGTGACACCATTGGTTCGGGAGCGGTGGCAAAGGGAGAAACCGGCGGCGGCACAGGGGCAGCCGCATGGCGGCTCTGTTTGTTCTGCGCGCTGCAATCGGCGCAGAGCGGCTGCACCATGTTGTTGAGAAAAGAGCGCTTGGTGGCTCTGGCACCGCATTTGACGCAGGTGTTGGGCACACGGAAGCCGCAGTTACGCGCCTGCGAGGCGGTAAAGGCCAGCAATTGATCCATTGTGACGTTGGAAATATTGCCGCTGCTTTCGTCAAAGAATACAGCGAGATAATTTTCCACATCGCCCACCTGTCCGTCAGCGAGCTGTCCGCCTGTGGAAGCGAGTGCGTTTTCAAAATCGTCAAACGCCGTGTTGTCACCGGCCGACAGCATGAAGATGAAGAGCTTGCCTCCGTCCTCCTCGCTGACCGCGAACCCGCAGCCCTGATAAACGCCATATACCACGTCGCCTTCTGTCCGATAATTATTGGCGGACTGCCATGAAGAAAGCTGATGACTCATCATATTGATAATCCACGTCCTTTACGCTAAGAGAAATGATAATTCAAAGAGTATTTTACTACATTTTTTTGCAATCGTCAACAGGAAATCCCTGATTTTACAAGCTTTTTGAATGAAACGGAAAGCGCGCGTCAGTTGGAGGGAATTTCGGGGGCACGTTTTTCGTTGAGCATCACCCAGTCGGCGTTTTCCATCAGGGCTTCCTTGCCGATCTCAAACAGCTTGAACCGGATGGCCTCTATGCGGTCGTTATCGTTGGCATAGGCGTTTTCTTTCAGGCATTCGTCTATCTCGATGATGGTGCGCTTAAATATGCTGTAATACCATGCGCAGCGTCTCACGTCCTCGTCGTAGCCCATGAAGGAAGCGCATTCCTTCATCATCATTGCCGCGATGGGAAGCAGTCCTGCCATAAAGACAATGCAGTTTTGCAGGTTTACGCCCGCTATGATGTTTTTTTGGAGAAGTGCATTTTCCGGCGAGACGGTTATGACAGCGGTCAGACCGATGATCAGCATGACGGAAACCGCTATGCATACTGCTGCCAGAATCGAGAGCAGCCGGCCCATGAAGAAGAAGTGGCTGATCTTGATGGCTTTTTTTCCTGATTTGGCGGGAAGCGTTACATCGGAAAGACGGTGCAGCGATTTTTGCAGATAATAGCCCGACTGTCCGTTGTGCTTGATTTTTGTAATGCCGTCCTCCTGGGACAGGGGGAATTCCCACACACCGGAATCGGAATTGAACCTGTCCATTTTGCCCAGCCAGAGTTCGGAAATATTTTTGACTTCTTCCAGTGTGACAGGGTCGCTGTTGCCGTCTTGACAGGCTTCGGCCAGCAGGTTGACAGTCCGCAGCGCCATTCTGACCCATTCGATATGTCCTTTTTGCCGCCGCAGGTAATAGTCCTGCACCTGTGCCTTGATATGACGGTTGCCGCGTACATCGGCAGCACACCAGAAGAACTGCACCCGCAGACCTTCCGCAATGGCGCGGTAAAGGACATAGGATTCGTGATATTGACGGCGTTTTACCCAACTGAAAACCAGCAGTGTCACGGCCAGAAGTATGACATAGAGCAGCAGCGCAACGACGGTTTCGCGGAAATCGGAGAAGAAATTCAGCGAAATATAGGATAAACCTGCCAGAACAATGATCCATCTGCCGAGATGATTTCTGCGGGTCTGGCTGTGTAGCGCCAGCGCGTCGGAGGCAAAGTAATATTGTTCGCAGATGTCGGATGCGTCGGTTCTGCGCTGTAATTTTTTCTTGGATGCAATGACGTGCTGCTTTTTTTCTATGTATTTCTCATAGCGCGCAACGTCGCGGTTGTAGCGGTCGATGCTGTGCAGGTGTTCGGCAAATTTCGCCTGTCTTTTTTGGCGGTTTTTCTTTTCCCATTCGGGCGAAAAGCGGCGGGCAATTTCGGCCTCGTCGCAGTTGTTGAGGCTGAACCATTTTTCGCCGGTTTCGAGCAGGGGCTGGGGGAAAATGCTGCGTGTCTTATAGAAGTTTTTACTCTGCGTTGTCACGTCGGCGCGGGGGGTGTAGATGTGATAAATAGGACGGGTTTCCGGAATGGTGATGCCGGGGAAGCATTCGCTGCGATAGGTGACGCCGTGGAGAGAATCCCGCACAGCCGCGCCGGTGCCGGCCTGTTGGTTGACGGATACGATGCCGTCCCAAAGAGCGATGCCGCAGCAGCTGTTGTCCGAAATAAACCGGGCCGCGTCGCGGAATTTCTGATCATCGTCTCCTTCTTGGGGCATTTCATAGACAAAGAGGCATTTTTCGTCGTTCATCAGTTCGTTGGCTTTTGCCTTTTGCAGCTCGTTAAAATTGGGCTGGCCGTTATTGTCGGTGCGGTTGAGAAATGCTTCGCGCTTCATGGGCAGTACCACGCCGTATCGCATACCCATATTTTTGGCAATTTCGGTAACAAACTGGTCTCCGCCGGCTGCCAGCGATGTGAGCAGCATGAATTCGGTGTGAGGATATTTTTTGCTTTTTCCGGTGGATACATCCGGGTCGATGATCTCGGCGAGCACTTTTTTCACAGCGGCGGAAAGCTTTTCCAGATCTTCCTTGCCGCAGCGAATGTTGCGATGTCCTGTCACGCCGATAAAGACGGGCAGTTTCTTTGACTGTGCGATTTGTTCAATGGCTGGGTGGTTCATAAAAGCAGCCTCCTCCTCTGTTGTCGATTTAAATAATTTAATCATATCATACAACAATTACAACAAAAAAACAATCGGAATTTAGAAAAATGATTGTAAAAATTCATCATACACCGCCGGCAGATCGGGGAAATACATCGGCAAATGGAATGTGGCATAAAATTCTGTTCAAAAATCGTTGAAAATGACATAAAAAAATTATTGAAATCAAATAAGAAATGTGTTATATTAATATGAGAAAAGTTTTAAACTGTTGACGGAGGTTTCATTTATCATGCAGGATATCATGCTTTATCTCGCGGATCAGATTTCATCGTTTGATCACCGTGTTCTTGTTGCTATCAACGGCAGTATGCGCCTTCCTTTTATGGACGCCATTATGCCCTGGATCACCAGGCTGGGTGACGGCGGCGTTTTTTGGATTGCGCTGGCGCTGGTGCTGCTCATCCCCAAAAAGACCCGCCGTACAGGTGCGGCGATGGCGGTCGCCATGCTGCTGGGTCTGATTATCGGCAACGGTCTGATTAAAAATCTTGTGATGCGCACCCGGCCTTTTGATCTGGCGCACCCGGTTGTGTCCAGAAGCAATCTGCTGATTGCGCCTCCCAGTGATTACTCATTCCCTTCAGGACATACGCTGGCGAGCTTTGAGGCGGCGACGGCGCTCTTTAAGGATCACTCGGTCTATGGCTTTTTGGCGTATGTGCTGGCGATTCTGATCGCGTTTTCACGGCTGTATTTGCAGGTGCATTATCCCAGCGATGTGCTCGGCGGCGCGATTCTCGGATTTTTGCTGGGGCTTCTGGGCAGCAGCATTGTCAAGAACGTGGCTGACAAGGCGGAAGCGAGAAAGGAAAAGAAGCTGGCGCTGGCCGCTGAGGAATCCTCGAAGGAATCCTCGAAGGAATCCTGATGTGCGTGCTTCCGCATCATTCCATCATTTCAAAAATTCATAAATTCATAGAAGAGTGTCGGAGATATGGAGATCAACAGCAAAGAAAGGTGATTTGAGAAATGGCTAAAATCAAATTTGGCATCGATCAGGATATGCAGCTCTCTGCACGTTCCTCCAAGGTGAAAAGACAACTTCACAACATAGGTCTTGGCATCGGCATCATTATGTTGATTACCACGTTGGTGCTGCTGGGAAATGCCGCTTACAGAGCTTTTCTTGCCAACAAGGATTTTGTGGGTGGTACCGTCAGTTATAAGACCATGAGCAGCATTAACCAGATTGTAGCTTCTATTCTTCTCATGCTGGTTACATCCATGACAACGCTCATTTTCTTCCGTCTTTACAGGGCAAAGTCTCCGTTTTCGCGCGGCAATATTGTGATTCTCCGCGTGGTGGCGCTGATTCTGATGCTGCTTTCCATTTTGCCGATTACGGTGCAATTGCTGGTGGCGAGTTTCTATAATATTAACATTGGCATTTCCGTTAACTTTATTTACATTTTTATTGGTGTCATCTTTTACTGCATTTCCTACATGTTCGAGCAGGGCAACATCATCCAGAGTAGCAATACCGAAGCCGTGGGGCTGCGTGAGGATCTGCTTCTCAGCTATGCCGAAATGGCCGAATCCAAGTCGAGTCTGACGGGACAGCATGTCAAGCGTATTTCGGAGTACACGCGCATTCTCGCCAAGAATTACGGACTGCCCGACGAAGAAGTGGAAAAGCTCCGTCTTGCGGCCATGTTCCATAATATCGGCAAACTGATGATTCCCATTGAGATTCTCGACAAGGAAAGCACCCTTTCCGACGAGGAATTTGCCATTATGAAAACCCACGTCGTCGCGGGTGAACAGCTTCTGCACAACTCTTCCAACCCGATTCTGCAGGAAGCGCGGGAAATGGCGCTGGAACATCATGAAAACTGGAACGGTCACGGTTATCTCGGCAAGCAGGGGGATGAAATCAGCCTGCCCGCGCGTATCGTGGCGGTAGCGGATATGTTTGACGCGCTGATCAGTTCCCGAAGCTATAAAACCGGTTGGGAGCCCAACAAGGTTTATTCGACCATTATCGACGAAAGCGGCAAAAAGTTGGATCCCGATATCGTCAAGACATTTATCACCAGCTACAGAGAGATGCTGGAGGTTTATAACAAATACAACAAGACCGGTTCCAGAGAGCACGAACTTTCCAAGGAAACCGAGGAAAGCTACGACAAGATTCTCGGAGAGTTCAAGAAAAAGCCGGATGAAGCCGAAGTGGAAAAGATCGAAAAGAATTATCAGGATGTCGAGCTTGACCTCCGCAGACTTATTTAAATGTGAAGTGTGAAGTGTGAAATGTGAAATGAAGGAAGCGCTTCGCGCTTGGAAAATAAAACGATAAAACAAACAGCCGAAAGATTTTTGAACATTCGTTCTCATCTTTCGGCTGTTTGTTTTTTATCATCCATATGCAAAGTGCGTATCACGCTTTCATTTCATATTTCACATTTCACACTTCACACTGTTAAAAATAATTCATGGGGTTGTTGGCGACATTGTTTTTGCGTATCTCAAAGTGGAGGTGAGGCCCGGTGGAGTGGCCGGAGTTGCCGACCTTGCCGATGGCCTGCCCCTTGGCGACCACCTGTCCGCTCTTTACGCTGACGGCGCTGAGATGGGCGTAGCAGGTGGAATAGCTGTTGCCGTGGGTAATAATGATGTGCAGACCGTATCCGCCGGCGGAGTTTTTGACGGTGACGGTGCCGGAATCGGCGGCCACGACCGTGCGTCCGTAAATGCCGGAGGTGGAGATGTCAATGCCGCGGTGGAGACGGCCCCAGCGGTAGCCGTAGGGAGAGGAAATGGAGCGCACGCCGGGAACCGGCCATGTAAAGGAACCGGTGCCGACTTTGCTGCCCTTTTTGGTGCCTACCACATACACCGCGTCCACAGGCGCCTTGACCACGGTGGACGAAAGCACTTCACAGGATACCTGCACGCCGTTGACTTCCGTGATTTGCTGCATCACTTCGCGCACACCGTTTTGCCCCTTGGTGACGCATTTGGAATAAGAGGTGTACTGTTTATCGTCCTTGACTGTCTTTTTGGAGAAAGGAATGGCTTCCTGCACGGTGACGGTGCGCACATTCTGCACCGACAGCACGGGAAGTTCCTTTTCCAGCAGCACCGAAGTGCCTGCTTCGGGGGTGTCGGTGAGCGACTTGTTCAGCTCCATCAGTCGGTCGTAGGACATATTGGCGACGTTGGCAATGGACTGCGCTGTATCGCCGTCATTGACCGTGTAAAACTGGGTTTCGGTGCGCTTGGTAGAGATGGTTTTGGCAAAATCCTGCGAGGAGACGATTTTATCCGAGGCAAACAGCCCGCTGATAATTTCCGTCTCGCCGGTAAAGGAAACCGATTCTCCCGGTGTGCCGGTTTTATATTGATCGAGGAACGTCTGCATGATAAACTGAATGTCCCCGTAACTCTTGGCGGCAGCGCAAAGCTCGCCGTTTATGTAAAGACCGTAGGCGTTGTCCACGTTCTGGCTGTCGGCCAGAATGGCTTCGCAAAGCGTTTCTGCGCTCATATTCATGCTCTTGCTGACGGTGGCCACCGTGTAGCTGGGCGTGAAAGTGGAGCGATAATCCTCGCTGCTGCTGAGCATGCGCTGCCGCAGCAGGAAAAGCGCGTCGTTATAGACGCTTTCATCCTCAATGTAGCCGAGCACCTTGCCGTTGCAGGTGACTTCCAGCGAATGGGTGGAAGTGGTAATGGAAAACGTTACGCCCACCAGCAGACCGACGCACAGGATGGGCAGCAGAATATTGCATACGCCTGCGACAAAGCCTTTGTGAAGCGAGAAAACCTGCCTGACAGAACGGGATTCCGCTCTGTCGGCCGCTTTTGACCCGGCGGAAACGCTTCGCAGTTCGGAGCAGATCGCGCCGAATTCACGGAACGCGCCGACAACGGGCTGCGCAATACCTCTTTGGACAAAAGAAGCAGCGACGCTTCCCACGGGGCGGAAAAACTTTCTTACCCTGCGGCGGGAATTGTAGGTTTTGAATTGCACCTTCAGGCCGATGTAGCAGAGGATTCTGTAGATCCGCTGGAAGAAATTGTATTTTTTGGTATTATGTTTTATGTCCTTTGATGCCGCTGTAATTTTGGCGGCTTTTATGTTCTTTGCCTCTTTTATGGTTTTGACGTTTTTCCCTTTTTTCTTATCATTTGTCACGGGGACGGCTTTTTCGCCATGTTCCGCTTTTTGGATGCCGGCCGCCTTGGCCGCGACGGCTTTTCTTTGTTTTTTTCCTTTTGCCTTTTTGCGATGATGGCTCATACGGTATCACGCTCCTTTTACGGTGTGATGGTAAATGACGTTCGGAAATAGTTACAATACCGTTATATTATACTACAATTTTGTCATAATTCAACCCCGAACCGCCATTTTCTGCGTTCTCCGCATAAATCATAGAGGTTCGGGGCAACAATAAAGTCAATATGCACAAAAAGCCGTTAGCCGTTAGCGATTAGCCGTTAGCGGTTAGCGGTTAGCCGTTAGCGGTTAGCCGTTAGCCGTTAGCGATTAGCGGTTAGCCGTTAGCCGTTAGCAGCTTTACATTTCACACTTCACATTTCATACGTTTGCCGCTGAAATTGAGGCCGCGGGTAAAGAGGGCAAAATTGGCGCTGCCCTTGTGGGCGACTTCGTCGGCAAAGAGAGAGATGAGTTCGAGCGATTCTGTCTCGGCCAGATCGGTCAACTCGTAAAAATCCATGTTGGAGCGTTCGGAACGGTCATCGGGATGGAACCACACACTGCCCAGCAGATTGCCGTAGTCAAAGCTCATATCCGCCGTGCGGGGATGGAATTTGCCCGTGAGTGTGCCGCGTCGGAACCGGCGGAGAGCAGGCGGGAGGAGCGATTGGACGGCTTCGGCTGTCTCGGCAGCGGAGCGTTTGAGGGCGTGCGGGTCATCCAGCAGGGCAGTATGGCTGCGGAAATCGGAGGCAATGGTCATGGCCGATTCACGCGGGGTATGTACGCCGCACACGTCGCAGAGCAGCAGCGAATAAAGGACGGCCAGACTGCTGTCGATCTCCTCACAGGGAGGCAGACAGTCGGTCAGGCGCATTTCAGGCAGGAGCCGGCCGGTATCGTGACGCAGCAGCATGATGTCCAGGCTGTTTTCGATATCGGCGTGGTAGTTGTAATCGCTGCCCCGTTCGTCGGTTTTTTCGAGCAGCATGCAATTGTAGTAAACCAGCGGATGCACCCGTCTGTCAAAGCAATAATGGCAGCAGAAACCGAGGGCATAGGCGAAGATGATATCAGAATCCGCCCCTGTACGGCCATTCGACCGCATGCGGTCATAACGGCAGATTTTGGCAAGCGACAGCAGCAGGGCGGTCGGATCTCCGTTGTGGAGAATGCCGCCGTATTTCCGCAGACTGCCTGTCTGCCATGGCATAACGCGATGCAAAAACAACGCGTCAGGCCCCTGACAGCCCCAAAGAAACGCTTCGCGATTGAGATCGGGAAACCGCTGCAAAACATCTTCATTTTTTAAAATCCGCTGCCCCAGCAGCCAATGGCTTACAATCCCCGGCAAGAGAAAAACCCCCTTCAAAAGAACACAGTGAAAAAAACGTAGAAAAGGCACAAGGCGGACGACAATGAAGCCGCCCGCCTTGTGTCAGAAAAGAGTATCAAAAAAGGGATAGGAGTAGGTGTAGTCACATTCAGATCATAACGGATGAATCAAAACCGACTAATGAGAACCACATATTGGGTTCGTTTGACCTCCGCTACTGATATCTAGTATATATGCACTTTATGAACATACAGTGAACGTGCAAATAACGTTTTGTGAATTAAAAAGCAGCCTCTCAAACTTTATTCGTTTTTTAAAAAAACTTTTATCATATATTGCTAAATAATTTTTATTGTCCGATCAGAGAATATACGGCAGCCGTCGGGGTGCGGATTTCCGAGATGATACCGTCAATGATATGGGTTTTGCCGATCATCCATTTGTTGGCAACCTTGCTCATAGGAATCTCAACAGAAATTCGGATGGTATCGGTTTTTCCGGCATAGGTCTTGATGGAGGCGGCCAGGATTTCGGCGGGTGTGTGTTCGGTGTTCTGCTCGATCTGCTGCATAGCGTCACCCAGCGCGTCGGTGCAGATTGCCTCAAAATCCTGAGGCCGCACGATGGTGACCTGTGCGATGGCGGCATTGCCGTCGATGCTGATATTTTCGATCTGCCACTCGATTCTTTCCGCCAATACCTTGCAGGAGGCATTGACGGCCTTGCCGTCGCCATAGCTTTCTATGACCGACAGGCTGTTTTTGTTCATGGCTTTGATGTCGTACTCGCACATTGCCGTCAGATATTGTGTAATCATTTCGTCTGTCATGGCTTTATCGTCGGACGGGGTATCCTTGCAGGAAACGACAGTCAGCAGCAGCAAGAGCATGACCGGCAGCAGCGCGCAGGTTGACCGACGGCCGTTTTTTTTCATTTGACGCATAGGCGGCCTCCTTTTTAGTG
This sequence comes from uncultured Clostridia bacterium, assembly GCA_946182865.1. GTDB lineage: Bacteria > Bacillota > Clostridia > Oscillospirales > Acutalibacteraceae > RUG762. The sequence goes on from CAMHAV010000058.1 coordinate 12,587, forward strand.
TGAAGTGAGGAGTGGTATATATTTCAGCGCGAAGCGCTCCTTCATTATTCTCTATTCGTTATTCACTATTCTCTATTCTCTTAGCGCAGCTTCGCTGCGCGCTTCATCGGTAGCGTCTTCGGGTCGCTTTACGGCGGGAGACGTTGCGCTTGAGGCTGTTCATTCTCTGTTTGCGGGAATAGGAGTAGCCGATGTAGGCAACCACGCCGAGAATGGCGAGAACCAGGAAGATTCTGAACAGGGTAGAGGAGAAAAGGTTGTTGACCCAATCGAGGATATAGAGCAAAGTGCTGCGCTGTACCGACTCGTTGGCAACAAGGGCGATCTCACCGATGTATTCGCCGTCATAGTAAAGCGTCGCCTTGCCCAGCTTGTCGCCTTTTCGCACGGGAGCGCTCACCACGTCGTTGATACGGTCGATCTTGCGGATGACGCTGGTGGATTCCACGCCCTTGGGCAGAATGGTGCTGAAATTGTCCTGCGGCACGGTCACAATGCTGTCCTTGTTCCACGCGAGCTTGAGGGGAATTTCCTCGATAGGCTCGTTGGTGTTGTAGATCTGGGCGATGTAGAGGTTGTTGAACGCCCACTCAAAGAGGTTTTTCGCGTCCACAAAGGCGAGATTTTTGTCCTTGGCCGTTGGCGCGCCGTCGTCGAGCAGCACGCAGATATAGCGATAGGTGGAGCCGTTGACGGTCTTTTTGGCATAAGCGGCAAAGCAGTGTCCCGATTTGATGAGGTAGCCTGTCTTGACGCCTTCGCAGTACTGGTAGAAATAATCGGTGCCGTCCGCGCCTTTTTCGCCTTCGCGGATGAGCAGGTTGGTGGAGACGACCCACTTGACATTTTCGTCCTTGTTGGTGGGCTTGATGCCGTAGGAATGGGGCGTGTAGGCGACCTGCGCGAGTTCCGGAATGTTCATCAGATGGTTGGCGATGAGCGCCATGTCGTGCGCGGTGGAGTAGTGGTTTTCAAAGTCGGTGGTCAGACCGGAGGCGCACTTGAATTTGGTATTGGTGCAGCCGATCTCCTGCGCGCGGTCATTCATAAACTGAATGAATTCCTCATTGGTGTCGCTGCCGTAATACTGCTTGCTTATGTAGTAGCCGATGGCTTCGGCGGCGCAGTTCTCCGACGCGACCAGCGCCTCATAGATGAGGTCCCGGAGGGTGAAGCGTTCGTTGACCTTGATGTTGGTCCACACGCCGGTGGCGCCTTCCTTGTTGTAATTGACAAAGCGCACGGCGCGCGAGTCCACCACCACCATTTCGTCGAGCGAGTCGGCGCGTTCATAGGCGATGATGCAGGTCATCATCTTGGTGAGCGACGCGGGCAGCTTTTTCTTGTCGGGGTTCTTTTCAAACACGACGGTGCCGGTGTCCATGTTCATCATGTAGACCGTGTCACAGTGCGGCTCGTACTCCGATTTAAAGGCGGCGTGTACCTGTGTGGGCGTCGCCAGCGTCGAAAACGACAGGAATGACACGAGCAGCACGGCGGTCAGCGCTGCCAGCCTTTTTTTCATCTTGCAAAATTTCATCTTTGTTCAAAGGACTCCTTCCGTCATCAGTGATCTCCCGTCATTATAGCACATATTTTTGCAGAAGAAAAGAGATTGAAAAGTAAATTAAAAGTAAATATACAATAAATATCAAAAAAAACTGTTTTTCAAGTTGTTTTCATGATAAATTTGTTGTATAATAAGGAGGCTTGAATACATTTCTCTGCAAAGGCGGGTGCCGGATTTGATCTATGTGACGGGCGATATGCACGGCAGCGTATCGCGTTTTGAAGAAAAAGCCTTTGACAAGCTGCGCAGCGGCGACATTTTAATTATATGCGGCGATTTCGGTTTTATCTGGAACGGCGACGGACAGGAAGAAAAAATTCTCCAGTTCATGGGCCGTCAGAAGTATCAGATTCTCTTTATCGACGGCTGCCACGAAAATTTCGACAAGCTCTACAGCTATCCGGAGGATTATTGGTGCGGCGGCAAAATCCACCGTATCAACGACAATCTTTTTCATCTCTGCCGCGGGCAGATTTTCAATATCGAGGGCAACTCCATCTTTACGATGGGGGGCGGCTACAGTGTGGACGCGGAGATCCGCGCCAGCCGCGGCATGCGCTGGTGGGAGGAGGAAATGCCCACCCAGCGGGAGATGGAGGACGCGGCGACCGCTTTGTATGAGCATTCCCTTCAGGTGGACTACATCATCACCCACGAATGCCCCACCAAGGTCAAGGATCTTCTCTCGAAGGATTACAGCAACAAAAACGCTCTCACTTCGTTTTTTGACGATCTCTGCAAACGTGTGACCTACAAACACTGGTTTTTCGGCTCGATGCATAAGGATCGGCACATTTCCTCCAAGCACACGGCGGTCTATCTGGAAGTGGTGCCGCTGCAGGTGCCGGACAGCACCTTCTCCGAGCCGCTCAACCGCTATTTCCGGCGCAGACGGGACGAAACGGGAACGGCGTATTGACAAACCGGATGGAAACGGATTGAAAAGGTGGTATTACCATGAGAAAACAAGACAACAACTCCACGATGGTGATTGCGGTGCTTTGCGCGGTGATTATCGTCATCTTCTCGATCGTGGCGGTCATGCTGGGCAAATCCCATTCGGGCAGCGGCACGAATGTCATGACCAAGGGCAGCGACCCCCTGCCGGAGGGCAGCGCCGGCAACTGGTGGGTGCCGGCGGATTCCCATGTGCTCCAGTCCCCCCGCAACGCCGATATGTCGGAGGACGCGGCGCTGGCGGATGAACTCGACTTCGGTGTGGTCATGGATTACACGACCTACAAGACCAACCGCGTGGGAGAGGTGAGCAGTCCTCTTTATAAGGTAAAGGAAAACTGCGGCGCCGGGGCGATGGACAAAGTGGGCATGCAGAGCGACGGCATTATGGATGAATACAGTGACGGCGCTTCGGTGACACAAATTGAGGTCTATGACACGCAGGGCAAGCAGCTTTGCGACACGGTGTTCATCGTGGACGGACAATATCTGATCTACTACGGCACCGGCAATTTCGTCTTTGAGGCGGTCAAGATGGAGGCCGTGGGCTGATTTTTTTACCGTCAGTTAATAAAACACATTATAAAAAGGAGTTAATCAAATGCCTGTCAAAGATATTGTACTGGGACTTTCGAGTGCGAACGGCCCTTCCGGCGCGGAAGGCTCCGCGGCGAGACTTGCCATGGAGCTGCTTTCGGATTTCACCCCGGCGGTGCGCGATTCGCTGGGCAACGTCACAGCGGAACTCGGAGATCTCAATTCCCCCAACCACATACTCATCGACGCTCACATCGACGAGATCGGTCTGGTCGTCACGGATATTGATGACGACGGATTTCTGCATATCGCTCCCTGCGGCGGCGTTGACCGACGCGTACTTATGGGGAGCGAGGTCGTTGTCATGAGCAAGAGCAAGATCAGCGGCATCGTCTGCTGCCGTCCGCCCCATTTGACCGCTTCGGAGGACACCTCCAAGGTGCCTGCTTTCAAGGACATGGCGGTGGATATCGGCTACCGCGCCGACAAAGCGCGGGAACTGGTGCCGATCGGTACGCGCATTGCCATGAGAAGCCGTCCCGCTTCGCTGCTGGGCAGCCGTGTCTCCGGCAAGGCGCTGGACAACCGCGCCGGCGCGGCGGCGATCATCCGCACGGTGGAGCTGCTCGAACCCAAATGCGCCCGTCTGGACTGCCATGTGACCGCGCTTCTCTCCACCCGTGAGGAAGTGGGCCATCTGGCGGCGGGCTGTGCCGCCTTTACCTCCGCGCCCACACAGGCGATTGTGGTGGACATGGGCTTCGGCTCCTATCCCGGCTGCCCCGACGAGAACTGCGGCAAGTTGGGCGAAGGCCCGATGATCGGATTTTCTCCCGTGCTCAGCCGCGCCATCACCAAAAAGCTGGTGGCGGTGGCCGACGAGAACCACATCAAATGGCAATATGACGTGTGCGGCGGCAGAACCGGCACCAACGCCGACGATATCGCGGTGACGGCGGGCGGCATTCCCTGCGGACTGATCTCTATTCCCGAGAGAAGCATGCATACGCCCGTGGAGGTCGCGGACTGCAACGACGTGGAGCAGACCGCCCAATTGCTCGCCGCCTACATCAAGAGCGGCGGCATCTGCCAATAATTCGGGGAAGGAGAACGTGAGAGATTATGCTGCGTGATACATTGGCAAAGCTGTCGGAACTGCACGGCATTTCGGGTGCGGAAGACGACGTGAGAAATTACATTCTGAAAGAAATCAAACCCTACTGCACTTCGGTGGAGGTAAACAGTACGGGTTCCGTTATCGCCTACAAGAAGGGCAAAAACAATCCCGAAAGCAAGCTCATGCTCTGCGCCCATATGGACGAGGTGGGCATGATCGTCACCGATGTGGGAGAGAACGGACTGCTGAAATTCGCCACGGTGGGCGGCATTGACGCGCGCGTGCTGTGCGGCACGCCTGTGCTGGTGGGCGAGGAAAAGCTGCCCGGCGTGATCGGCGCGAAGCCGATTCATCTGCTGGAGGGCGACGAGGTTTCCTCCGCTCCCAAGATTGAGGACTTATACATCGACATCGGCGCGCTCACCAAGGCCGAGGCACTCGAAAAGGTCTGCCCCGGCGAGGATGTGGTGTTCGATACCCGTTTCGGAGAATTCGGGGACGGCCTGCTCAAGGGCAAGGCGCTCGACGACAGAGCGGGCTGCGCTGTTCTGATGGAGATTATCAAGCGCGATCTCGAATGCGACCTGTATTTTGTCTTTTCCACCATGGAGGAGGTCGGACTGAGAGGCGCGAAGTGCGCGGCTTTCAGCGTCGCGCCGGATATGGCGATTGTGGTGGAATCCACCACGGCGGCGGATATCCCCAATGTGGACGAATGCAGCAAGGTCTGCAAGGTCGGAGAAGGCGCGGTCATTTCCTTTATGGACAGAACGACCATTTACGACAGAGGCCTTTTCAAGATGGTGCAGCGTACGGCGAATGAGCGCGGCATCAAGTGGCAGTATAAAAAAGGTGTGACGGGCGGCAACGATTCGGGCTCGATTCACAATAGCCGGGGCGGCGTGAGAACGGCGGCGATTTCGCTGCCCTGCCGTTATCTGCATTCGCCGTGCAGCGTGATTGCGGAGAGCGATCTCAACGCGGTTTGCGAACTGGTTCACGCGCTGGCGGAAAAAGCAGCCATGTCGAAGTAAGTAGGAGAAAAACAGAAAAAGAAAAAGAAAAAGAAAAGCGAAGCGTAACTAGCGAGCGTATGCGAGCGTGGGAGTCCAGGGGGAACTAGTTCCTCCTGGCAGGTCAAGGGCAGC
>CAMHAV010000059.1 GCA_946182865.1 uncultured Clostridia bacterium
AAAGGCAGATACAGGTTTTCATTGTTTTGCTTTGCATAAAATCATTCTCCTTTTTTTTTAAATCATGATACTTTAATGGAGTGTATTAATAATGTATGGAGCAATCACTTTTTTACTGTTGTGGACGGCAATCAGAATATGTTTTTCGTGAAGCTCATGTAGCTATTACATCCCATAACAAAGATATTATACCATACTTTGTCCAATAAATGTCCAATAATTCAGCAGAAAAAATGTCTAAAATCAATAAAAATACCTCCAAAATTTGCGACTGAAAATTGTGCAATATGTCAAATTCAACAAATTGCATCAAATCGAGCTAATATAAGGCGTAAAAATCCTCGTTGGGTGGTACGAATGCGGTGCTCTTTCATTATATCACACCATATCCGATAGGGTTCCATTAATTTCTCTAAAACAATTACTATATTGTTATAAGCTCGATCACCCATGCCGGAAATATGATTTCAACAAAAAAATGCCCCTTTCACGTCATGCCAAAAGTGATATGCCGCGAAAGGGGTATTTGGATTTTGTAGTTCTTATCCTTAATAGGGGATCATAGGAAGGGCAAAGCGCTGTGCAGTTATCCTCTGCGGCCGTGTCCTCCAAAGCCGCCCATATTGTCCATGCCGCCCATCTGACCGCGGCCGCCCATACCGCCGCCCATCATTTGATTGGGAATAGATGTGATCTGCTCGCCGTTGACGATGATGGTGCCGCCGTTATACTGCGCGCTGCCGTCATAATCAAAAGAGGAATTGCCGGTAATGTTGATGGTGCCGCCGTTGACGATGACGTCACCGTTGGAGTCGATGCCGTCGGTGTCACCCGCGCTCATGGTAATGGTGATGTCGCCGCCGTTGATTTCCACAGTGGGGGTGGAGTAGGCACTCGACTTCTTTGCCGCGTTAATGGCGTCGTCCCAGCTTGAAAGCGCAAAAGTGCCGTCGTTGATCTGGATATAGGTGCCTTCGATGCATTCCGCCGCGGAAACCGTGAAACTGCCGCCGTCAATCTGCACCAGCGAATTGGCGTGGATACCGTCATCGCCTGCCTGAATCGTGAAGCTGCCACCGCCGATATAGAGATAGCCGAGAGTGTCGTCGTCGTCATTCTCCGCGTGCAGACCGTCGGTACCTGCTTTGAGGGTGAAAGTGCCGTCCGCGATGCGGATGGAGTCGTTGGCTTCAAAGGCCTTGGAAGAAGCGGTGACCGTGTAGCTGCCGCCTGTCACTTTGAGGTCGTCCTTGCACACAACGCCGTTGTCGGTGGAGCTGACGGTGAGGGAGCCTGTGCCGTTCAGCACAAGGTCATCCTTGGAAAAGATCACGCCGTCGGTGTTGGTGTCGCCGTCCGTCGTAAAGCTGCCCGTGACAGAGAGAGTATTTTCACCGACGAGGGTGACGAACACCTTATCCGCCTGCTTGACATAGAGACAGGGGAAATCCGTGTTGGTGATGCTCACGCCGTCCAGAACGATCTGCACCTTGTCGTCGGAACCGGCCTCCACCACGATGGTCGCGTCGGAAGCGGTGCCGCTGATATGGTACACGCCGGCCTTCGTAATGGTGATGGTCTTGCCGTCCGAAACGGTGTAATTAGAGGCTTCACTGAGATCGGCGGTCTGGGTGAGATCGCGCTCGGTAAAGAGTTCGTCGGCGCTGAGCTTGCCGCCGTCGGCGGTACTCAGTGCGGTAACGGTCGCTTTCGTGTCGTCGGTTTTATCCAGCGTGCTGACAGACGCCGTGGTATTGGCGGCGGCTTCTGTGGAAGAAGCGAATGAAGCGGATGAAACGGATGAAGCGGATGAAGCGGATGAAGCGGCCGAGCAGCTTGCCAGTGAAGCGGCGATGATGTTGACGGCCATCAGACCTGCGATATACTTGTAAACGAATTCCTGTTTCATATGATTGCCTCCCAAGAGCGGTCGTATTTTTTATTATTGTTTTTTGTCTTTCGCTCTTTCTGACAACAGTATAAAAGCCGAACCTTAGCTTTACTTAAAATGAATTGTGAAGATACGGTGAAGAAAAGGACGGTAGAAGATGTCTTTTGCAGATAAAAAAGTTATTGAAATTTTATTCCGGATAGAGTAAAATATATGTGTGTATTCTCTATCATAGACAGCCAACACCTTTGTCAAGTCTATGTGTCATGACAGGTGCTGCCTGTGATAAATTATTTCAAGGAGGGTGACATTATGTCTGCCGCAAATTCAAAGCAGCTGCATGAGGACAATCGTATTGACAACTGGTCGTATCTTTGGATGGCCATGTTTACCGCCGGAGGATATGTTCTCTTCAGCATCGTCCATTACCTGTTCGGAGAGTTGGTGCTCAAAGGATTCTGTGCCGCCGTCATCATCGGTCTGGTGTTTGCGATGGTATATGCCGTGTGGAAAAAGACCAACAGCGAAAGACGCACCGTTTATCTGCTCCTGTTCATCTCCATCACACTCAGGCTGCTTTATGTCATTGTAACGGCCAAGTCGGGATATGAAGGGGAAAGCTATGAAATCTTTACCGCCGTACATACCGATCTCACGCTGCCGGAGTCGTATCAGCCGCTTTATTATGTAGCGGCTGCCGCCGTCTACAATTTTACGGGTATGCTCAGCATATTCCAGCCCTTCGGTATAGAGATCGTGCGTGTGATCACCGAATATCTGGGTATCGTCAGTGCCATTGCAATGTATTACATTCTTTGCGAGATGGAGGCCAATGACACCGCCATTTATCTCGGAACCTCTATCATCGCGTTTCATCCCGGTCTCATCATTCTGGGCGGCGAAATCAGCCCTGCGATGACGACATTCACACTGCTCGTCATGACCGTGCTGTTTTTGTCCAGATGGAACAATTTTACCGATGGCTACAATTTCCTGATGATGAGCATTGCCTTTGGTCTGGCGGTTATGAGCGACCTTTCAGCGCTTCTTTTTGTACCCGTGATCGCTACGCTGATGATTATCAATCTGGCGAGAGCCATCAAACGCAGGAGCGCGCTCAATATTATTTCCACCTCCCTGCAAACAACGGCAGGTCTGGCGATCTGGGCCATTCTGAGTTTTACCTATCCCGTCAGAAATTACATGGCAGGCAAAGACACCGGTCTGCTGCGGCTGTTTGGTGAGGTAAGCCAACATCGTGACACGGTTGATCTGCATCAGCGTTTTATGTCCTTCTCCATTGAGGAGCTGTTCGCCCTGCAAGTCAACGATAGCGATAAAAATGCGTGGGCTTATTGGATTAAGTCATCGCTGTTTGGCGCTAATCCTGTCAACATTGCCACCGAGCAGCTCACCCCCGCCTTTGCCGGATTTGTGGCAATTGCCGCCGCTGTAGCTATGATTTCCGCCTTAATGGTGATCTCCAATATTTTCACCCATTTGGATGCAAAGAAAAAAGTGAATGTCTGGACCTTTATCGCTTTGACCGTTTGTTCGGTTATCTATTATATTCTTGTCAACATCGGTCGCCCTGAAACCGGGTCGATGGCGTTCCGCGTGGTACCCATCGCGCTGGCGCTGGGTATGACGATGCTGGGCAGCGGATTGAAAGCGCTGAGTATGAAGAAAAAGCTGAATTTTGTGGCACAGATTCTCTATTTCTTCATTGTCTTGATTTGTTTTGCCTACTGTGTGGTGAACGTAATTTACGGTGCTCTCTTTATCTGAGGGCTGTGTTTGTTGGAAACATAAATGATATTTTTCCGCTATTGCGCACAGCAGAATAGCGGGTATGAAAGGTGATTCTTTTGTCTGCTAAAATTAAAATTATTGCCGATTCCACCTGTGACATTTCTCCCGAACTGGTGCAGAAATACGGCATTGAGATTCACCCCTTTGTGGTCAATCTCGGCGAAGAAAGCTTCAAGGACGGCGTGGATATTACCACCGCTGATATTCTGAATTACTACAAAACCACCGGGCAGCTCAGCAAAACCGCCGCTGCGCCGCCTGAGGAATACACGGAGTTGTTTCAGAAGTGGACTGCCGAAGGATATGACGTCCTTTTCTTTACCATCAGTGATGATTTTTCCTCCGCCTATTCCAATGCCTGCCTTGGTGCAGAGGGAATGAACAACGTGTATATCGTGGAGTCGGCCAATCTCTCCACCGGCATTTTGCTGCTGGTGCTGGCGGCGGCGGACTTGATCGAAAGCGGTTTAAGTGCCGGAGAGATCGCGGAGCAGGTGAAAGCGCTGGTGCCGAAAGTGCGCACGAGTTTTGTCATCGACACGCTCGAATTTCTCTGGAAAGGCGGCAGATGCTCCGGCGTGGCTGCGCTTGGCGCGAATCTCCTGAAACTGAAACCCTGCATCGAGGTGGCGGACGGAAAGATGGGCGTCGGCAAGAAGTACCGGGGTAATATTGACAAGGTAGTGCCGCAGTACATTCAGGACAGACTGGAGTCAACGCCGAACGTGGTGCGCCGCAGAGTCTTTATCACGCACACATTTGCGGACAGAAAGCCTGTGGAAGCGGCACTGAAACAGGTGCGCAAGACCGGCATGTTTGACGAAGTTTTGGAAACGCAGGCGGGCTGCACCGTCTACAGCCATTGCGGACCCAACACGCTGGGTATCCTGTATATTGAGGCGTAATTAATATCAAAAAGGAGGTCACCCTCACTCATGTAAGTGAGGATAGCCTCCTTTTTTGCATGTTGTCAAATATTATTCTTCGCCTAAGCTGACGACCACATTGATCATGCTGCCGGCCTGAATCTTTTTGCCGACTTCAATGCCGTTGAGACGGATGATCTTGCCCATTTCATAGGTGTCGCTGTATTCCTCCGCCTGCTCACCCAGCGAAAGACCCTGCTTTTCCAAAGCAGCGGAGGCTTCCGAAACTGTCATGCCGATAATATTGGGCACGGTGCGCATTTTGGAGCCAAGGCTGACGGTAACGCCGATGGGCGTGTTCTGGGGAACGGCGGAGTTGGCCTCTACGGTCTGGAAAATGATGCGGCCTTCCGCGATGTTTTCGTCGTATTTTTCTTCCACCAGGCGGATGTCGAAATTGCTGTATTTTTCATTGCCGTTGACCTTGCTCCACTCGCGGTTGACGAGATTAGGCACCTGGTAGAGTGTCTTGGGTTCATTGTCATCGCTGCTCTCGGAAGAAACATAAAGCGAAGCGGTATCGTCATCTTCCGCTTCCCTGTTGCGGTTGATCATGGGCATGACAATAAAGTTGATGCAGATGAGCGCAATCACGCCCAGCACCACAAAGCCAATGAGACCAGACATGATGCCGTATTTATAGGGCGAAATATCTTCCTTTTCCTCAGTGATAGGCTCGCTGCGCATCGCCTGTCTCTGCGGTTCGACCCGACGGGGTTCTCTGACCGGAGCGGTACGGGTGGGAATCTCTTCGTCATAAGAGGGTTCGTCCACATAACCGTCGGAATAAGCCGAGGTTTGAACCGGCTGCGGTTCGGGTCTGCGGGGAACGGGATTGTTCAACTGCTCCTTCAGTTCGTCCATGGAACGGGTACGGGCTTCGATTTTAACCTGGAGGCCGCCTGCGAGAGCGGTTACTACATGAGTGGGAATGCTCTGCGCCACTTCGGCAGGCATATTCAGGCGAGGCTCATAGGAGCGGGAAACCGCATCGGGCGGACGCTTGCCTGTGAGCGTGTAGAAGATGACGGCGCTGATGCCGTAAACATCAGTCCATTTGCCTTTTTTGCCTTCCAGCGAGTACTGCTCCAAAGCGCTGAATCCGTCATAGAATTCCGGTGCCAGCTCGGTTTCCGCGAGATGTGCATCCGGACTGCCGAAACCCGCCAGCTTCAAAGTACCGCTGCGTGTCATGAGAATATTATCGGGCGAAATACCGAAATGCACCAGTCCGATCGCATGCGCCGAATTGACGGTAGAAATCAGGGGCATAAAGAGGGGACGTGCTTCTTCCCAAGTAAAGCGGCGTGCTCGCTTGACAATTTCCTCCAAAGGCTTTCCGTCCACATATTCACTCACAATGTATGCGGTGTTGTTGGCCTCGAACATATCAATGACAGGGATGATGGAAGGCAGAGAGGACAGCTTGGTGACGGCGCGGCCGATTTCCATGAAATCCTGGAGATAATCCTGGTAGACCAGCTTGTTGCCGGGAGCAATAATGATGCTGTCGTTGTCCTTTACGCGGGATGAAAGCGTTTTGGGCAAATACTCGCGCACAGTGATTTTTTTGTTGGTGGTAATATCAAAGCCGATGTAGGTGACGCCTTCACCGTTGGAGTGCAGGCGCTTGCCCACAATGTATTTTTCCTGTAGCAGCGTGCCAGGCTCCAGATAAGGCAGAACCTGCGGCGTGCCGTCTACATAGCCACATTTGGGACACTCTACGGAATTGCCCTTGTTACACATGCAGCCCAGGCACAATCCTTTGTAATCCATATATATCTCTCCTTTGACGTTAGGTTAATGATGATTGTACATTTAATTTTTTAAAAATATCGGGGATATTGTAAATATCGGCAATAGCCGCAGAAAACGGCGGCCAATCATTCTATACAAGAACATTTTAGCACAATAATCCAGAATTGTCAAAGATTATTAATGTTCTGTAACCTCCTACATGAAAATTGATAATTTTTTTACCGATTTTTCATCAATACCTCATCCATTGGGCTGCGTTGACGATTCCTTCGGTTGTTCTGAAACAGGCTTTTCGGGTTCATCGGTAATCTCCGGGAATTTCTTCCACACATTGTACCGAAAACGGTAAACTGCTTCTTCCAATGTTGATTCGCCTTTGGCATAAGCTCTTGTCTGATTGAGCAGAAGCTTGCTGACGGAAGCATCATACACTGACGGCGGGGCAAATTCTAAGCTTTTGGCGGCGGACTGATACACGGAAAACGCGTCCAAACCGTCCAGCAGTGGATTAGCGATTTTCAGTTCCCCCAACGCCGCATTGACATCGGCATTGTTGACATACTGCATGTTTCCCAAAGCGATCAGGCGCATAAATTCTTTGTCACAGGTAAAGGCGCGGATAATTTCTCCTACAATGTCCTTGTGAGCCGAATTAGCAGAGGAATAGAGCCAGTCGCCTCCGAAAACGTATCCGTTCGGTGCTGCCGATGTCTTGAATTGGCCGAAGGAGATACCGCTGCGTTTAGCCGAGGAAAAAATGGTGGTAATATCGGCGCTGTCGGCAGCACTGCTTTTGTTGAGCCACGGCGCCGAATAAAAACAGAAAACACCGCTGTCAATCGCGTTGTACCAGTTGTCGTCAAAGGATGTCACGCCGAGAAAAGCATCCGCGGCGGTCAGCTGCTTGACGATATCAAGCCAATGAGCCGCGGTTTCGTCGGAAACCGACAGTCGGCCGTCCGTCATCCAAAGACCGCTCATGGCTGTTTCCACCGAATGCCACAGTTCCGCGGAATTGGCGAGCATCTTCACCTTGCCTCCGGAGTTTTCCTTCAGAGTCGTGGCGGTGGCAATGAAGGATTCCCACGAGGAAAGCCTTTCCTGCATTTCTTCCTGATGGGTGATACCGAGATATTGCTCCGCGTAATCAGCCCGGTAGAGGAGCACACCCGGTTCCGCCGTCATAGCAGAACCTTTCTGCACTCCATTTTCATCTGTGCCGAGGACACGGGTATAATGATACTGCGCGGTCAGTTCGCTCTCGTCAATGCCGAGCTGCCGCAGGCTTGCCACGTTGGGGTTGCCTGTGAACCACGGCGCCATCTCATGATCTCCCACAAAAAGATCAATCTGTTCGCCTGCATTGAGGCGGGACAGTACGTTATCACGATAACCCACGATTTCATCGTTGATCCATCGGATTTCCACATGCTCCATCAGTCCGGCGTGACGGGGAATGAAGTAGGTCTCCATCATGTGACGGAAATTATCATTCCAAGACATAACGGTGAGCGTCACCGTTTCCTTTTCCCCGTCATTTTCTTTACCGCAGGAGACAACGGAAAGCAGCCCCATCAGCAGGGCCATCAGAAAAGCGGAGAGCCGCGTAAGCGTTTTGCATTTCAACGATCATTCCCCCAATAGTAAGCAAAAGTATAAAAACAAAAACCACCATTCATTATATACCCCATCCGTGAAGAATAAATGCCTGCGGGGTGAAATTTTTTGGGATTAAAGTGGGGTTCATCCCTGCCGAGGTCAGCCGAGAATGGTGCCGCCGCACAGAACGGTGCTGCCGTCGTAGCAGACTACCGCCTGTCCAGGGGCCACAGCGCGCTGGGGATTGTCAAATTCCAGATGAAGTTCGTCGTCATCGGTCTGTTCAAGGATGGCTGGTTCCTCCCGCTGGCTGTAACGTACCTTGGCGGTCACGCGAAGAGGACGTTCGAGACGGTCAAAAGCAATCAGATTGATGTCGCGCGCAGTCACAGAGCGGCTGAACAAATCGGCATTGTCTCCAAGTGTGACGGTACGAGCGGTCACATCCTTGGCACAAACGTACATCGGTTTGTTAAACCCCATGCCCAGACCCTTGCGCTGTCCGATGGTATAGCGGATGGCGCCTTTATGATGACCAATGACATTCCCCTGCCGATCAATAAAGTCACCTTCGGGGCATTTTTCGCCGCAATAGCGCTCGATAAAGCTGACGTAATCGCCGTCCGGCAGGAAACAGATGTCCTGGCTGTCATGCTTGCGGGAATTGATAAAACCTCTTTCTTCCGCGATGGCACGCACTTCGGATTTGGTAAGGGTACCGACAGGAAAAAGAATGTGGGCGAGCTGCCGCTGCGTGAGGGTGTAAAGAAAGTAGGTCTGGTCTTTGGCATGATCGGCCGCCTTTTGCAGCAGCCACCGCCCGGACGGTGCGTCATAGACAATAGCGGCATAATGTCCGGTCACGATTTTGTCGCAGTCCATCGCAAGAGCACGTTCGAGCAGTCCTCCGAATTTGATACGGCGGTTGCATATAATGCAGGGATTTGGTGTTTCTCCGCTGCGATAGATTTCAGCAAAACGGCGCATGACCTCCGCATTGAATTCACTTCGCATATCAAAGATGTGATGGGGTATGCCGAGCCGCGCACACACGCTTGCCGCATCCGCCACATCATCCGATGTGCCGCAGGTCTTGCCGCGTGAATCCGTTTCGGGCTTGTCATATAACTTCATGGTGGCGCCGATGACGTCATATCCCTCGTGCATAGTAAGAAGCGCCGCCACCGAACTGTCCACGCCTCCGCTCATTGCAATCAATGCCTTACTCATGTTGATGTTGCTACCATCCTTTTATCATTATCTTTTAATTATAGCAGACTGGGCTGATAATTGCAATGTATATAACAGGATTTTCATACCATTCCAATTTTCTGTTTTTCGTTCTTTCAGCCGAACCATAGGAGAAAAGGGCATTCTCTGAACATCGGATCAGAAAACGCCCTTTTTTTAATCATTCAGTTGAAAAACGATCCTCAATCTGCACTGCCGTAAACCGTCTCATACCAATATTTACGGTTCATCTTAAAGTTGACGCCCAAAACGGAAGCATTACCGGCTTCCGTATAGGCGAAACTGCCGTCGATCGGAATTCTGTGAGATTCAAGATCATATGTCAGATACTCAGGCGAGTTTACAATCAGCGACATGACTTCCCCCTGCGTCAGATTAGTGGAAATCATCGGCAGCACCACATCAGCCAGCTTATTCAACTCAGAAACACTCATTTGCTTTGCCTTCTGGAAAATTTGTGTGAGAACCTTGCGCTGGCGTTCGGTACGTTCAAAATCGCCGTTGCCGTAATACCGGACACGGGTGTAGGCAAGCGCCTGCTTGCCGTTGAGATGGGTCATTCCGCCTTTGCCGGGAATTACGTCCGTACCGGGCGGATCTTTGAGGGCCGCATTAAGCTCAGGCAAATAATAATAGTTGACAACATCCAGCTCGCCTTTGTTTACTTCAAGATCCACACCGCCAACAGCATCCACCAGATCAATGAAGTTGTAAAAATCAATATGTGCATATTTTTCTATTTTAATACCAAAATTGGTATCAATCGTCTGGAAAAGAAGATCGGGACCGCCATAGGCAAACGCTGTATTAAGTCGGTTGTGATTGTCCTTTTTGTTGGGAATAGCCACATACATATCACGCATGAAAGAAGTCATGATGATCTTTTTGGTATTGCGGTTGATGGACACCAAGATCATCGCATCACTGCGGGTTCTTTTATTGCCCCTGCTTCGGCTGTCCGTACCGACCAGAATAATGTTGGTAACATTCCGTTCGTCAAATACCAGACCGTCTCCCAGATCCTGATACAGCGTTTCATCCAACGCTTTCAGATCAGCGTCTGAGATCTTCAGATCGGTGTCCGAAATATCATAAGCATTCGGATCATCTGAAAACTTGGATGTATTCAATTTGCTGTAATAATGGTGAAATACGCCATACCCTACGGAAAGGAGAATGACCATCACCCCCATAAGAGATGTCAGGACATAAGCAAGTTTACCGCCTTTTTTCTTTTTTCCGGCAGCGGCTCCTTTCGTATTACGTTCGTTTTTTTTCAAATCAAATTCTTCCTTTCCTTGGCTTTGTTCGGTTTTATTCTTCACCGTACACTGTCTTGTACCAGAATTTCTTGTTGGCGGCAAAATCCACGCCCAACACCGACGCGCCGTTGACAGTCATATAGGTATAGCTGCCATCAATGGGCACTCTCTGGGACTTAAGGTCATATGTGAGGTATTCGGGGGAATTGACCACCAGAGAAAGTACCTCTTTGCGGGTGAGATTGGTAGAAATCAGGGGCAGCACCACATCCGCAAAATCATTCAGTTCAGAAACGCTCATTTTCTTGGCTTTCTTGAAAATCTCGGTCAACACTCTGCGCTGACGCTCGGTGCGTTCAAAATCCGCGTTGCCGACTTTGCGCACTCTGGAATAAGCCAGGGCCTGCTTGCCGTTGAGATGAACCTTTCCCGATTTTTTCAGCTTGCCGTTGTTCGTGCTGAGACCAAGATGCTGGTTAATCTCCCCAATCGCGTTATTCATCGACTTGAGCTCACCGGAGGAAATGGTCATATCCACACCGCCTACCGCATCTACCACTTTCATAAAGCTATAAAAATCCACCTGGGCATATTTGTCGAGATAAATTCCGAAGTTGGTGCTGAAAGTATTGAAAAGAAGCTGAGGCCCGCCAAAAATAAAGGCGGCATTGATTCTTTGCTTGCCCGCGCCGGGAATCTGCACATACATATCGCGCATAAAGGAAGTCATCGTAATCTCTTTGGTATCGCGGTTGATGGAAAGGATAATATTGGTATCGCTGCGTGATCTCCGGTTGCCCTTCTGACGGCTGTCAGTACCTACCAGGAGAATATTGGTGACGTTTTTATCGTCAAACTTCAGTCCATCGTCCAGACTTTCGTCCATATGCTTTTCCAGTTCCGCTTTCTGCTCATCGGTCAGTTCTTCCAGATCCTTATCAGTGTCAGTGACAATCACCTGATAATCATCATCCAATGTTTCCACATTCAGCTTGCTATAGTAATGGTTAAACACGCCATAGGCCGTACCCAACAAAATCAGCAGCACACCCATCACCGACGCGGCGACAATCAGCACCTTCTTTTCCCACGACATCTTCTTTTTCACGTTGCTTTTCTTCTTTTTTTTCTTTTCCGTAAGATCGTCAAATACATCTGCCAGTTTTCTGAATACATCCGCAATTTTCAATTTTCCAGACTCCTTTACACATTTGTATTTGCTTATTATACCACAGATAATTTGCAAATATATGAACTGCATATTACAAAAGATTACGAAAAAAAATAAAAAAAGTCCCGACAGCCTATCTGAATACCAAATAAACTGCCGGGACATTGTGCCATCATCGGAACATTGAAATGGAATTAGCAAACTCGATGATTATGAAATAAAACTTCCGCGCTGAGCCGGATTACGCAAGTTCTGCGAAGTACTTGATGGTGCGGACCATCTGGCTGGTGTAGGAGTTCTCATTGTCATACCAAGAAACAACCTGAACCTCATAGAGATCGTCAGCAATCTTAGCAACCATTGTCTGGGTAGCATCAAAGAGAGAGCCGTATCTCATGCCGATAACGTCGGAAGAAACGATCTGATCCTCATTGTAGCCGAAAGACTCGGAAGCGGCTGCCTTCATAGCGGCATTGATGCCTTCCTTGGTCACGTCAGCGCCCTTGACAACAGCGGTCAGGATGGTGGTGGAACCGGTGGGAACCGGAACTCTCTGTGCGGAACCGATGAGCTTGCCGTTGAGTTCGGGGATAACCAGGCCGATCGCCTTGGCAGCGCCGGTGGAGTTGGGAACGATGTTGGCAGCGCCGGCTCTTGCTCTTCTCAGGTCGCCCTTTCTGTGGGGGCCGTCGAGGATCATCTGATCGCCGGTGTAAGCATGAATGGTGCTCATGATACCGCTCTGGATGGGAGCATAGTCATTGAGAGCCTTCGCCATGGGAGCAAGGCAGTTGGTGGTGCAGGAAGCAGCGGAGATGATGGTGTCCTCAGCGGTAAGGGTATTCTCGTTGACGCTGAAAACGATGGTCTTGAGGTCGTTGCCCGCGGGAGCGGAGATGACAACCTTCTTTGCGCCTGCGTCGATGTGAGCCTGGCTCTTCTCCTTGGAGCAGTAGAAACCGGTGCATTCGAGGACGACGTCCACGCCGATTTCGCCCCAGGGCAGCTCGTTGGCCTTGGCCATTGCATAGATCTTGAGGGTCTTGCCGTCAACAGTGATGGTGCCTGCCTCGTCGTCAGCCTCTACCGTGTGGAGACCTTCGCCGATCTTGCCGCAGTAACCGCCCTGAGCGGTATCGTACTTGAGCAGCTGAGCGAGCATGGAGGGCTTGGTAAGATCGTTGATCGCAACAACCTCGTAGCCTTCTGCACCAAACATCTGTCTGAACGCGAGACGGCCGATGCGGCCGAAACCATTAATAGCAACTTTTACTGACATTGGAAAGTTACCTCCTAAAGAAAATTTATGTTTATATCATATCCTATTTTTCCATAAATTACAAGACCTTGTCACAAATTTAACAGAAATTTTTTATTAATTTTTTTGATAAAACATACAACCGTGTCTATCATTTTTCCCGTTGTGGACATTTAGAAACAAATGAGGGTGGCACATTTCATCAATACCAGTTCGGATCCCATTCTACGTCATTGTCAACAGGCTGTGTGGTAGTCGTCGTGGTCGGCTTGGTGGTGGCTTTGGTGGTACCCTGTGTAGCGGCTTTGGTTGTACCCTGCGTGGTACCGCCCTGGCGCCTGGTGGTGGTACCGTCCCGTGTGGTGGCAGTGGTGACAGCGTCGGTATCCTCTGTCATCTGCGTAGTGGAGGTCGTCGTCACAGTGGTCGTGGTGGCGTCAGTCGTGGTGGTTTCAGGCTGCGTCGGATCGGTTTTCACGCCGTCAAGCGCTCCCATCTGACACGCCGCAAAAAGTCCCAGCGCTTCCACCGCCAACACAGCAAAAAGTCCCAGCGCTTCCACCGCCAACACAGCAAAAATCGTAATCATCACGGTTTTAAAGGTTTTCTTCCATGCTGCTTTTTCCATAATAATTCAAATCTCCTCTTTATGCAATGCCCAAAATAGCTTTCACCTTATTCAAAATATTCAACTGTGCCGGGGTAGGATTGGGAATGCGTGAATAATTTTCATAGGCAGACTGCGCCACACCGATAAAGCTTCTCTCCACCGTCTCGGAATAAACGATGTGTTCCATTCCATCGGCTGCCTCATAAATCAGATAGCCGCGGCCCTTGATGTTGGTATTGAAGAAGTTGGTAGGTATGCCCACCAGCACACCGGTGTAAGTATATTGCGTATCATCCTGGCTGTAGATGTAATTGGCCTTGATCTTGCGCACCGACGGCGTTTCAATGGTCAGCTCGTTATCCCCCAGTGTGGTGGACGGGATAATGAGCGTGCCGAATTCGGGAATCAGATGGATGGCTCTGAGGGCGTCATCCCGCTTGATCTGCACACCGAAGCGAATGCCATAAGGATCGCTCACCCGGATACTGGCGCCCAATGTGGTGAGCGTAACCGTGGGATTGTCATCCACTATATAATGGAAATAAGCCGATTCACTTAACGGAGGAAACGCCAGCGCATAAGTGGTATTGCTGCTCATGATCTGTCCGTCGGGAATGTGATTCTGTCCGAAAGTGGTACTGCCCGAAACGGCCGTCTGGCTGCCGATCATGAAATAGTCATATCTGGCGGGAACCCATGAGTCATCCCATGTAGCGTCCACGCCATACCACTTGCCGTCCTCCATCTGAATATAGTTCCACATGTGGGGGCCGCCGGAAGTGCTTGACGTCATGCCCATACCGGAAACCAGCACACAGGGAATGCCCAGTTCATTGCAGAGCAGCTTGACCGCCTTGGAATAGCCCTCGCACACAAACTTGCCCTTGCCGGTAAACGCAGGGACGGCGGTGTAGGCATAGCCGTAGGTATAGGAATCGGAGCTGTAGACAGCGTCGTAATCGTAGTTGCAAACCTGGCACACATAGTCGTGTATCGCCCTCGCGGTGTAATAGCGGTTGCCGCAGACTCTCGACGCCTTGACGCTTTCCACTGCCGCCGCCAGTCCCGTCTTATAGGCGGATAAATCGTTGTAGGCGTTCGGATAGGAGGCATAGGCGTAAATGGAAAGTGAAGAAAAATAGCCCTTGTTCTCCGGTGCGCCTGTCAAATCAAATGTCATCCCATAATTAAAAGAACGGATCCAGAATGCTTCGGGATGATCGTAGAAGAAAGCACCGGCAGCCGACAACACATAGTCGTCAAATTGCACAATATCCTCATCTGCGATTTTGTCATCCTCCGGATTCTCTGCCTTGACGCAATGCGACGCGTCAAATTCAATCGACGGATCAAAGGTAACGGTAAAGCCGTCGTTGGACTCATTGCGTACATAGTTGTTGTAAAAGCCGTCATAAATCTTCTTTTCGTAGTCGTTCAGCTCACTGCGATAGCTTCCCTGATAAGAAGGAGAAGGGACATAGTTATAATAGTTTGTTCCACCTGTCAAGTAGTGCCGTGGCGTAAGAAAGCTCGGCGTATTACGCCAGACCGTAACAGTACCGTCCTGCCTGTCGGGTTCCTGTTCCGGCAACAGTTCTGAAACCTGCTCCAATACCTGATCCGTGATGGTTTGCCCCGCATCAAGAGAGTCGGTCACGTCACTGGGAGAAACGTCACTTTCAGCATTCACCGCAAAAAATACCGTCGCCGCCGACAGCAACGACACTAACATTCCTGTGACCAGCGCTGTCCGCACCGCCGCGCCAGTGCGTCTTTGTTTCATCATTCTGTGCTCATCCTTTCTTTATTGTTTCAATCAACCGGATGCAGCCAAATTTTGCATCCCTCTACTTTTTATTATACATAAAAAAGGAAAAAAAAAACAATACTTAGCCTGAAAGAATCACCAAAATCAATAAAATTTATGTAAATCGCCGAAACAGCAAAAGACAACACAAAAAAAGCCCGTCGCTCATAGATCATCAGGCACGTTTCACAGCATTACTCACGGGCAATTTCCAATTGCAGTTCCGGCAGTGTGCGACTGGTATAAGTCAGCTTACGGTTGAGGCTGTTATACCAATCCTCCATCGACAGATATTCATAATCAAGCGGCTCACTGTTATCATTTTCCTCATAGGCAATATACATTTTTGCATGGCAATGCGCAAAATAATCACTGATCAGCCGAAGTATTTCCGTGGCTTCCGATTCATAGGCCGTCTGATAATCCTCAGGAACGGGGAGATGCTGCCGACAGTAATGCCGATGAGCACCCCAGTCCACCGACAGTCTGACACAGCCCACAGAGGTTCCGTCCTGATCAATATAGCAAAATGTGACACATCTGGCACGCGGACGCATCGCAGGCAGCCGGCGCGCACGTTCCACCGCCTCATCCGCAGCGCCAATCTGTTGATAAATTGACGACGCAAAATAGCACAGCGCTTCCTCACGCCGCGCAGAATCATCCCATTCTTCCATATACGGCTCCTCTCATAAAAAAACTGAAATACGAAAAATCTCATAGCAATGTGGATTGCTATGATAAAATATTGCATTTATCCGATGATTTTATATTTTATTCTCTTGCGCAAGGTTTGTCAATGAATGAAAGTCATAAAATAAAAACCGATTTTTAATACAAAAAGCCGATAGCCATTCTATATGATACCGTGTTGTCTTTGTCACAAAAATACAGCGCCCCCAAGCATCATTCCTGCGCGTTGCGCGGATTGAACGCTTGGGAGCGCAATTTGACAAATACGGCAATCCTTCCGTGCGGCAGGATAAGTCGGTACGGTTTCATTCCGGTCACGTCGCAGCCGCCCGACATTCCTGCCGCCGCTCTGCATCCGATCACGGCATGAGGAACAACTGCCGGTATCTGTTAGTCTCGGAAGACCCGCCGTACAGTCCCGCCGCGACAGACTCTTCCTTTCACATAGTATGCCTCACCAAAGCGGGAGTTATGTGTTTTTTTGGAAGAAATCTATTGACAAGCCAACCGGAAAAATTTATTATATTAGATACAGTGGAGGGATTACTTGCAAAGGAATCCTGAATCGTCTATCAATATTATAAAGGAATGTGATGCAACATGAAAATCGCTATTTACGGATATGGCAACCTCGGCAAAGGCGTGGAGCTTGCCGTCCGTCAGAATCCCGACACCGAACTTTTCGGCGTATTTACCCGCAGAGCGCCCGAAACGGTGCAGACCGTGCTGCCCGACACCAAGGTCTATCCCGCGGCGGACATCGTCAGCTACAAAAACGATATTGATGTACTGGTCATCTGCGGCGGCAGCGCCACCGATCTGCCCGCCATGACCCCCGCCCTTGCCGCCGACTTCAACGTCATCGACAGCTTTGACACCCACGCCGACATTCCCAAGCACTTCGCCGCCGTAGACGCAGCCGCCAGGCAGGGCGGCAACATTGCCGTGATTTCCGTGGGTTGGGATCCCGGTATGTTCTCCCTCAACCGGCTTTACGCTAACGCCATTCTGCCGGACGGCAAGGACTACACCTTCTGGGGCAAGGGCGTCAGCCAGGGACATTCCGACGCGATCCGCCGCATTGAAGGCGTGGCCGACGCCAGACAGTACACCATTCCGGTGCAGGCGGCGCTCGACAGCGTGCGCGCGGGCGAAAATCCCGAACTCTCCACCCGCGAGAAACACACCCGCCTCTGCTACGTCGTCGCCAAGGACGGCGCGGACAAGGCACGTATCGAGCAGGAAATCAAGACCATGCCCAAATATTTCTCCGACTACGACACCACCGTAAACTTCATCTCGCAGGAGGAACTTGACCGCGATCATAAGGGCATTCCTCACGGCGGCTTTGTCATCCGCACCGGCTCTACGGGAGTCAACGGCGAGAACAAGCATGTCATTGAATACAGCCTCAAGCTGGATTCCAACCCCGAATTTACTGCCAGCGTGCTGGTTGCCTATGCACGCGCCGCTTACAGATTGCAGCAGCGCGGCGACACGGGCTGCAAGACCGTCTTTGACATCGCGCCTGCCGATCTTTCCGTGAAATCGCACGAGGAAATCATTGCTTCGATGCTCTGAGAAGCAAACAAGAGATTTAGGCGATTGTAAAAGAAAATAAATAAAGAAGAAAAAGCGAAGCGTAACTAGCGAGCGAATGCGAGCGTGGGAGTCCAGGGGGAACTAGTTCCTCCTGGCGGGTCAAGGGCAGCGCCCTTGTGGGGAGTGGGGCAAAGCCCCACAAGCGCCGCAAA
>CAMHAV010000060.1 GCA_946182865.1 uncultured Clostridia bacterium
CCGATGACGATGGCGATGAAAAAGAACGCCCGCGCCAGCCGCGCCGCCGATCGGACGGGGATTACGAAGAAGAACGCCCGCGCCAGCCGCGCCGCCGATCGGACGGGGAATATGAAGAAGAACTGACAGAGGAAGAAAAATACCTGATGGAGGAGCGGCGCAGACGCGACCCGAATTATGATCGTGCCCGTCGTGCGGGCCGGAATGACGGGCGCAGCAGTACGGATTACAGACGGCAAAGAAGCGAGCGCATCAAGCATAACGACGCCGATTTGCAGAGAAGTCTGAACGATTACTACAACAATTATATGCAGATCAGAGAGCAGCGCGGCAAGTCAAATCCCTCAAAAAAAGATGGATAATTTTGTCAGCGAAAAAAAGAAATAAATAGCAAAAATGCTTGCAATCATTTTGGAAATGTGATATAAATATAAATGGATATTTTTTCTGAGACGGAAAGGCTGAGGTGCGCAGTATGAAACAGAACAAGAAGAATAAAAACGGCAAAACAAGCTTTATCGTATTGATCGGCATTTCTTTGGTGGTTATGCTGACGGCCGTTGTCATGATATTTTTCTATACCCGTCGGTTCAAGCCGGAGGTGGTGCATAACAATGCTCAGGCCACAGCCGTGGAAGAACATGAGGGATATGTCAACGAGAAATCCATGCAGCAGCTCGAACACGACGCTTCTAAAATAAAAGTGGAACCGTTGAAGAATTCGCAGGCTTACATCATCGGCGGCGGCGTTTTCATGGTTGTGATCATGGGCTCTTATTTGTTTATTAAGGTCAAGGAGCGTAAAGAAGAAAATTAATGGATAAGGCAAATCGCACTGTACAGATTTCCGATTGATAAAATCCGTGCAGTGCGATTTTTTTCATATTTTTTGATCGTTCTATGCTTCGGCGTTTTCCTCCAGAATAGCCTGTGTGAGCGCTTTCATGTCGGAGTATTCCCGCAGCTCGCCGCACATGCCGCGCAGCCGCGCCGCGCCGCGCAGCCCTTTCATATACCACGCCGTGTGTTTGCGTGCTTCCCGCATGCCGACCCGTTCGCCCTTGTATTCGCAGAGTTTCTGGATATGGCGGTGCATGACGGTGATTCTTTCATAGATGCCGGGCGGTGAGACGGGACAGGAACGCTCGTATTGGGAATTGATCTCGCGGAAAATCCAAGGGTTGCCCAGTGCGCCGCGTCCTACCATGACGAGGTCGCAGCCGGTCTGCTCCATCATCTTCATCGCGTCGAGGGCGGAGTAGATGTCGCCGTTGCCGATGACGGGGATGCGCACGGCGCGTTTGACCTGCGCGATGATGTCCCAGTCGGCAGGCGGCGCGTACATTTGCTCCCGCGTGCGGCCGTGAACGGCGATCATGCTTGCGCCTGCCGCTTCGCAGATTTTAGCCACCTCCACGGCGTTGACCGAATGAGCGTCCCAGCCCTTGCGGATTTTCACGGTCACGGGCAGGTCAGTGGCTTTGACGGCGGCTTCCACAATTCTCCCGCAGAGGTCGGGGTCTTTCATGAGGGCGCTGCCGCTGTGATTGTTGGCGATTTTCGGCGCAGGACAGCCCATGTTGATGTCAATGGCGGCCGGATGATATTGCGCTGCTATTTTCGCGGCGGCAGCGATGGTTTCGGGTTCGTAGCCGAAGAGCTGGAGCGCCATGGGGCGTTCGTTTTCCGAGATGGCGAGCAGCTCGGCGGTCTTTTTGTCGCTCATGGTGAGCGCCTTGGCGCTGGCCATTTCGCTGGTGCAGTAAGCCGCGCCGAAACCCATGCAGAGTTCGCGGAAAGCGCGGTCGGTCACGCCTGCCATAGGGGCGAGCACGGCCTTGCCCTGTATTTCAATGTTTCCCAGTTTCATGTTGCTTAATTCCTTATGATAAATTTTATATATATAAACGGAGTGATAATTTTTGAAAACAATGGTTATTTCAGATCTGGACGGCACACTGCTGCATTCTGATGCCCGTCTGTCCGAATTTACCGTTCAGGCCATTAATTCCGTCATCGCCCGCGGGGTGAATTTTACCTATGCCACCGCGCGTTCGCTCAATTCCTCTCTGACGCTGACCAAGCGGCTGGCGCTCAATCTTCCCGTCATTACCTACAATGGCGCGTGCATCAAACAACCCTCTACGGGGGAGATCATCGAGATACAAAGCCTTGACGAGGCGCAGGTGGCGCTGATTGCGGAAACGCTGCACCGCTACGGCATTCACCCCCTGGTGTACACTTTCCTCGACGGCGAGGAAAAGGTGTTGTGGGTGCGCGGCGCCGAGAGCGAGGGCATGCTGCACTATCTCGATTCGCGCGAAGGCGATGAGCGCATGCTGCCGGTGGACAGCTTTGACGATCTGTTTTGCGGCGAGGTGTTTTATGTCACCTGCATTGAAGATGAACAGGAAACGCTGCTTCCGGTGCGGGATATTCTGATGGGCAGCGACAGCCTCAACTGCATTTTGCAGCGGGAAATCTACCGCCCCGAATATTGGCTGGAGATCATGGATTACCGCGTGAGCAAGGCGCACGCCATTGATGATCTGATGCGGCTGACAGGCATGGAAAAAATCATCGCGTTTGGCGATTCCATCAACGACGCGCCGCTTTTTGAGGTGGCGGACGAATGCTACGCCGTGGAAAACGCCGTGGACGCGCTCAAACGGGTGGCGGACGATGTGATCGAGTCCAACGATGAGGATGGCGTGGCCAAATGGCTGATGGAAAACTGCAACCGTCTGATATGATACTAATTGTCAATCAAAAGTAGACAATTAGTATGAATGCGTTACGCAAAAGCGAGGGCGGCGATTTTTTCGGCGGAGTGTCCGTCGCATCCGCCGCACAGCAGTTCGCGCACGGTGGCAATGTCGTCCTGTGAAGCGCGGTTTTCATGGATGGCGGTCAGCAGTTCGTCAGCATTGTCAAAGGAAACGCGGGGGAAGACTTCTAAGGGATTGATGTTGATGCCGCACGCGCCGCTGTACTCTGCCACATCGGGCGTGAAGAAATAGACGGGCTTTTGCAGCAGGGCGGCTTCCGCCGCCGCGCCGGAGTAATCGGAAATCACCGCGTCCGCTGCGGCAATGGCTTGTTCGGTGGTGAACGCCGTGTCAGAAATGGCGCTGGGATTGTCGATGACCGTATGCCGGTCGAGCGGATGGAGCTTGACGATCAGTGCGTTGTGTTTATAATCGAAGTGCTCTACCAGATCGGCGCAGTCAATGGCGTAATCGCGGCGCATGGTGGGTACATAGACCACGATTTTTTTACCCCGTGTCTGCGGATAGGCGGTATATAGCTGCTCCCGCAGGTCTTCTGTCTGCGCGCCTAGTGCCAGAATGCTGTCGGCGGAGGGCATGCCCAGCGGCAGGATTTTTTCGAGGGGGGTGCGCATGGCTTCGGCAAAGAAGGGTCTCATATATTCGCTGCCGACGGTAACAGCGTCGTAGCCCTCGTGCATCTGCATGATTCCGGCGATGTCGGAGGAACTGCCCTCCGGTTTGTCCACTGTCTGCCAGCCGAATTTTTTGATAGCGACCATCGAGTGCCAGATCTGGATGATTTTGAGATGGGGTTTGTGCTTTAAGATGCTGATGGGAATGCAATAGCTCTCGGTAAAGCAGACCTTGGCCCCCGCTAGCGCCTTCATCTGACGCAGCATGAGCAACGCATAAGAAAGCCCCATCTCGCTTTTCAGCCCCAGACGGCAATAAAATTCGCATTGCATCTGAGGGTCAACGCGTTTGAGTTCCCGCTCGATCATGCGGAAATTGACAGATGGCTGATCGGATTGGCGGCTGAGAAAGACCGCCTTATTTTGCACGGGTGTGAGCAGCTTCATGAAGAAGTACAGAAATTTCATGCCGTATTTGAGCAGCAGAAAGATAAGTTTTTTCATCGGACACCCCTTCTTTCGTTAAATTTCCCGATAATAAAGAAGAAAGAATAGATAATAAATACAACAGTGTCGATTTCTCATGTCACTATTCTCTATTATCTATTCTCTATTATTTCTTATCTTAGCCGCTTGGCTCGCAGAGCGAACCAAGCGTGCTGTTGGTGCCGGTGACCGGGCTTGAACCGGTACGATGTTGCCATCACGGGATTTTAAGTCCCGTGTGTCTGCCAATTCCACCACACCGGCGAATTGCGGAATTTCACGTCCGTGACCCATATTATACCACAGACCATGGGGAAATGCAAGAGATTTTTTGATTTTTTATTGCCGTTTGGGTGGCTCCGGTTTTCAAACTTGTTTTGAAACGCACGGAAATCAAATTTGAACATCTGATGAACCATCAAACTGATATCCTATAGTAAGATATATCACTCAACAGCTTGAGCAGAATGTCATGAAATAAAAATCAAAAAATAAAAGCAACCCTCGACCTGATTACAAAAAAGGTTACAAATACGCATGGCCAACCCCATCGGGCCAATTGCGCGGGTTGCCTCTGTCAACTTTGTTGACAGAGGCAATATACGCCCCCGACGCGTGCATCGAGGCAAAAAACCGGCGGCGGGAGGAGAAGATCCCCTTTTATGAAAAGCGAAAATGCGGCATATGTTCCAGCCTCTATTGGCCTGCGCCCCGCGCCCGATGACGATGTAAAACGAACCCTCGCCAAAAAATCATGTGGTATCCTTTCCGAAGCAATCAGGAACTGTGTGAAAATTGATTTCCGTGTTTGAAAAAGGGAAAATCTTGACATCCTCTCCGATTAATGGTATTCTTAAATAGAATAAGAGCAGCATAGGAGATCGTTCCAATGGTCATCGAAACCAATGAGCAAAGCTATCACTTTTCCACTCCCCAAGAGGTTCTCGGCTTTCTTCGGGAACGGCATAAGGCACATGCTGCCGATGAACTGGGCGTGAAAGGAGAGGAAGTCTTTCCCTGTCTCTGTCTTCTCACTAATCAAAACAGCGTGCATTTGTCTTATTTAGGGGCGCTCCCCGGCGAAACGTACCAGGCGACAGGGGATGCTTCCCGCGGAGAGGATGGAGAGACGGGAGAAGAAATCTTGTTTTTCGCGGGGGATGAAACCATACCTTTCCCGGTACGCGAGGTGATTCCCTTTGATACGGCGCTGCAATGCGTGGAGGAATTCTGCGAAACGCTGTCCCGCCCGACCTGTGTGGAATGGGACAATCTGATTTTGCTGTGAGGGGAGAAGAACAAAATGACAGTGTGTGCCAACGGCAATTTTTTTCTTTGACAAACCGGACGAAGTGACGGCTTTCATCCGGGAACACGCCGGAGCGCGGGAGCAGGACGAAATCTGGATTTTCGGAGAGGAAAAATATCCCTGTATCGCGCTGCTGACCCATGGGGAATACGCTGCCGTCAACTATACTACTTTATAAAGGAACGACAGAAAATGTCCGATAACAATCACTTCCCCGATCGCATGGAGCTTCTCTCTCCGGCGGGGGACAGCGAGCGTCTGCAATGCGCGGTGATGTACGGCGCGGACGCGGTGTATCTCGCCGGAACCCTTTTCGGTATGCGGGCGGGCGCGCATAATTTTAATCAGGAACAGCTCGTGGAGGGCGTGAAATTCGCGCACGACAGCGGCGTGAAGGTTTACATGACCTGCAACACGGTGCCGCGCAACAACGAAGTGGCCTTGCTGCCCGACTTTCTCGAACGGGCGGCAGACGCGGGCGTGGACGCGTTCATCATTGCCGACATTGGGGTCATGCGCATGGCGCAGCGGTATGCCCCGCATGTGGCTGTGCATATCTCCACGCAGGCAGGTGTTGCCAATTACGCCACCGCCGGCGAATTCTACAACATGGGCGCGTCCCGTGTGGTGCTGGCGCGGGAACTGTGCTTTGACGAGATCGCGGCGCTTCGCGCGAAAACGCCGCGGGAACTGGAGATCGAAGCGTTTGTACACGGTTCGATGTGCGTGTCCTTTTCGGGCAGGTGCCTGCTGTCGAGCTATTTTACCGGGCGTGATGCCAATCGCGGCGACTGCGCCCAGCCCTGCCGCTGGAAGTATTACCTCACCGAGGAACACCGCGAGGGGCAGAAATTCGAGATTTTTGAGGACAAGGGAACCCATATTCTCAATTCGCGCGATATGTGCATGATCGAATATATCCCCCGTCTGATCGAGTGCGGCATTACTTCCTTTAAGATAGAGGGACGCGCCAAATCATCCTATTACACGGCGGCCGTCACCAATGCCTACCGTCAGGCGATTGACGGCTATTATCAGCATCCCTCGCCGGAGTATCGACCGGATGACGCGATTCTCGATGAACTGCGCAAGGTCAGCCACCGCGAATATTCTACCGGATTTTACCTCGGCAGCGAGCCGGGGCAGGTACTTGACAACGGTGGCTATGTGAGGGAATACAAGGTCGCGGGCATGGTGGAGGACTGCGGCGGCGGCTTTCTGACGCTCAGCCAGCGCAACAAATTCCGGGTAGGGGACACGCTCGACGTGATGCCGCCGCACGCCAGACCCTTCCTGCTGCCGGTGACGGAAATGTACGACGGCGAGGGTCATGCCATTGAAGCGGCGCCCCACGCGACCATGACGGTCAGGATACCCTATACGGGTCAGCCGATTGCCAAGGGAACCTTTGTAAGAATGAAAGAAGAATCAACCATCAAGTGAGAGGGAATACAGATGTATAAATTTTTCGACAGAAACAGCGAGAGCATCAGTCTGCACGACTGCCGCGCCACCAATGTTTTTCTAAATAAAGACGTGCTGTCCTTTGATTTTGCGGACGGCTTCTGGATTTCGGAGAAGAATCCCCGCAATCCTTACAAGAAGCTGCTCTGCACCGATCAGTCGCAGGTGGATTTTCACCTGCTTTCCGGCGATGTGAATGCCGATCTGACCTGTTATGTCTTTGTCAAAAAGCACGGCAAGGTCATCCGCAAGACCTTTGACTATGAAAAACTCCAGCGCAAGATCAATCAGAAGGGACAGGAACTGGAATTTCTCTACGCCTACACGGGCTATAAATCCGTAATTTTCGAGTGTGTTCTCTGGCGCAAAAAGAAGCCCTACAGCCGCGATTGTGTGTTGATTATCTCCACCGACGATGTGAAATACCGCTGGAATAAAATCTGCCCGGACAAACCGTACAATTAAACAATCATTAACAGAAAGGTTTTGATTACCATAAGCGATAGAATTATCATGGCGGCGCCCTGTCAGTTCGGCGTGGAAGGACTGGCGGCAGGGGAACTGCGCCGCATGGAGGCGGAGAATGTCGCCGCCGAAAACGGGCGCGTTCTCTTTGAGGGCAACGAAGCGATGCTGGTGCGCGCCAATCTCAACTGCCGCTATTCCGAGCGCGTCTGCGTGGTGATGGGGCGGTTTGACGCAATGACCTTTGACGAGCTGTTTGAAGGCACCAAGGCGCTGCCGTGGGAACGCTGGATCGGTAAGTCCGACGCGTTCCCCATCAAAGGCAGCTCCCTCGGCTCGAAGCTGCATTCCGTTCCCGACTGTCAGAAAATCATCAAAAAGGCCATCGTTGACCGTTTGTCACACAAATACGGATTGAGCTGGTTCGAGGAAACCGGCGCGGTGCATCGCGTGCAGTTTTTGATTATGAAAAACAACGTGCTGCTGATGATCGACACATCCGGCGCGAGTCTGCACAAGCGCGGCTACCGCCGCAACGGGGCGATCGCGCCTATCCGCGAGACGTTGGCGGCGGCGATGGCGGATATTGCCTTTGTGCGCAGCTATTCCCATGTCATCGACCCCTGCTGCGGTTCGGGTACCATTCTCATTGAATCCGCGATGAAAGCGCTCAATGTCGCGCCGGGACTGCGGCGTGCCTTTGTCGCCGAGGGCTGGCGCACCATCCCGTCCGCCGTGTGGCAGGAGGAACGCGCCCGCGCGAAAGACCTGATCAACCGTGACGCGGAGTTTACCGCCTGCGGCTATGACATCGACCCTTCCGTCATCGAGTTGGCGCGGGAAAACGCCTATAAAGCGGGTATGTCCAAGCGCATTACCTTTGCGCAGCGGGATATCGCGGATTTTGCGCCCGACGGAGAAAAGGGCGTGGTGGTCTGCAATCCGCCCTATGGCGAGAGGCTGCTCGACGTGGAGAGCGCCCGGAAAATTTATGCCGCGATGGGCGAGAAATTCGAGCGGCGGGGCGGCTGGAGCTATGCCGTCATTACGCCGGACGAGCAGTTCGAGCAGTTCTTCGGCAGAAAGTGCGACAAGCAGCGCAAGCTCTACAACGGCATGCTGCAATGCCGTCTGTATATGTATTTCAAATAAAACAAGCACAAATATTCACGAAAAATTAACCATATTATATGCTTTTCGGGGAAATTAATTGTTGTAATGGCCGTCAAAAAAGTGTATAATAGGAGAAGATTGACTGGCACAACGCGGAAAACGGCAAGAGAATCGCTGGTTGTGCGGGAGGTGTGTAGGCAGTATGATGAATATCAGACAATCCGCCGAAGATTATCTGGAAACCATCCTGATTCTTCACGAGCGGAAGGGCTCAGTGCGTTCCATCGACATCGCCAATGAGATGGGATTTTCCAAGCCGAGCGTGAGCGTTGCCATGAAAAATCTGCGCGAAAACGGCTATATTCAGGTGGACGAGAGCGGACATATCACGCTTACCCAAATGGGGTATGACGTGGCGGATAAGATTTATGAACGCCATAAGGTGGTGTCGGAATATTTCGTTCTGCTGGGCGTGGACCCCGAAACGGCGGCGCAGGACGCCTGCAAAATCGAGCATATTCTCAGCAATGACAGTTTTCAGGCGATCAAGGGGCAGTATGAAAAGCTGAAAGGCGAGCAATAAATCCAAATCGGCGGACTGTGACAAAAGCGGGCTGCCGATTTTTGCTTTATGAAGATAGGAGGAATCTTTGATGGATTTATTGACATGGCTGCAACGTTGGTATGCCGATCACTGTGACGGTGAATGGGAAGAATTTTACGGTGTGGAGATACGCAATGTCGATAATCCCGGTTGGGTGATCCATATTGACCTGACGCACACCGGGATGGAGAATAAACCGTTTACCGAAATCCGAGATGACAACGGCGACGATGATTGGATATTTTGTCAGGTAAGAAATGACCCTTCACAGGGAATGATTTTTTACGGGGCGGGCGACCCGAATAAGCTGGTGAAAATACTGACGGTATTTAGGAATTGGGTTGAAAACGAATAAAAAATCTTGAGTGGAGATGAACACATATGCGCGCAGTGATTCAGCGTGTGCAATACGCGTCGGTGACGATTGACGGCGTGACAAAAGGAAAGATCGGACAGGGCTTTTTGATTCTGTTCGGCGCGGGGACAGGCGACACCCGCGAGGACGCGGAACTGCTTGCCAAAAAGACGGCGGGTATGCGGATATTCTGCGATGAAAATGACAAGATGAACAAGGCGCTGGCGGACGTCGGCGGTGCGGTGCTGGTGATTTCGCAGTTTACGCTCTATGCGGACTGCCGCAGAGGAAACCGTCCGAGCTTTACCGACGCCGCGCCCCCAGACGAAGCGGGTGAGCTGTATGAATATTATGTCCGCCTGCTGCGGGAGGTATACGGCATTGCGGATGTGCAGACGGGCGAATTCGGCGCGGATATGAAGGTGGAGCTGCTCAACGACGGTCCCGTGACGATACTGCTTGACAGCGACGAGCTGAAGAGAGCAAGAAAGAGCTGACAAAGGAG
Organism: uncultured Clostridia bacterium; assembly: GCA_946182865.1. GTDB lineage: Bacteria > Bacillota > Clostridia > Oscillospirales > Acutalibacteraceae > RUG762. The sequence goes on from CAMHAV010000060.1 coordinate 9,705, forward strand.
AGAAACACCCAATGAAAGTAACCGGAATACAGGTCGGAGAACTGGGAACCAATTGCTATATCTATCGGGACGAAAGCACCGGACGGTGCGCCATCATTGACCCGGGTGACATGGATGAACGTTTGCGTGCCGCCATCGAGGAGGCGGGGAGGGCGTCGTTTGATTATATCCTGCTGACGCACTGCCATTTTGACCATGTGGGCGGTGTGAGCGAAGTCAGGGAACTGACCGGAGCGCCTGTCGCGATTCAAAAACATGACGCGGCGGGACTGCGGGATTCCGGGATCAATCTTTCGGGGTATTTCTTCGGACAGCGCACGATTTATCCGCCTGCCGATCTCACTTTTGACGACGGGGAGACGTTTTATGTGGGGGAAACGAAGTTTACCGTCATGCACACGCCGGGACATACCGTGGGAAGTTGCTGCTACATCACCCAGGGGCTGATTTTTTCGGGCGACACCCTCTTCCGCGAATCCGCGGGGCGCACGGATTTCCCCGGCGGCAGCGCTTCCGAGATGAGCCGCTCGCTGCAAAGGCTGATGGCGCTCGAGGGGGATTATATTGTGTATCCCGGGCATGAGGGCGTGACGACGCTTTCCCGTGAGCGGGTCAGCAATCCGTATGTCCGCTGGTTCGGACAGAATTACTGACGCTCCCATTTTATCAAACACAAAGGTTGACTTTACTATGTATATTGTGACTGAGGGAATTGCTTCCCGTTATGAATATGAAAAACTGGCGCGGGTATTCTTTCCCGACCAGAAACACAGCGACAAAGAAGCCGACGACCCGAATGCCCTGCGCATTGAGGTGCGGTGGAACGGGCGGCATATTTCCTCCCGGCTGAAAGCGGGGGAGAAGGAATTCCGCGACGAAACGCTCGTGTCGCAGGAAAAAGCGGAGGACAAGGGCTTTTGCGAACTTGCCGCCGCGCAGCTCCTTTGCCGACAGTTTACGGCGCTCACGGGTTTCAATCCCCCTTGGGGACTGCTCACGGGCATCCGCCCCATGAAGCTGCTGCGTATGCTGACCCGCGAATATGGCAGGGAAGAAGCGGAGCGGCGTTTTCGGGAGGATTACCTTGTCTCCGAAAAGAAGCTGGCGCTCAGCCGCCGCACCGTGCTGGGGGAAGATAAAATCCTCTCGCTCTCGCGGGATAATTCCTTCAGCCTGTATATTTCCGTGCCGTTTTGTCCGTCGCGGTGCAGCTATTGTTCCTTTGTTTCGCAGTCGATTGAACACGCGGCGAAGCTCATGCCGGAATACACCGAACTGCTGGTAAAGGAAATCGGAGTGACCGCCGACATCGCGAAGTCGCTGGGGCTGCATCTCGAATCGGTCTATATGGGCGGCGGCACGCCCACCACCCTTTCCGCAGAGCAATTGGAACGCGTGCTGACGGCGGTGTCCGACCGCTTTGATCTCTCGGATGTGCATGAATTCACCGTGGAGGCGGGGCGACCCGACACCATCACGCCCGAAAAGCTCACGGCGATCAAGCGATGCGGCGTGGGGAGAATCAGCATCAACCCCCAGACGCTCAATGACGAAATTCTGCGCTCCATCGGCAGACGGCACACGGTAGAGCAGGTGTATGCCGCCATGGACATGGCAAAGGCGGCGGGGTTTGACAATATCAATATGGATCTGATAGCGGGCTTGCAGGGCGACACCTTCGATTCCTACCGCCGCACGATCGACGGCGTGATCGCCATGGATCCCGCCTCCATCACTGTCCATACTCTCGCCATGAAGCGGGCGGCGGGACTGGTGACGGAGCATATCGCGCAGTACAATGCCGAGGGTGCGCTGGCGTCGCAAATGCTCGATTACGGCGAGAAGCGTCTGACAGAGACGGGCTACGACCCCTATTATCTCTACCGTCAGTCGGGCATGGTGGGCAATCTGGAAAATGTCGGCTGGGCGAAGCCGGGATTTGAGGGCGTGTACAACGTCTTTATCATGGATGAAACCCACACCATTTTAGCGGTAGGCGGCGGCGCAGTGACCAAGCTCAAGCAGCCGCATGTCAACAACATCGAGCGCATTTTCAATTTTAAATATCCCTATGAGTACATCTCCCGTTTTGATGAAATGATCGAAAGAAAGAAGGGTATTCAGGAATTCTATGATCAATTTTGTTGATTACTACATTCACTACACCGAACGGCTGCGGCATATCAATCACGCCGTTCGCAACGCGCCGCAGGAACTCATCCGCCAGATGGAGCAGCAGTATGCCAAGCGCGTCAATGAAATCGCGGATTTTGTCATGTCCACGGGCGACGGTCGCAAGGTCATCATGATGTGCGGCCCGTCAAGTTCGGGCAAGACTACCACCGCCAATATGCTGGTGAGTCGCGTGCGGGCTTCGGGGGCGAACGCCGTGCGGCTGTCGCTTGACGATTTCTTCAAGGGCGAGGGAAAAGCGCCGCGCCTGCCCGACGGCGGCTATGATTATGAATCGGTCTACGCGCTGGATATCAAGCTCATGCGGGAATGCATGGCGTCGCTGCTCGAAACGGGACGCTGCATGATGCCGCGCTTTGACTTTGCCGCCAAAAGCCCCGCGCCGGAGCGTTATCCGCTTGAAATCGGGGAAAATGACGTGGTGATTGTTGAGGGCATTCATGCGCTCAATCCCATCATCACCGACTGTCTGCCGGAGGACAAGATGGTCAAAATCTACATCAGCGTCAAGCAGGGCATCAAGGAGGGCGATGATGTGGTGATCGACGCGCATCAGATCCGCTTCCTGCGGCGGCTCGTGCGGGATTACCGATTCCGCAGCAGTCCGCCGGAACGCACCTTTTCCATGTGGCCGGCCGTGGTGCGCGGGGAGGAATTGTATATCTCCGATTACAAACGCCTCGCGACCGTGACCATCAATTCTATTCATATCTACGAGGTCAACGCCATCGCGGATAAGGCGATTGAAATATTGCGCGCGCTGGGAGAGGATAGCCCCTATTATGCCGAGGCGCAGGATTATATTCAAAAGCTGTCGCTTTTTGAAAATTTAGACGAAGGGCTGATTCCCGCCGATTCGCTGCTGCGCGAATTTATCGGGCAAGGCAGGCTGTCTTAGCGCTCGCATACGCTCGCTAAAATAATAGAGAATAAAGAATAGATAATAAAGAATAGATAATAGATAATAGATAATAGATAATCGTCACTGAAAGGGAGAAAATGAGATGGCATATCTAAAGGACATTCGTTTTTTCAGAGAAAGAGGCGCGGATCATCTGGACATCCGCCGGGACTGCGAACACTGCGGCGCAAAGGAAAGCCTCGCGCCGACAGAACGGCTGCTCTGGGCGCTTCGGGAGAAACCGTTTCAGCTTGACCCTGACGGGAAGTACAATCACATCTACCTGAATTTTACCACCCGACTGCAAGAGGGGCAGTCCCAATGGATTGCCGAACTGCCGGTATACAGCGGACAAAGCAATTGGTACCGCTATATAGATATAGGCGTGAGCGAGGAAGAGGATCGCGCGCTTCGATATGGGGCGGGGTCGGGCGAATGGTACCTGCGGCAGGCGGTGGGTGCGCTGACAGCGCATTTTTGCCGCGAGGAAGCAGACAGGGCGGCGCTTGCCGATTTACAGGAGGAGATTCTGCAAAAGGGCGAGGATTTCGAGGTGCCGTATAAAACAAAAGAATCCGCCACGCTGCGCGCCTGCCTTTGGGTGGGCATTGCCGACGATCTGCGGATATGTCCCCACCTGCGCGTGACGAATCAGGCAGGCGAAGCGGTGCTGGACAGGAAAATGCCGCGTCTGCCTTCCTTCGATTTTGCCGACCAGTACGGCACGATTCTGCTCAGCAAAAAACGCGTGACGATACGTCCACGCCGCAATGTTTTTGCGCAGAGGATGCAGGAGATTTACATAGATATAGAAAAATAGAAAAAACTGAAAAATGAGGGGGAAAATAAAGCATTATGTTTGCTGCGATCAACAGTCTGGGAACCTTTGGCATTGACGCTTACGCCATACAGGTGGAGGCGAACATTAACCAGAGTTTGCCGGGATTTGACGTGGTGGGGCTGCCCGACACGTCGGTCAAGGAGTCGCGCGACCGCGTGAGAGCGGCGATGGACAACTGCGGGTATGAATTCCCGCTGGGCAAAGTTACCGTGAATCTGGCTCCCGCCGATATCCGCAAGGAGGGGCCGATGTACGACCTGCCCATCTTTATGGCGCTGCTGTGCGCCAGCCGTCAGATCGAGGGCGTGCCGGAGGGCTGCGCCTTTATCGGGGAACTGTCGCTGACGGGGGAGGTTCGTTCGGTGCGCGGCGTGCTGGCCATGGCGATCATGGCGCGGGACCTCGGCTACACGTCGCTGTATATCCCCAAAGCCAATGCCGCGGAGGCGTCGGTGGTGAACGGGTTGGACATTTACGCCGTGGAAAAAGTGGAAGAAATTGTGGCGCACATCACGGGCAGAGCGTCATTAACGCCGGTGCGCCCGGAGGATTTTCCCGCTGAGGAACAGGGCGTTCACTGCCCCGATTTTGCCGATGTGCGCGGACAGGTCGCGCCCAAGCGGGCTTTGGAGGTGGCGGCGGCAGGCGGTCACAATGTGCTGCTGATCGGGCCGCCCGGTTCGGGCAAATCCATGCTAGCCAAGCGGCTGCCCTCGATTCTGCCCGACATGACCTTTGAAGAGTCCATACAGGTCACTAAAATCCACTCCATCGCGGGAGTTCTGCCGCCCAATGTGCAGCTTATCCGCCGCCGTCCGTTCCGTGCGCCCCATCACAATGCTTCACCTGCCGCGCTGGCAGGCGGCGGACATATTCCCGGCCCCGGCGAAGTGTCGCTCGCGCACAACGGTGTGCTGTTTCTCGACGAGCTGCCGGAATTCAACAATTCGGCGCTGGAGATTCTACGGCAGCCGCTCGAAGACCATGAGATCACGATTTCCCGCACAACGGGACGCGTGACATATCCCTGCGATTTTCAGATGATCGCCGCGATGAATCCCTGCCGCTGCGGCTATTTCGGACATCCCACCAAACAATGCACCTGTTCCAAGGGGGCAGTCGCCAAATATCTGGGCAAGATTTCGGGGCCGCTGCTCGACCGCATGGATATCCACGCGGAGGTGCCGCCGGTGGATTACGAGGAATTGTCCCGTTCGGCTCCCTCCGAAAGCTCCGCGTCTATCCGTCAGCGCGTCAACGCCGCGCGGAAAATCCAGCAGGAACGCTTTGAGGGCAAAGGCATCCGCTGCAATGCCCGCATTACGCCCGCCCTGCTCCATGAGGTTTGCCCCACCACGGACGACGCTTCCCGGCTGCTGCAAATGGCGTTTGACCGCCTGCATCTTTCGGGACGCGCCTATGACCGCATTATGAAGGTGGCGCGCACCGTGGCCGATCTCGACGGCAGCGACGTGATTGACTCGGCGCACATTTCCGAGGCGATCCAGTTCCGCACGCTCGACCGCAATTACTGGAACAACTGATTCTTAATGTGAAGTGTGAAAGGTGAAATGTGAAATTGAGAAGCGGCAGAGAGCAAAGAAAGGTTATGTAAAAGGTACCGCCCGAAGCGTTTATAAGCGGTTTCGTAAATTTGCCATCAAAAATCATAAAAAACGAACCTTATCCCAAAAATGCAAGATAAGGTTCGTTTTTTTACAATTTCACACTTCACATTTCACATTGTCTGAAAGACCATGGCGGAGAGGGCGGGAACAGAAAGAGTAAACTGACCGATGCTGCCTGTGACGGGGGAGGTGTTTTCGGGAAGACTGCCGCCGAAGCGCTGCCACTCGCTGCACAGAAGGGGCCTGAGAGTTTCGGCCCCTTCCACGGTCAGTGGATACCCGTCCCGGTCGCGGTCGGAAAAATTAAATACCGCCACAAGCTTTTCCTCGTCCGAGCGGCGGAGCATGGCGTAAACGCAGTCCCCCTCGCTGCGGCAGTCCAGCCAGTCGAAACCTGCGGTTTCGCATTCGAGCGCCGACAGCGCGGGATGGGTCAGATACAACTCACTGAGCGCGCCGATATAGCGGCAGAAGCCGTCGTGCATGGGGTATTCCAGCAGGTTCCAATCCTGCTCGCGTTTCTCGTCCCACTCGCGGAGCTGCCCCAGTTCATTGCCCATGAAGTTCAGCTTTTTGCCGGGGTGCAGGTACATATAGGTGTAAAAGGCGCGCGCCTGACGGAATTTTTCTTCATACTCGCCGTACATTTTATTGACGATTGTCCCCTTGCCGTGTACCACCTCGTCATGCGACAGCGGCAGGAGATAGCGCTCGTTGTAGTAGTACATCATGGAAAAGGTCAGCTTGTGATACAGACCGCTGCGGTTTTCGGGCGCCTGTGAGAAGTAGGAGAGCGTGTCGTTCATCCAGCCCAGATCCCATTTGTAATCGAAGCCCAGACCGCCCTTGTCCACCGGCTTGGTGATGTCGGGGAAAGAGGTGGAGTCTTCCGCGATGAGCATGGCGGTCGGGAAATGCTCGCGCAGTCCCTTGTTCATTATTTTGAGGAATTCCACGGTGGAGCCGTTCACGCCGCGCCTGGGGTCGCCCTGCCAATAGATGGCGCGGCTGATCGCGTCCATGCGCAGTCCGTCGAAGTGATAGACCCTCAGCCAGAATTCCGCCGCCGATTGCAGGAAGCAGGCGACTTCCCGGCGGGAATGCATGAAGTTGCAGCTGCCCCACTCGCTTTCGCCCACGTCGTGATGGGGATATTCGTAGAGCGCCGTGCCGTCGAACTGCCGCAGGGCGTAGTCGTCGAGCGCAAAGTGGACAGGAACGAAATCCATAATCACGCCCACGCCGTTTTGATGGCATTTATCCACCAGCTCCATGAGGTCGCGGGGGGCGCCGTAGCGGGAGGTGGCGCTGAAAAAGCCGGTGTTCTGATAGCCCCATGATCCGTCAAAGGGATGCTCCGCCAGCGGCAGGAATTCGATGTGGGTGTAGCCGTGTTCCTTGACGTAGGCAATCAGGCGGTCGGCGATTTCGCTGTAGGTGTACCAGCCGTTGGGATCGTCGGGATTGGTGTGCCACGAACCGAGATGCATTTCGTAGATATTGAGCGGCTTGTCGTAGTTTAAGGTGCGGCTGGCAAGCCATTCGCCGTCGTGGAATTCGTATTCGTTCATATCCACGATGACGGAGGCGTGCTGCGGGCGCAGTTCCATGCTGAATCCGTAGGGGTCGCTGTGATGCACCGCGCCGTTCTGACCGTAAACGACGTATTCATATTTCTGTCCCGCCTGCGCGTTGTCCGCGATATAGGTGAAAACGCCGCTGTTGTAATACCGCACCATGTCGGTTTCCTGCCAGCCGTTGCAATCGCCCGTCAGGGTGACGCGCCGGGCGTTGGGCGCATAGGTGCGGAAAAGACAGCGTCCGTCCTCGAGCAGGTGCGCGCCGAAAAATTCGTAGCAGTTGAACACCTTGCCGTCGTAAAACCCCTGCATATTGAAATCCTCGATTTTTTCAATGGCTTCCATCTGTTTGTCCATAGTTTTTTCCTCCTTGTCGTTGTTGCTGATTGTAAAAGAAAAAGAAAAAAGAAAAAGCATAGCGCAGCGCATAATTAGCGAGCGAATGCGAGCGCGGGGTGCAGGGGACTGGTTCCCTGCCGGGTCAAGGGCAGAGCCCTTGCGGGGATGCTGGCGGCTGGCCGACAGCGGGGGC
>CAMHAV010000061.1 GCA_946182865.1 uncultured Clostridia bacterium
TCTTGCAAAAAACTCCTACATGAAGAAAATCTATCCCACTGCCGAATCTCAGAAGGCTCTGACGGTTTTCAAGCTGTATGAGGGAAGCGGAGAGTGGTTCGATCTCTCAAAAAAGCCAATTGAACGCGCATCGTTTACCATCGGTGATTCAAAACTAAAACCTGACGGATATTATTTAGCAACAGAAGAATGCATCGGCTGCCACAGATGTAAAAATGTATGTCCTCAAAACTGTATTGACTTCAGCAGTGTGTCAGCCAAGATTCTCCAGGAGAATTGTCTGCACTGTGGAAACTGTAGGAATGTATGTCCTGTGGGAGCCGTGAAAAAAATGGGAGAATCATCTATACGGTGACGTATCCTGCATTTGGGTTTTCTTTATGACAATCCTAATAAATCTCCACAAAAGCATCAAAAAAAACGAAACAAAAAAACGTGAAAATTTTCTCTTGATATGGTATAATAACATCGTCTTTAAACTGTTATCGGGAGGAAATTGTTACATGTACCGCATGATTCAATGGATATTCTTTGATGTCGGCTCCACGCTGGTGGATGAAACCACCGCCTACCGTCACCGTGTGGCCGATATGATGAATGAGACGGGGCTTCCTTTTGACGAACTCTATCACACGATGCTGCGATATTTCCGCCTCGGTCAGAAAGGTGACAAAGCCACTGCTCAGCAGTACGGACTGACATTAACACCGTGGCATAGTGAGGATGAAGTACCTTATCCCGACGCTGCAGACTGCCTGCGCCGCCTCCATCAAAATTTTCACATCGGTATCATCGCCAATCAAGAGCCGGGGACAGAGGAACGGCTGCGCCGCTTCGATCTGCTGCCCTATATCGACCTGATCGTCGCCTCAGCGGAGGAGGGGGTGGCAAAACCCGACCCGATGATTTTCCAAATCGCTTTGGAACGGGCCAATTGTCAACCGGAGCACGCCGTGATGATCGGAGACCGACCTGACAATGATATCGCGCCCGCCAATGCCCTTGCCATGATGACGGTGAGAATCAAACAGGGCTTTTCCCGCTATGCCGAGCCGCAGCATGAAGGAGAAAAGCCCCATATTACTGTTTGTTCGCTTCAGGAAATCGCGGAATTATTCGATCCGTAACTGTCAGAATATCACTGAACCAGTGCCAGCAGATCTTCTCTGCTCAAACTGCCGATATGGCCCATCTCGCCTGTGAGTATCTCATCGGCGAGATTTTTCTTTGTCTCCTGAAGCTCCAGGATCTTCTCCTCCACCGAATGTCTGGCAATCAGCCGATAGACCGACACCACTTTGGTCTGACCGATACGGTGCGCACGGTCGGTCGCCTGATTCTGCGCTGCCACATTCCACCACGGATCATAATGAATGACCACGTCCGCGCCTGTCAGATTCAAGCCTGTGCCGCCCGATTTCAGAGAAATCAGAAATACGGGAGTATCGCCCGCATTAAACTGCTTTACCAGTTCCATGCGTTCCGCCTTGGGCGTTGCGCCTGTGATTTTGTAGTATTCGATTCCCGCGTCCCGCAAGTCCTGTTCGAGCAACTCCAGCATGGTGGTAAACTGGGAGAAAAGCAGAATTCGGTGTTCGCCATCTATGGCGCTTTTCGCCAGATCCAGGCAAGCCGCACGCTTGGCGGATTCTCCCCTGTAATCCTCGAAGATCAGCGATGGGTCGCAGCAGATCTGCCGGATCTTCGTCAACTCCGCGAGAATCTGAATCTTGTTCTTCCTCACGCTCTGCTCGTCCTGCGACTCCAGCATGCCTTTCATATGCGCCACCTGCGCGTCATACAAACGCTGCTGCTCCCCTTCAAAGGCGGCATACCGAACCTCCTCTATCTTCTCCGGCAGGTCGCGCAGCACGTCGGCTTTCAGACGGCGGAGAATAAAGGGAGACACCATGCGTTTGAGCTTTTCGGTCGCCTGCTCGTCATTCTTCTTGGCAATCGGCGTCTCAAAGTCCTTTTTAAAGGTTTCATAGCCGTAGAGGAAACCCGGCATGAGGTAATCAAAGATGCTCCACAGCTCGCTCAGCCGGTTCTCAATCGGCGTACCCGTCAGCGCGTAGCGCACGCGGCTCTGAATCACCTTGACAGCCTTGGCGGCGGCAGTGGTGTGGGTTTTGATATACTGTGCCTCGTCGATCACCTGATAAGCAAACGGGACATTTTCATAGGACGCGATATCGCGTTTTAGCAGATCATACGACGTAATCGCCACATCAAACCGATGCAGTTCCTGTATGATCTCCTGCCGTTCCTTCTGCGTTCCCGCAATCACCACACAGGAAAGCGACGGCGCAAACCGATGGATTTCCTCCTGCCAGTTGTAAACCAAAGAAGCCGGACAGACCACCAGCGACGGCAAGGCTTTATCCTCCGCGCCGCGTTCCGCCTTGGCCGCCGCGAACACCGAGATCACCTGCAAGGTTTTGCCCAGTCCCATATCGTCCGCCAATATGCCGCCAAAACCGTACTTTTCCAAGGTTCGCAGCCACTTGTGACCGTAAAGCTGATAGTTGCGCATAATGCTCTGCAATGACTCCGGCACTTCAAAATCCGACTCGCTGACCGTCTTGAATTCCTGCGCGATCTTTTTGAAATACCGGTCACGCTGGAAACGCAGCGCGTCGCATTTCTCGGTCATTTTATCCAGATACAAGGCCCGATAAATCGGCAGTGACGCTTGTCCTTTCAAAAGGTCGCTGCCCGACAGGTGCATGGTATCCACCATTGCTCCCAGTTCCTCGATCGTCTCGTCAATCTTAACAAAGTCGCCGTTTTTCAGACGATGATAGCGCTTTTTCAGTTGGTAGCTTTTGAGGATTTCCAACAGTTCTTTCTGCGTCACATCGGTGGAGGAAATAGTCAGATCCATAAGATTGCTCTCTACCGAAACACCGACCTTGACATTGATGCGGCTTCGCACATTCAGTCCTTTAAATGCCGCCGTCGCCTGTACTTCACCGATATTCATCAGTGCGGCAACACCCTCGGTCAGCAGTTCGTAAACGCTGTCGTCGTCTCTGGGACACAGAAAGACACCGCGCTCTCTGTCGGTTTCGGGAAAATACCGCATGACGGTTTCAACAGCCGCCGCTTCCCGGTGAAGATCGCGCAGACCTCCTCCCGAAGCGTCAGGCGACAATGCGTCCATCGCGGAAAACCACTGTTCCCCATAGCCCGCTGCGGCGCGGCAGCTCAGCACGCCATCCTCCGCGTCAAGATAAAAAACAAATTCCACCTCCGGCGGCAGATATTGCGCCACCACTTCATTGTCTCGCTCTTCCACCTCTGCTATTTCCCGCAGCGCCGGCAGCACCGTGTAATAGAATTCACTCAGATGACCCCGTCCGATTTTAAAGGACAGCTTTCCGTCATCGTTAAGCAGACGGAAAAGGGGCTCCAGTTTCCTGTTTCTGTCAGGGGGAATACGGTTAAGTTGTCCGCCGCCAATATAATAATTATAATCGGCGCCCTCGATGATAACGGGTGCCGTTCCCTCAGCGGTAATACCGTGAAACGGGCCGTTTTTTTCCACATCTTTGTGAATGGTAATGGTTATTTCCGGCGCGTCGCTTCCCATAGACAACAGGCCCGACGAGGAGGATTCGCGGTCTTTATCCGTAAAATGAACACCCGCTCTCTCGGACAATATATCATAAAGCTGATCGAGGCGACTTCCGTAAAGCTTTACACTGCTCTTGAGGGTTTCCAACTTGGCCGCCGGTCTGCCAAAGGGCCCCACAGACAGATTTTCCGTCTGATAACCGAGATCATATACAATCCCCTTGACAAATTTATACAGCCGCCCATCGCTTTCCGCTATGCGGTCACGGGAAAAATCCAATGTCATCTTACCGGACCGGAATTCCTGACGCTGTTCTACACATTCCACAAACTCCGAAATATTTTTTATCACATAAAACTTTTCCGTTCCGGTACGAAGGGAAAGCGTCAGTTCTCCGCCATTTCTGACGAGGCGCGGCTCCAGCATCACCGTCTGCCCGTTTTCCTGACGGTTTTCGCCACTTATTCCCACCCGGAAGCCGTTCAGCAGCATCTGTGCGTTGCAGTCAGTGGAATCTCCCACATTGTTCTTTGCCAGTTCGTCCGCAATGAGAAGCAGCATCGCTGCAATGTAAACATTGGGTTCACTCTTGCCCTTCATGTAACGCATACCGGAATAGTCAAAGCCGGCGCAGTAAACCCCGCACGAACTGCGAAGAATACCGTTCCGGTTGAAAAGCACCTGCACCGCTTCGGTATAGCCGTCTTTTTTGACATATCCGTTGGCGTCGCCTGCCATTTCACTGCCGACATACCCGTAATTGTTTGCGGGATAGCCAAACGTCAGCTGAAAGTTCTCTATCTTCTTTTGATTGACCATCGTCCGCGCCTTTTGATAGGTATCCTCATACCATACCAAATCCTTGGTGATGCGTTCTATATCAAAATAGCGGTACTCTTCCTCGCCGGAGGACACAGCATCAGACGAAAAAGGCTTTACCTTTTTTCGTTCCGTGGGCGTCCTGTTTCCGCCTTTTTTCTCGATGGCAAACAGCACTGCCGCCATATGTTTGCAGTGATTGCCGGACGCCGCAAAAGGACAGTCGCAGTCCATCCATTCCACCTCGTCCTCCTTGAGCGATACAAGCACACGGTACATTTTTTCGCCCTTGACGATCGCCCCATACTGCCCGTTGTCCGTGCTCAGATTTTTGACACAACCCAATCTGAAATACTCCATTCCCCGTGAAAGTATGGGCTGAGTGAACAGATATCTCCATCGCAGCATATTATCATCCCCTAATATTTTTAATACAAAGAAAACAGAAAACAGGGTGTGCCAATGCGCCTCTTTCCGCGCACACCCTGTTCTTTTCATTAAAATTTCACCCAAGCGTACAGCTTCGGATATTCCCAGACAGCCAGCTGCACTGCCATCAGAATCCCGATCTCACACCATTCGCGACCGTGGAGCGGTACAAATCCCATGAGCGTGCTGACATACGGCGCCATGATCATAGCGGCGATCAGACCCGCCGCCGCCAGCGTGCTGAGCAGCATTCTGTAATTTCTCACGATAACCGTCGGCACAAAAGGTTTGTCTGACCGTGTGCAAAGCGCATGCAGCACCAGCCCGAACCCCATGACGGCAAACACCATCGTCATGCCGCGTTCCTCTCCGCCGACATCGTTCAGCGAAACCGTACCGCTGCCTACCGCATAAGCGACCACAGACTGGAAAGAAATCCAAAGTCCTGCCAGCAACGCACGGTATCTTTCAAACAATCCCGTCAGGCGGCCGTTGTTCGGGTCCGAGATGTGCTTCATTACGTCCTTTTCGGCAGGCTCGTGCGCGAAACAGGGCTGCACAAATATATACAGAAACACATTCAGCACGAGCAACGGAAGCAGCAGAAGAATTCTCTCTCCAAAAAGTGCCGCGCCGAGCAGCAACACGGAGGTCTGCGCTACCGCACAGGCCATACTGTATTCGGTCAACCTGGCAAGATTTTTTCTGATTCTTCTGCCTTGTCGGATCAGCGAAAGAATGCCCGCAAATCCGCCGTCTGACAGAGAAATGTCCGCCGCGTCGGTTGCTACGTCGGTCGCGGTGTTTTCCGCCGAACAGCTGATATCCGCCGCATGCAGCGCCGCCGCATCGTTCAGACCGCCTGCCGTGACAAGCACGCTCTCTCCCTTTTTCTGCCACGCTTTGACAATACGCACCTTATCTTCCGGCGCCACTCCGGCAAAAACAGAACAATCCGACAGCACTGCTCTCAGCTTTCGGTCGGACAGGGAGGACAGTTCTTCTCCGGTGAGTACGCTGCCGCCTTTTTCCATGATATGCAGTTCTTCGGCTATGGCACGAGCCGTGTCAGGCTGATCACCGGTAATCATAACGGTGCGGATACCCGCTTCCTTGCAGGTCTTAACCGCTTCCTGCACATCTTCCCGGGGCGGATCGGCAATTCCGAGCAATCCTATAAAGGTCAGGTCTTTTTCTATTTCATCGGGTACGATCTCATCCGGCAAACGCCCCAGCACATGCACCGCGACCGCAATCACCCGCAAGCCCTCACGGCATAATTCCTCCGTGCGCTGCTTCATTTCTTTCGTATTAACGTCCGCACATCGAGCCGCCAGCGCGTCAGGCGCTCCCTTGGTCACTACCATATAGAGTCCGTCAATCCGGTGAATCACCGTCATAAGACGACGGGTGGAATCAAACGGAATTTCCGCACAGCGCGGATATTGCTTCGCCAGTTCGTCCGGGTCGTTGCCGTTTTTGAGATAAGCCTCCACAATCGCGACATCCGTCTTGTCGCCGGTCAGCTTCTGACCGCCTTCCAATTGCGAGACAGACTTGCTGTCGCAGCAAAGCACGCCGCTTTTCATCAGATATTTCAGTTCATCCGACCAGAATCCTTCATAAATATCCGCCGTTTCATCGCCTAAGGGCCACGCCTTGGCCACTCTCATTTCGCCCTTGGTGAGCGTGCCCGTTTTATCGGTGCAGATGACAGACGTGCTGCCAATGACTTCCGCCTTTCGGAAACGGTGCAGCATCACGCCCTCCTTACGAAAACGGGTAATGCTCCCCGCGAGAAAGTGAATGACATTCTGCGGCAGTCCCAGCGGTACGGTACACACCAGCAATGTGACAAAAAACATAAGACTGCGAAACAGCCCTCTCATGGGAATGTTTTCCCGGGCTTCAAGGTAGTCGGCAGGCAGAGCGGCATTTTCCTGAATCACCTGCCATACATCCTCCGGCTTCACACCATGCAATGACGGCAGTCCCGACACAAAAACCAACGCTGCCACCGTCAGCGACGTCAGCAGCATGCACAGCACGAGCCATGTAAAAAAGCCCTGCGTCTGATAGGCATTCCTGACAAGACGGGTGCGGCTGCTGACCTTGGGCGGGCGTTTACCGCGCTTGCGCGCCATTTGCGTCTGAGCGCCCGTCTCCGTGACCATCATCACGGCGTGACCTGCCACCGCCACCGTGCCGGAATATACCATATTGATACGTCGCTCAAGCGGCGTTTCTTCGGGGAGCACCGCTTCCGCGTCCTTGAGTACGGGAGCATCATCTCCCGTCAGCGCGTTTTCGTCACACATCAGGGATGTTGAAACCAACAGTCTGCCGTCAGCCGGAACAATATCGCCAGCCTGAATCTGCACGATATCACCGGGCACCAACTGCTTGGCGGATATTTCCTTAATCTTGCCGTTCCGGCGCACTCTGACATCTGCCGCCGCGTCCCGTTTGATTTGTACAATCGTTTTATCCGCCGACAATTCCCTCTTGGTTCTGACAATATCAAGTGTGAGGACTGCCGCCAGCATCACCGCCGAAAATAGCAGACGCAAAAGCAGCGGCAAATCCAGTTGTCGGTATGTAAGATAATAGGTCAGATTCACCCAACCCGACAGCCCTGCCAACACAATCAGCAGCACGCTCACCGGAGCCAGCAGTCGGGCAGCGAGCACTCCTATACGGGAACGCTTTCTGCGGGACACCCTGATATTTTCCCCGTAATCCATCAACCGCATCCCGGCCGTCATATCGGTCAGTCCTTTTTTGGGCTGGGAATCCAATTCTCTGGCAACCTCTTCTTTCTTGGCATTGTGCCATATCATAATGAATAACATACCCTTTCCTAAAAAATCATTCGTATTATATCAATTTTTTAAGGATATTGCAAGTCCCTATTTAAAATATGTGTCGAAATATACGATTCCATTTCTTTTTTGTATTTTTTTCATAATACGTTAATAATTTTATGATATGATAACCTATCTGATAAATTTACAACGAGATGCGGAGGAATGATTTTTGGATCGCAGTCAACGCAATGATTCAAACCGCCAGCGTCCAGCCCATACAGACGCTTGGGATACACAGCAACCTACTCCTCAAAACAGGCAGCGATCTGCTCCTCAAAACGGGCAGCGGCCTGCTCCTCAGAACGGGCAGCGGCCTGCTCCTCAGAATGGGCAGCGGCCTGCTTCTCAAAACAGGCAGCGGCCTGCTCCTCAGAATGGGCAGCGGCCTGCTCCTCAGAATGGGCAGCGATCTGCTTCTCAAAACAGGCAGCGGTCCGCTTCTCCAAACGGGCAGCGGCCCGCTCCTCCAAACGGGCAGCGGCCTGCTTCTCCAAACGGGCAACGACCCGCTCCAAACGGGCAGCGACCCGCTTCTCAAAACAGACAACGATCCGCTTCTCCAAATGGGCAGCAGTCCGCTTCTCCAAACAGACAGCGACCCGCTTCTCCAAACAGAAAACGACCCGCTTCTCCAAACGGACAGCGACCCGCTTCTCAAAACAGACAGGCTTCCCCTGTTCGCGGAAATACACAGAACGTTCAAAACCGCTTGGCCGCCAACCGTCCCATGTCCGAGGAATTTCTCAATGACCGCAGCAACCGACGCAGACAGCGCTCGGTCGGTTTTTCGTCAGACAGTGACCCGCGTGATTTTCAGAATGTTCACGACGACGAATATTACAATGCGCCGAGAGCCGTTGATCCCCGCCGCAAAAACGACAGTTTTGATGAACCGCGTTCCGAAGATCATGCCGTTTCCTCGATCGGCTCTTTCAAAATGGATTTTGACGGCATGGATAAACCGGGCAGTTCCTCGGCCATCGGAGTAGGTATCCTTTCCAAGCCGATTATCCTCGGTGCGATGGCGCTGGCCGCCGTTGCGGTCACCGTCATCATTGCCATCATAATTGGCGGAAACAATAACGGCAAAACCAGCGTAGCTTCCGACGGCAGCAATAAAAAATACGAATTCAAGATTCCCGATACCGTGACAATTGGCAGTGAAACCATTGACACCGGCACTGATTTTATCGAACTCACCGACGCCAATCTCACCAACATCAGCGATTTATCCTATTGCTATCTGGTCAAGAGTCTGTTTCTCAACAATAACCAGATCACCGATATATCTCCGCTGGCAGATTGCCTTACGATTCAGACGCTTGATTTGTCGGACAACCTGATCTCTGATCTCTCTCCCCTTGCTCAACTGAGTGTGCTTTCCGATCTCAAAGTCAACGGCAACAGCGTGTCGGATCTTTCTCCGCTCTCCTCGTCCGAAAATATGGAATATCTGGAGCTGGGCAACAACCAGATTGCGGACATATCGCCGCTGGGCGAGCTTTCCTCGCTGCACCAGCTTTCACTGACCCACAATCAGATCACGGATCTTTCGTCTCTTTCCCAGCTGTCCCTGCTGACCACGCTGGATGTGAGCAACAATCAGATCACTTCTGTTGCCGCGCTGGCGGACGTGAACAATCTGTCCTCGCTCAATCTCAGCGACAACAACATCTCTGATATCACAGCGCTCGGCAAGCTGTCCAAGCTCAATATGCTTTATCTGAAAAACAATCCCGTCAGTGACGTCTCCGTTCTCGCCAATCTCAAAGAATTGGTGGAACTCGATCTGAGCGGCACCAACGTCAGCGCAAAGGACATAGAAGCTTTGAAAAAGGCGCTTCCCGCCTGCAATATCACAAAGTAATTTCATCACAAACACAAAATCCGTATCCGAAACGCTTTCCCGCGCATCGGATACGGATTTTTTTGCGGCATAGATTATCAAGAAATAATCATCACTCGATGACCTGATAGCCCTGCTGTTCTACTGTGGATTTGAGCAGTTCGTCGGATACCTCTTCTTTGCAGGTGACAACCGCGGTACCTTTCTTGTGGCTGACCTCCGCCTTTTCCACGCCGTCGAGCGCTTCGAGAGCGTTTTTGACTCTTGCCTCACAATGCTCACACATCATGCCTTCCACTTTCAGTGTCTTTTTGTTTTTGCCAAACATGTCTTCTTCCTCCGTGTCTTGTGAATTGTTGATTGCAAACGCCTGCACCGGACTTACCTGCTTGTCTCTCCTGGCACTGCGGATATCAAACAGATTCAGCCGCAGCGCGTTGGATACCACGCAAAAGCTGGACAGGCTCATGGCCGCCGCGCCGAACATGGGGCTGAGTTTCCATCCGAACAGCGGAATCCATACGCCTGCCGCCAGCGGAATTCCGATGATGTTATAGAAAAACGCCCAGAAAAGATTCTGATGGATGTTGCGCAGCGTCGCGCGGCCGAGTCGGATGGCGGCGGGGACATCGCTGAGACGGTTCTTCATCAGCACCACATCCGCCGCGTCTACCGCGATATCGGTGCCTGCTCCGATGGCGATGCCGATGTCCGCGCGGGTGAGGGCAGGCGCGTCATTGATGCCGTCGCCCACCATGGCTACCTTGCCGTATTCCTTCAGCTGGCGAATCACGCTTTCCTTGCCGTCGGGCAGCACGCCCGCGACCACTTCATCCACGCCGGCCTGACGGCCGATCGCGCGGGCGGTGCGCTCATTGTCCCCCGTCAGCATAACCACGCGGATGCCCATCTGCCGCAGCTCGCTGACCGCTTGCGGGCTGTCTGACTTGACGGTGTCTGCCACAGCGATGACGCCTAATAGCTGCCCGTTCTGGCTGAAAAACAGAGGGGTTTTGCCCTCTTGGGCGAGAGCCTCCGCGCTTGCTTTGGTCGATTCGGAAAACGCCGTGCCTTCGCTGATAAATTTCTGATTTCCTCCCGCGAGAAGTACGCCGTCCAGACGCGCCGTCAGACCGTTGCCGGGCAGCGCCTGAAAATCCGTTACCTCGGCCGCTGTCAGGTTTCGCTGCTCCGCCGCTTCGACAATCGCCTTGGCCAGCGGATGCTCGCTCCTGCTCTCCAGCGCAAAAGCGGCCGTCAGCAGTTCCTCCTCGCTCACGCCGTCGGCAGGCAGCAGATCGGTAACTTTTGGCGCGCCTTCCGTAATGGTGCCGGTTTTGTCAAGCGCCACAATCTGCACCTTGCCCACTTCCTCCAGAGAAGCCGCCGTCTTGAACAAAATGCCGTGCTTCGCGCCCATGCCGCTGCCCACCATAATCGCCACAGGCGTGGCCAGTCCCAGCGCGCAGGGGCAGCTGATGACCAGCACCGAAATCCCCCGCGCGAGGGCAAATCCCACGCTTTCGCCCAGCAGCAGCCACACGGCGGCAGTGACGGCCGCAATCGCGATCACCGTCGGTACAAAGCCCCCCGACACCTTGTCCGCTACCTTAGCGATAGGGGCTTTGGTGGCGGCGGCGTCACTCACCATGCGGATGATCTGCGACAGGGTGGTATCCTCCCCCACGCCCGTCGCCTCACAGCGGAGATAGCCCGACTGATTCACGGTACCCGCCGAAACGCCGTCGCCTGTTGTTTTATCCACCGGAATGCTCTCTCCGGTGAGTGCCGATTCATCCACCGCACTCACGCCGTCCACAATCACGCCGTCCACCGGAATATGCTCCCCCGGACGCACCGCGAAGGTATCTCCCCTGCGCACCTGCTCGATGGGAACGGTAACTTCTTTGCCGTCACGCAGCAGCACAGCGGTTTTGGGCGCAAGCTTCATCAGACTTCTGAGCGCGTCGGTGGTTTTGCCCTTGGAACGCGCCTCCAGCATTTTGCCCACTGTAATCAAGGCGAGAATCATGGCAGCTGATTCAAAATAGAATTCATGCATATACGCCATGACCGCTTCCGCGTCGCCCCTGACCTGCGCGTCTGTCATGGCGAACAGCGCGTATACGCTGTAGACAAACGACGCACCTGAACCCAGCGCCACCAACGTATCCATATTCGGCGCGCCGTGCAGCAGGCTCTTGCATCCGCTGACAAAGAATTTCTGATTGATCACCATGACAATCGCCGCCAGCAAAAGCTGCACCAGTCCCATCGCCACATGGTTCCCCTCAAAGAAAGACGGCAGCGGCCAGTGCCACATCATATGCCCCATCGACACATACATCAGCACCGCCAGAAATCCCAGCGACGCGATCAGCCGTCGCCGCAGCACCGGGGTTTCCCGGTCTTTGAGCGCGTCATCGTCCGAATTTGCCGAAGCCGCGCGCTGACCCGACGCGCCTTTGACCGACGCACCGTAGCCCGCGTTTTCTACCGCCGCGATAATCGCCTGCGGCGAGGCCGTTCCCTCCACGCCCATCGAATTGGTCAGAAGACTGACCGCGCAAGAGGTCACACCCTCCACCTGCGACACCGCCTTTTCCACACGGGCGCTGCATGCCGCGCAGCTCATGCCCGTAATGTCATACTGTTCCATGACTTTTCCTCCTCTTTTAGCCGTTAGCCGTTAGCCGTTAGCTGTTAGTGATTGTAAACTTCACACTTCACATTTCACACACCACATTTCACACGAATCATTTCATGAGCTTTTGGAGTACATTCACCAGCTCGTCGATGGTCTCGTCTTTTCCCTCGCGGATATCCTCCGCCACGCAGGTTTTGATGTGGCTGGCAAGCAGTTCCTTCGTAAAGGCGTTAAGCGCCGCGTTGGCCGCCGCCACCTGAATGAGAATGTCCGGACAATAGGCGCTTTTTTCCACCATGCCCTTGATGCCCCGAATCTGCCCCTCAATTCGGTTCAGCCGATGGATCAGACACTTGTATTCCTCTTCCGAGCGCTCCTTGGTTCTGTGATGACAGCAGGCTTTTTCTTCCGCCACGAAACACTTCTCCCCTCTCTTCTAATTAGTCTATGCTAATTATATACCCCCATGGGGTATTTGTCAAGTCCTTTTTTCCTTCATCCAATCTATTCCATAAAAAAATCGCAGAGCGGTTCGGAATGAATCGTTCTGCGATTTTTGCTTATCACTGTGAATAGAAGCTCACAAGCTAATTTTTGAGATTGCAACAAGGAAACAACATTAGTCGAGGTGGAGTCTCTTGAAAACCTCCGCATAAGCTTCTTCCACGCCGCCCATATCGCGTCTGAATCTGTCCTTGTCGAGCTTCTGATGGGTTTCGATATCCCACAGACGGCAGGTATCCGGCGAAATTTCGTCCGCGAGGATGATGTCGCCGTGGAAACGGCCAAACTCGATTTTGAAGTCAATCAGCTCGATGCCGATGGTTTTAAAGAACTCGATGAGAACTTCGTTGACCTTGTACGCCATCGCTGCAATTTTGTCCAGTTCTTCCTGTGTGGCGGCGCCGATGGCAAGAATCTGGGTGTCGTTAATCATAGGATCGCCCAGCGCGTCATCTTTCAGACAATATTCCAGTGTGGGGCAGTTGAGCTTCTGGCCCTCCTCCACGCCGAAACGTTTGGAGAAACTGCCGGCAGCGGTGTTGCGGATGATGACCTCCAGCGGAACGATCTCCACCTTTTTCACGAGGGTCTCGCGGTCGCTGAGTTCCTCGACATAATGGCTGGGAACACCTTTCTTTTCCAGCAGCTTGCAGAGCATATTGGACATTCTGTTATTGACAACGCCCTTGCCCGCAATGGTGCCTTTCTTTTCGCCGTTGAATGCGGTCGCGTCGTCCTTGTAGGAGACAATGCAGTAATCGGGATCATCGGTGGCAAATACTTTCTTGGCCTTGCCTTCGTAAAGCTGTTCTTTCTTTTCCATAATTTTATAGCTCCTTAGATTTGGATTCGTAACGCACAAGGCGCGCCTCCATGCGGTTGGCCCTGCCCGTTATAGACATGTTTCAGTCACGGTAAAGACATCATACCACGATTTTGATACAATTGCAAGAGGATTTAATGAATAAATTAATAAATAGAAAGATATCGCTCGATCTCCCACTCGGTCACGGCCGTGCGGAAGCTGTCCCACTCGGCTTTTTTGCCGGCGACGTAGCTCTTGTAGACGTGTTCACCGAGCACGTCGGTAATAAATTCATCTTCCTCCAGCGCGTCAAGCGCCTCTTTCAGATTACCGGGCAGACTTTCGATGCCCGCCGCCTTTCTCTCTTTTTTGCTCATGGCAAAGATATTCGCGTCGGTGATCTGTTCGACCGGCTGCATATGATTCCGGATACCGTCCAGACCTGCCGCAATGCAGACCGCCAGTTCCAGATAGGGGTTGCAGGCCGGGTCGGGATTGCGCAGCTCCACACGGGTGCCGGCACCGCGGGAAGCGGGAATGCGGATGAGCGCCGAACGGTTGCTCGCCGACCATGCGATATAACAAGGCGCTTCATAGCCGGGAACAAGGCGCTTGTAGGAATTAACCAGCGGATTGGTGATGGCCGCCATGCCCTTGACATGCTTCATCAGACCCGCGATAAAGGAATAGGCGATTTCGGAAAGCCCCAGTCCTCTCGGGTCGTTCTCATCGCAGAATACATTCTTTCCGTCAAGCGTGCAGAGCGAAATATTGGTGTGCATGCCCGAACCGCACACGCCGTAACGGGGCTTCGGCATGAAAGTGGCGTAAAGCCCGTGACGGTAAGCAACGGTCTTGACCGCAAGTTTGAAAGTCATGATGTTGTCGGCGGTAGTCAGCGCGTCGTCATATTTGAAATCCACCTCGTGCTGTGCCTCGGCGACCTCATGATGCGAGGCTTCAATTTCAAAGCCCATCTGACCGAGCGTGAGGCAGATGTCACGGCGGCAGTCCTCGCCCAGATCGGTGGGGGCCAGATCAAAATAGCTTGCTTCATCATAGCTGTTGGTGGTGGCATGACCGTGTTCGTCGGTGTCAAAGAGGAAAAACTCCGCTTCGGGGCCGATGTTGGCTTTAAAGCCCATTTCTTCGGCCTGTTTCAGCACCTTTTTGAGCACATAGCGGGGATCGCCCTCAAAAGGGGTGCCGTCGGGCTTGTAAACGTCGCAGATAAAGCGAGCCACCTTGCCCTGCTGCGGCCGCCATGGGAAAATCAGGAAAGAATCGAGATCGGGGCGGAGATACATGTCGGACTCTTCGATGCGCACAAAGCCTTCGATGGACGAACCGTCAAACATGCACTGATTGTCCAGACACTTTTCAAGCTGGCTGGTGGTGATCGCGACATTCTTCAGATGGCCGAAAGTATCGGTGAATTGCAGCCGGATAAACTGCACGTCCTCTTCCTCCACAATCCTCACAATGTCTTCTCTGGTGTATTTTGCCATTAAAACAACCTCCAAAAATGCAGTAGCGTCCGGGAATTTCCTCCTATAAAAAACGGCTTTCCCACAACGCCCCTTTCATGATATGACTATGAGAAAAAGCGCCCCGAAAAACAACTTTTTTTCGGAACGCCCTTGTTCTCTGAAAGCTTGCAGATAGTGTAGCATATTTTTTCCGCGCTGTCAATGCATTGATTTTCTCGTTTTTTGCATCCAATCCATTTTCTGTTTTATTAACAGAAACGAAAACACTCGCCGCCTCTTTTTCGGTACATTCGCTAAGAGCCTGTTTAGAATCTCTTCACGCACGGCTTGCTTGCATCTTTTCCGCCATATTTTGCCAAAATCCTAGGGAAACGAATGTTTCCCGGGTTAATTACACAAAGTATTGTCTGCGTTTTTGGCATCATCCGGCAAAAGAATCTGCCGCTGCCTTGGCAGCTGGCGCAATCCGCACACGCGGAGATTTTAAACAGGCTCTAAGGAACTATGCAGAATTTAATCAGTCATTTTCTGCCTGAAATTACAGTATGCTTGCGTGTTTCGGCAAGTGAAATGTATCAATTATTTCTGCATAGTTCCTAAGCTCTGAGCACAGCTTGCTCACCACTCATTGACGACATACATCAACGACAATGCAATCCCGCGGTACAAGTCCTTGGTAAGCGCCTCATATTCAGCCGTCAGACCCTTTTCCTTCGCCGCGGCTCTGCCCTTGTCGTTCCAGCTTCCCTGACCGCCGAATACATACGCGTCGGTTGCCGCCTGCAGAAGCCGTTGATGCGCAGGCGTCATCTGATCTCCTCTCACAAAATCCGCCTGGAGCGATTTGAGTGCCGCATTAAAGGCAAAGGAGAATTCGCTCAGTTCCAGCTTCTGCGCCAAGGTGCGCAAGCGTGGGAGAAGTGTTGCCATATCCTGAGACACATCCCCAAAACGCGGCTTGTCCTTGGGCGGATTTTCAATGATGGTTTCCACCAAAATGACAACCCATTTATTGTTGACGGGATTGATCGTCCACACTCTGTTCCATCCCGACACATAATCCTGACCGAAGCAAAGAATGACACAAGGAATTTTATTGAATACCGTCAATTGAGAATAATCGTCGATTTCATCCGTGAGAATCAGCTTGAAATCCTCTGCACCTCTTTCCCGAAGGATTCTCAGCCATTCCTCACGGGAATCCACTTCCACCGCAGGATATGTCTTACCGTCGTCATGCGCTGCAAAACGGAAGATCATTCTTTCAATATTTTCATTCGGCATGAGACCGCTGTCAGAACTTCCTGTTCTGAGCATAAATTTTGCTGTCATTGTCAATTTCGCCATCGTCATCAATTCAACATTCATAATTGAGTAATCGCTCCTTTAATTGTATGTTATTTTACAATGATATCATATAATTCGGTTCTTTGCAAGTAAAAATTGTGCATATTTCTCTTTTCATGCAACAAACCACACAGAATCTAAAAAAGAGCGGGACGTCTCCGTCAATTCCCTGTTGACAAATCATGAATAATATGTTAAGATAAAGCTAAAATGGATGATGTATAGGGAAAATATTGTTAATAAATTAAGAACTTATCCCAAAATTACTTTTGATGAACAGGGATGAACTTGCGCCAAACG
>CAMHAV010000062.1 GCA_946182865.1 uncultured Clostridia bacterium
TGTGTTTTCTTTTTTGTTTTCTGCTATATGCATTCAGGATTTCTTAGGCATTTGCTGCAGTATTTCCTGAATCTCAGCCAGATGCTTCGCTGTAAATGTGATGGTGCTTTTTTCTCGCCCAATAGGTATTTCTACAGTTCCTTCATTGTGAATAGGTGCATTCTTTATTGCGGCGATAAATGCTTCTCTGATTTTTTCTTTACTTCTCAACGCCTGAAAATCTTTGCTGCACTCAAGACAAAGGGAAATTCGCAGCTCAGGAAAGAAATATCCGGGATTTGCTTCGATATTGTTGACTTCAATATAACCATGTCGCTTCACTTTTTTGCACATCTGGCAGAAGCATCTCTTTGTTTCTCCCTCTGGAGCGTACCTACGCAATGCGCCTTCCCTTGCGGTTTTACTACTGAGATCAAATTTTGAACCGTCCTTGTTCATCCCTTTTTGAACAGATCGTACTACTTCCTCTGATATTATTCTCACTGGACTCTGCCAGAGCTTTCGGGCATGATTTCTGAGAGCGCTTCTATCGCCGACTGTTTCCGACGGAAATTGATACGATGCGCTGTTATCATCATCCCGACCATAGTCAAGATATTCAAGACCGTATTCGGTTATCAGCTCATCAGGAAGGTACCCGGCCATGTAAAACTCACGGAGAATTTCATCCGAATGCTTAAAATAATCATCCATCAGAATTTCCACATCGTCCGCCGTGAGGGGTTCATAGTAATCTACATCCTGGTAGTAAATATCGCACAACTCTCTCAAGCGGAGTTCTTTTGCGAATTTCTCACAGTCTTTATGTACGATCAACCGCTGTATCATCTCCACAGGGAAATAGCCGGCAGGCTGGTCGCAAAGGAACAGCGTCGTATCCACTACCTCTCCGAGTTCGTTGATCAGGGGAATCGGTTTACTCGCTGCATACAGGACCTCAAACGATCTGTTCCTGAGAAGTCTGCCCGAATTGTATTCTCGGAGCAGATAGTAGCAGATTTCTTCCATATCGTCGCCATTGATAATTCGTCTCAGGTTTTCATTATATCTACTGCGCTCAAATTCTGCGTTCATCTCATTGATATTGCAATCAAAAATCTTCTCGCAGTCCGCCTTTGGCAGCAGCTTTTCATTCAGCACATAGTAATCACGGGATGATGTCACTGCAGCTTTTCTGACAAAAATGCTGTTTTCCTTCCAAGCGATATAATCCACGGTTTCAGACAATTCTCCGTAGACCGGAATAATACGAAGTTTTTTCAATTGCTCTCGGAACGCCGGCGGACAATCCAGAAGGAATTCATACAGCTTCGGTCGGAATTCATCGCTTCTGATAAATCTTTCCGCGTGTCGTTCTATGATTTTAAACACCTGCGCAAACGAAGCCTGCACACAGCCCAGTGCATTCAATGCGGCTTCATGGTCTTCACTGACGACATCTATCACGGAAGATGGCTGTATCCCGGCGTATTGTGTTTGTGGGACTGATCTGAAGATAATATTTGCTGCCTCAGGATAACGATAGGCGGCTTGTCGTTGCGATATTTCAAAAACATCCTTGTCAAAGGTTGGAAGTATTTTCCTGTTTTTGAGGGCAGATAGAAAATCGTATGACGCAATAAAACTACAGTCGGAAATTTCATTGATATAGACTCGAACCTTACCTTGAAAACGCGGAAGGAATTTTGTAAACCGTAAAATCCTCTCCCGCTCCAACGATTTTAAGGTGTCCATCACATTCAAGATCGCCTTGTATAATTCTTCTCGGATGATATTGTTCCATGCCGAGCTTTCCGTTTCGATTTCTTCCCGTGACGTGGTAAGGGCAAAAGGCGCGTCAATCACCAAAGGTATTTTGATTCTGTGTTTTGTCGGAAGACCGTTATACAGGGGATAATCCGAAATATTAGTGCGTTCCGGCACATAGCAGGTAATTGTCTGCTCGGCGGATATCATTCTGGTTTCGTTTTCCCGTTCCTTGATAGCCTTCTCGTTTTTTACGGTAAACGAATGGGTAAAGCGTCTGAACACATATTTCTTACTGTTGACGGTTATGATCCTTTGTCCATCTGTATCTTCAATGGAAACAGTATGATTGCCAATCTGAATATTTCGCAGTTTCCGCAGACACAGGCAAAGCTCCAGAATGCTTTTTTCATTGAGCGATGGGAAGGAATGCTGACCTTTAAGAATGAATTCCATTCTTGTTCCGGGAGTCGGCTCACCAGAGTCCTTAAGAATTCTGGGCACTGTTGGTTCACGATCAGCGAGATAAAAGGCGTATTCTCCGCTCCGTATCTTTACTTCGGATGCGACGGCAAAGACCATCTTGAAACCGACGCCCTTTTCGCCTATCGCTTTGTATTCTCCGTTGATCAGCTTGTTCTTGGTTGATTCTCCTATTGCGGTAATAGACCGGATATTTGCCCTGTTGAATCCGACTTCATTGTGTTCTGTGAGAACCGTATTTCCCTGAAAACGTAAAGAAAAGGTCGGCGTGACATCCGGCAGGTAATCGCAGTCATCCGCATTCTGCAGCAATTCCTGAATAAATCGTCCTCTGTCGGTTCCCGATTGCAGGATAAGCTGAATATAGCTTTTGTAGCCGGTATTCCCAAGTGAATCTTTGATAGAAAGCCGTATATTCCTCAATTCACGGAGATAATCTGATGCGGAGCCGGTTTCTTCTTCGATATAATGATTCAGCCTTTCTGATGCCTGACGCAATTTGATTCGAATGGCAAAAATATCATTCTCATCTATCGCACCGCAAAAAGTGGCAAACGAGGATAAAGGATTTTTTCTTGATAAACAGATGGCGTTATAACAGGGCAGAAATTCGTTATCACCAATGTCAAGACAGATACATTTTTCACGGCAATAAAGCATAAACTGTTCCACAAGCTTCGGAGCTTCACTTAGCTCAAAACCCTCATACAGGACATCCCTCAGGCTCTGCTCATCCGCGTCGGATACGGAAAACTTCATACGCATATTCTTTTTTATGCAGTCACACCCTACATTTTTTAGTAATGCGGCTAATCTGCGATGCCTGAAAATCACTTCGATCTGTTCCGGGGTCAGGGTCAGCTTATCTTGATTGGAAAGCTGTTTTTCCGAATAAGCATAATCTACCCTGTCAAGATAATCAAGTGCTTCTGATGTAATTCGCGGAACCGAAAGAGCGCGTCTGAATAGGTTGTCCCTGACATTTCGTTCGGTTTTTATACCCAAGCCTATGGTGGAAGCAGAGGTGATAAACAGAAAACGCTGGTATTCCATCAGACGATACACTGTTTCAGGCTCTGTGATCTGTTCCTCCTGATTAAAGCAGAAGATTTCCTCTGCTTTGTGATAGGTTCCGTCCATCGTGAAAAACAAAGGGAGCGTCAGGTAGTGTGAACCGGCAAAGGATTTCTGTCGGCTCAGGCAGCGCTCTTTTCCATTATTGACGGCAAACAGATTCTCTTTTTCTTTTGGAAGATATCGGACAATATCCTCCTTTACCACCTGACAAAAGTCCTGGTAGGCAAAGTCAATCAATTCAGAAAGAAAACCGCTTGCTTCCTGGAACCAAAGATTATTGTCCTGCGGATCAACAAATTCTCTTGATGCGTCAAGCTTGAACGGGACATGGCAAACCACAGGAACCGTCAGCTTTAGCTGTGTCGGAAGGAAGGAATATAGAGCGCCTTTTCCCACCTCAGAAATATACGCCGGATCAGGCAGAATGACCCTTAAAATCATTCTCCGTCCGTCCGGTTTACCGACCTGTGTATTTTCTCCATAACGCGACTGACAGGCTTTACGGCTGAAAACTACGGGATAGGAATAACGGGTACATCTGATTTCCTCATCGACCTGCGTATCATTCTGATTATCATAGTTCCGCAGATTCACCGAAATAATGACGTCTCGCTCAATCCTGAATTTTTCAGCAACAGGTATTTCCGAACGGGATACATGAAATTCCATGCAGCGATAAGCGTCATAATGCATCCGGAGAGAGGTGAGTTTGTTCAGAAAAAGCAACGGGTTTCTGCTGAACAGGGCTTCTTTGTGACAGTATTGTTTTTTGATTTCGTCATAAATGTCTTTTGCGCGCCCGGGAACATAGAGTGTCATTTTTGTTCCGGAGCAATATTCAAAAGAGTCATACGCGGGAACGGGAATCGTAAAATTGTCCTTGAATAGTTCAAAGGAAAACCACCCGCTTGTGATCCTGACTTTGTTTGCAACGCCGAAAACCGACTTGAAGCCTATTCCTTTCTCGCCGATTTCATTACTGGAAGAGGAAACATTCTTGGCTGCTTCCGCAATACCTGTTATTGCAAAAACATTGTATGGCGTGAATCCAACTTCGTTATAGGTAAGCGTAATGACATCGTTATTGAAATCAAAATGCATATCAAGACAGCAATCATCGGGAGACGGGAATTCGCAGTCGTCCACATTCTGAATCAACTCAAAGATAAATCTCAGACTGTTGGAATACAGCCCGTCTTCGCCAACAGAAAGCAGGGCGTTCAGCAGAGTTAGGAAGTTTCCTCCGTTTCTTTTGGTCGTTTTGGCAATAGAATGCCTGTATTTACTTAGCTGTTCTATAAAAAATCTTCCTTCTTCGGAGGAAGAAATATCTTTTGGAGAGGTATTTGTCAGTATAGCCTCAAGTTCATCTAACTGACTATCTCCAAGATCGCGCCAATCTATCTGTTCATATTGTCTTAATTGCTGAAGCATTTTTATACTCAGCCCTCCATAATTGTGATTACTCCGTTCACCAAGAGTGTGGTGAATATCTCCGCGCGATCAGCCGTTTCTTTTATGGCTGCTACCTTTCGTTCATGATTGTCCTGCGTGGTTTCCAGCTCGCTCTGGCGCATTCTTCTGATATTTTCCTCAACAGCATCCCTGATCTGCTGTTCCAGCGTGCGGACGCGATTGCGATGGGTATTGGCGAGACTCTCCATCTTAAAAACAGCGGTTGCTCTGACATTTCTCTTATGTTCTTCTCTTTCAGCAAGCCACATCTGAACGTGTTTGTTTTCCAGAGCCGACCAGTCATAACTCCCATTGTTTCTCTTTTCGGAAGAAACAGCGTCTTCCAGAATAAAGGGAAGTTCGCCCGCAACGGTTTCATTTTCGCAGACTGTTATCAATTTGGTGTATGTATTGAACCCTGCGTATCTCCAGGCATATACCGAGAAAACGTATTCTCCCGGTGCAATTGTTTTGCTGTCATACCTAAGGTGAAGGTAACAGGGTTCTCTCGTTGCAAAGAATTGCGCCGCCTGCTTTGCCAATGGGTGCATAGAGGTAATAAAAAAGCTGTTTCTGTCTTTCATTGCCATCTCCGGATCAAAAGTCAGCGTATGGTTCGGTTTTTTTCCTCGCAGATAGTTTTCCCAAGTTCTCCTGAGTGCGTTCCTTCCTCCGGGGAGCTGCCGCAGATCATCGCGCAGAATACCTCTTGCATTGGCGGACAGCCGCAGATTCTTCATTCCTGTTTCACCGATAATATATGTGCCGGCTCCGACTCTTTGATTGATATAGTTTTCAATGAGTCTTTGCAGACATTGCTGTGTAAGCCAGGGATTTTCAGCTTTTCGGATTTCCTGTGATGTGGTAAATTCGGTCGGATCAAAACCGAACAGTTCTTTTTCCTCTTCCTCCAGGCGAGTCAGTTCCTGAACCTTCCTGACCTCATTATCTGCCATTTGTTCGAGCTTGATTTTTCTTTCTTCCTCTGTCAGCGTCGTATCAAGAGCTATGGACTCTATCCCTGTGGCAATATCTCCAAGAATCTGCTCACAGTCGCCGATGCTCTGCTCAAAGACGCCGATCCGCATCAGACAGCGGTAATAAATTTCCGCGTCAACTGTATCTTCGGTAATAATGTTGTAAATGTTGACCGCTTCGCTTTGCTGCCCGCGACGATCTATACGTCCTATCCGCTGCTCGATTCTCATGGGATTCCACGGAAGATCATAGTTGATCATCATATCACAGAATTGGTAATCCAATCCTTCAGAGCCAACCTCGGTAAACAGCAGTATATCAAGTGCATCCGGATTTTCCTTTGGCAACTCAAATCTGCCCTTTAGCGTGTATCTGTCATCATCCTTCACACTGCCGTCGATTTGTTCGACCCGGTATCCGAGAGAGGTGAGTTTTCTCTTGAGATACTTCAGCGTATGCCGGAATGTGCTGAACAGCATGATTTTGTTATTCTCTAATTCTTGTTTTCCTCTGATCACCTTGAGCGTTTCCTCGAATTTCGGGTCTTCGTCGGGAAGATGCTCCGAAAGTTCAATCAATCTCTGAGAGAGAGAGAAAATAACCTCTCCGATCTGTCCATCCATATCGAAACAGGAAAAATCTACTTCGGGGTCATCGTTGATCTGCTGTATCCTGCGATTGATTATATCGCGTAAATGAGGAGCAAGACCAAAAATACAGCTTGCCGCCTGTCTGCGTATGGTGGTCATCATAAACGGAACAGAACGGGAATTGTGAAGCATGGAAAGGCATTGGCGTTCAAACCCGATCAATTCATCATGCAGCATCCTCTGGTACTCCGTAAAGTTGACAGATACCGTGTGAGGGCGGCGGATACAGAAGTCTTGTATGTCTCTCCTTCGGGTGCGGTTCAGCATGGTGCTGAAACTATGGAGAGACTCAATATCCGATATTAGCTTTACTCTTGCTTCACGGGTGATTTCTTCGGCTTCAAGCCGGATCAATACATCATCATATAATGGATTTTCAGCGATGACATTATCACCCCATTGTGTTTTTTGCAAATCTCGTAGTGAGGTGATTGCTTCCTGCGCCCAGTTATCCGAAGCACTTCTGATGGCGTGAACGGCGCGGGAAATATAGGCATTCGGGCGTGACATCATCTCAAAGGTTTTCCGGTCAATTACGATATCGGGACGAAGGATATTCAATATGGTAAACAAGTTGTTGTCGCCTGTCTGAAGCGGTGTTGCCGTGAGCATGACAACCGCGTCCGCATGATCGCAGAAATATTTGGTGCATTTATAGGCAAACGCCTTATCTTTTTCCATACTTCCGTTTCGGATATGATGCGCTTCATCGACAATTACCAGATCAAAATGGGGTTCCGGATCAAGTTCGCTAAGTCCGAAGATGCGATTCCTTTTCCCATCCTCTCCGTTATATGCTCTTGAATCAAGAATAGAATAAGGGATTATGACTTTATTAAACCTTATCGGCCACTCGCCGTCCCGATCAGTATCGGATATGATTTGCCGCAGTGTTGCCCCGTCAATCGGTATAAATTCCTCATCAAACCGCTTCATTTCAAGTTCCCACTTGCGTTCTGCTACCAAAGGTCGGGGGCAAATCACAACCACTCGTTCCAGATCAGAGCGGGCTTCCAATTCTTTTATGATCAGACCGGCTTCTATAGTTTTGCCTACGCCAACGCTGTCAGCGATTAAAATACGAGGTTCGTCCGCGTGAATCATTTTCAAAGCAGGACGGAACTGATATGGTACAAAGTCAATTCTGGCTGAATTGAGAGAATACAGATTCTGAGAAGAAGGATGATTAATCTGATACGCTGTCAGGTAACTGCAGACTTCACTTATTTCGCGCCAATTATATGCAGCGGACTTCTCTACAAGTGCAATTTGACCGCTGAAAAAACGCTGGACTGAATTATTAACAAATACCTCATACTGTATGACGGAACCAATTTGCTTCGACGAAACAACAATTCCCCGGATTTCTGGCGATCCAACAAGATAAACCAGACTGTTCTTGTGAATAGTCCCTTCGTCTTTCCCTTCTGAAATATCAGGCTTGAGCGTTTCCGCCGTTTTTTTGTCAGAGACAGTATCAGATATGCTGTCGGGCTGCTCTATCAGCAAGATAAACTTGTCTATTTCTCTGCATACAACCTGACTTCCACCAATCTGACCAAGAAAAGCGGAAATCGTATTTAAATCGTGAAGAATAATATCCTTCCCGGGAAGTTCGGCACTGCAATGCGCCCAATTATTGCGTACCGCCATCATTTCCCGGACTACTTCACGTTCTTTTGTGGGTAAATATGCAATGGTTCGCATATCGTACCACGATTTATTGGTGATACGGAGGAGTGCTGCCAAATCGAAATCCGACAATTTTGAGAATTTTTTCGTTTCAGCCATCTCACGCTGTGTATAGCTCAGGCTGGGAAGAACACATTCATCCCACCATTTGTCCGTTACTCTCGGCAGCATTCTATTGAGCCAATCCACGAGAGATACAGTTGCTTCGTGGAGATACGAATTGACGCTGCTGATAATTTTCTGTGCATTCAAAACGATGCAACCCCTTATGCTGGTTTGTCATTCTCGAAAATCTCCAAGACAGAAATCTCAAAACATACAAAACATGTCATTTTTTATATTATAACACTATTGCTGAATAAATTCAAATATTCAATAATTTATTTTATGAAAATTTACATAATTTGCATCGCATTACTTATGTGATAGAAGATATGTATACACTGCAGTTTCGGAAATGTCAAAAATGCACATTTTTCTGAACGAAGACATATTAAAGCCGCCGAAGCGGAACTGCATCTTATCTCCTCGCAGCTCATCCGCTCCGGCGGTTATTTCTACATATCCAAAAAATCCACGCTCTCGCCCTGAATCCGCCTGACGCAGGACAGGGGAATTACCTGCCCGTCAGAAATCCCGTTCTCGGCGTAGAAGATCAGCCGCCCTTCAATGGGGTCGATGGCTTTGACGGTGCCTTGTGCTTGCAAAAAGCTGCCGCCATCCTTGCGGTAATCGGGTTCAAAATACACCACTGTGATGTCCAGATGCTGCTTGTCCTCGACCATATCCAGAATCAGGTTCAGCTTGCGGTTCAGCACTTCGATGTCGCTTTCAGATAGTGGCGATTCCGCATCGGTCAGACGGGCTTCTTCGGTAATCATCTCGTCATAGCCTACCAATGCCGCGAAGGGTGCGAATTGCGCGGCGCGGTCGTAAAGTGACATAGGCTTTCGGTTTGCGGCCTTGTGGTGCGGAAGTGTAATAATGTCTGCGTACTTTTCCTTTGCGTTTTCCATTTTGAAATAATCACCTCATTCCGCTTTGTGACCACCGACTTGCCCGTTGCGTTCGATGGTTGTTGCGCCCTCTTGCAGATTCATTCCTTTGAGAAGGGCGTTCTTGCCGTATCTGCTTTGAATATTCAGCGTCGCTTGCTGCAATCTGCGCTCACGCGCTTCGGCGGCAGCTTCCTGCTCCCGGTCCTGCTGGGCGGCGGTGTAATCGACAAACAGGCTCAACTGCTCCGGCACTTCGGGCGGAATGTCGGATTCCCGAATCAGATTGCAGGCGGTAACGTTGATTCTGCGTATCAGCAGATCAGGGTCTACCACTCTTGTATATAATTCCATTACCGCCTCCACGATTTTCCGCGTCGAGCTGGTGTATTTTTCCAAATTTCCCGTGCCGTGCGCGTGGTTCGGGTGCGGTCTGCCGTAGGGATCGGAGGTCACCTTGCCTTCATACGCCTTTCCCGTCTTGGCAACGGCATAGACTGTGTCCCGCATGGATTTTCCCGGAACCATGACCGTCAGGCTCTCCCGGTCGTAGCCGATATTCAGAACCATCTGCTTTGTGACCAGTCCCTTCTTCACAAGGTCGAGAACGAGCAACTCCGTCATTTCCCGGACGATCAGCCTGCCTTTGTCGTAATCGTATGGCTCCTTCAATACCTGCCCTGACGACATGGAATTGGTACTCGGTCGGTATGCCTTGATGTGTTCGATGGTGGTCGGCTCCCAGCCCCATGCGTGGTCAATCAGCAGTTCCGCGTTGATGCCGAATATTTTATACAGATTCGCCTCCTGATATTTGTCAAGCGAAGCCCGCGCGATGTCGCCCATCGTGTAAAGACCGAGCTTTTCCAGCTTTCGGCTGTATCCATATCCCACTCGCCAGAAATCGGTGAGCGGACGGTGGCACCACAGCAATTCCCGGTATTTCATTTCGTCCAGTTCCGCGATTCTCACGCCGTCCTTGTCCGCCGGAACGTGCTTGGCAACAATGTCCATTGCGATCTTTGCAAGATAGAGGTTTGTCCCGATGCCCGCGGTTGCCGTAATGCCGGTGGTGTAAAGCACTTCCCGTATCATGGTCATAGCAAGCTCATGTGCCGTCAGCCGGTAGGTATCAAGATAATTGGTTACGTCAATAAAGACCTCGTCTATCGAATAGACGTGAATATCCTCTGGCGCGATGTATTTCAGATAGATGGAATAAATCTTCGAGCTGTATTCCTCGTACATTCTCATGCGCGGCGGCGCGACATAGTAGGAGAGTTCCAGTGACGGGTCGGCGGCAAGTGTCGGCGCGTCAAAAGATGCAGAAACAAAACGGTACTGTCCGTCCTCTTCTTTTCGGATATGACCGCTCTTTATACCAGCGGACAGCCGCTCCCGGTTGACCTCTTTTACCTTTTGAATGACCTCAAACAGCCTTGCCCTGCCCGGAATGCCATAGGCTTTCAGCGAAGGCGAAACGGCGAGGCATATTGTCTTCTCGGTTCTTGACAGATCAGCGACAACAAGATTTGTCGTCAAAGGGTCGAAGTGACGCTCCACGCACTCCACGCTTGCGTAGAAACTTTTCAGGTCGATTGCGATGTAAGTGCGTTCCAAACACGTCACCTTCTTTCTGATTCATCTATACAACAACAGGACATTCCACATACCAGCGTCCGAACCGTGCGGCAAACAGCTCGCTGGTCTTTTCAAAGAAAAGATGTTTTTCTACGCCGCATATCACAACGGTATAACAGTCGCCCGTGCGACCGTTTCCGAGAGTGGACGCCGGACGGAAATCTTTGACTTCGTCTATCTTGAATATGCGTCCGTCAGACCATATGATCGTGCGCGGCAGCATATAGCCTGTCGCGTCGAAGTCGGATGTCACTTTCACATATACTTTCTCCGTCTGCCGTTGCATCAAATCACTCCTTTGTTTAAAAAAAATTACCAGCCGCCGAATACTTTGTCAAATGTCGGCAGTTCCACCGATGGCACTTTGTATTTACGAACAGCCATCGCCTCATATTTCAGATTGACAATGCAATCCGGCACACCGAACGCTTTGGCAATCTCCGGCACAGAAAGGCAGGTGCCGGCATTCAGAATATCCTGCGCCTGTTCCTGCAACTCCGCGTACATTCGGGACAGTTCACTCTGATAGGCTTCCATTCTGCGGATGCGTGTTTCGGGAGAACCGTTCGCTACCGCTATCTCATAGTGCCTTCTATAATCCTCCACCGCCCGCTCAAATGATTCGGTGCTTTTGGTGTATGCCTGTACATCCGCGCTGTCATATCCGACCATTTCAAGAAATGGTTCGGTGTCGATAACTGTGTCGGCTGCGCCGATGTTGGCTTCCCGTTCTGTCCTGGCAACCGCGTAAATGATGCGTAAGGTATCAGCGTGAGCGCCATTTTGCAAAAAATCGGGAGTGTTCAGATGACCGCATATACCGTGAAAGGCTTCGTGGAAGGAGCCGAAGGCATATTGCTGTGGACTGAATTTTTTGTTCACGCCGTAATATACGGTGTTTTTTCTTTTGGTGATAAATCCCGAAAGCTTTTCTCCGGGGTCAATGTAAATGAATCCCATACAGGCAAGAATTTCGTCGGGGTCACGGGAACCGACCGTCCGGATAATGCGATCCATCTTTTGCAGATATTCCAGCTTCATTTGCGACACCTCCTTCGGGCAGTCGAAACGGACTCATTCATCGCTTCCGTTAGACGCTTCGGAATCCGCGTCGCTCATGATTCTGTCAACCTCTGCTCTCATGGCAGCATTTTTCTCCTGCCATTCGGGTGTGCGGAATTTATTCGGCGTGTGCTTTTGTTTCGCACGGAACTCAGCGTCCACAAGCACCTTCCTCATGACGGAAATAAAATCAAGCTGATCCTCCACAGAAAGAGAACCTCCCGCGAGAAGCGCGTTCGTGCCGTCAAGATATGCCTGTGCCGCATCAGCGGATTGCTTGCCGAACAGTCTGCCCATGTCGTCCACCGCCAATGCCTTTTCCATTTCCAAATGGGGATTATCAAGCCCAAGCAGTTCTTCTACCGTCATGCCAAATACCTGTGCCATTTTCACCGCCGTATCCGCATACGGAATGCGGGTGCCTCTTTCATAGTTGACAATCGTGCTGGGCGCAACGCCGCAGAGATCACCGAGCTGCTGCCTTGACATTTTATTCTGTTTGCGGAGAGAGATAAGCCTTTCGCCAAACTCTGCGTAAGGACTATTTTTTCCTTCTGACATATCCATACCTCCATGTTTTATGCTCGTATCTGTTATAGCATTATTTCTTCACCATCGTGATCTTCCAACCTTGATTATACAATATTATTACGTTCGTGTCAATATTGAATCGCACAAATGTGAACACAGTTTTTTGATAGACTTGACATGATACCTTTTCCACCAATCAAATAGGGAACTGTCGCATCTGAAAAAGTGCGATAGTTCCCTTTTTGTGTTTTATTTGAAATAAAAAACTTTTCCTTTCGGTCGGAACGGAAGCCTTGCTCCATCGGGGATAAGAAAAGCGTGTTCATGCCGGACGATAAGGTCAGGTTCAATTCCCGCGTCGGTGATGATGAGAATCGGACCGTTCTTGGGAAAATCCTTCGCGTTTTCAAGCAGATCGACAGCGGGCTGTAAAGCTGTGCCGCCTCTGCCTTTGACGATGACACGTCCCGCAATATCTTCGGGCGCAATATAGCCGATGTCATAAGCCTGTGCGTCACAGAATACCACCCGAACCAGAGGAACCTCTTTTGCAACGGAATAACTTGCAGCCGCTCCCAATGCCTTCCCTATCATTTCGGGAGACATGGAACCCGAGGTGTCGATAATGACCGCATACGTGCGGCTGTACTCGGGCAGTTCAGGGCGCACCCAACTTGGGCGGGGGATTTCCGGCGTACTGCTCTGACGTCTGCTCGGACGGGCGTATGTGCGGTGTTTTTCAACCGGCATGAACCATGTGTCAAACCATTTGGCTAGTTCCACGTCCCACGGTACGGGCGGCATAGAAAGCGCTTTTATTTCCTCGATCAGCCCCGCGGGGATAAAGCCTCTGCCGGTTGACGTGTGATATTCCAGACCGCTCCGCAAAGCGCTCTTGCAGAAATCGTCAAGTGTCGTCGGCTTATTGTGATCGGGCGTCCAGCCCTTGTCGATGATATCACCTTTTCCGTAACCTCTGAAAGTGTCGAGCTTTGCATTTCTGCGGATATGATCGGTCAATGTGTCATATATCTCCTCCGCAGACATATTTTTTAGCGATTCATCATACATAAGACCGTTTTGCGGCATAGCGCCTATCTGCATTTCATTCAGCCAGCCGTTGATAACGAAATCACAGGCGATATTCCATAGATACGGGTCGCGCCCCTTCCGCCGCGCGTGATGCTGTAAGCCCGCATGGAGGTATTCATGACCGAGGACGAATTTCCATTCCTCCAGCGTCAGTCCCGCGGCGGGATTGACATAAATCTCACCGTCAATGACATTGACAGCCGCAATTTCAATGTCTTTGAGGTCTTCTTTCCCGACGGTGTTCACGACTTTGAATCCTGTCGCAAGTCCGCCGAGAAGCGGATAATGATTGATGAACCAGTCGGCTGCTTTTTGCATGACCGATTTGCACTTGCTGTGATCAGCCGACATATTGCCCGCCGCATCTATGACCGAACGGACGGACTCCGCGAGAGCATAGGCAAATTCGGTGAGATAGCTGTTTTTTCCGTAGTGGTATGTCAGCGGCGAATCCGTGCCAATCATGTCGGGAAATTCGCCCGCCGTCCCGAAGGTATCAAATTTCACGGGAACGTGGTTGATTTCCAGATAATGGTAAATTTTCAGCTCGTCCGCCCCGGAACCGTAGACCGCAAGCTGGGTTGTGTCTATATCGCTCCTGCCGAATTTGATGTCCGCGAGAAACCGCGCGATAAAAATATCGCATGCCATATTCCAGAGATCGGGGTCGTATTGATTGACCCATTTCTGCTGTTTTTCGGTAATCTGCTGCATATAACCGGGCATACGCTCGGCGTCAAAGTGTCCGAAAGAAAGGTGCAGCATACAGTGCGCAATGATATACGCCCATTCAGCAGGCTGTCTATCGCAGTCCTTGTTCAGATAAATCCAGCCGGAGGAGGACACCTTTGCGGGAATACTTTTTCCAAGTCTGCTTTTCGGTACCATATCGGTTCGTATATACAGTTTTCCGAAAAGGGGGTGGCTTTTGACAAGTGTCAGCCCGTCCAGAAGCTGCTGCTCATTTTTGGTAATCTTATTTTCCTTTTTTGTCTTTGCCATCTTTATTTTTCACTCTTGATGAGTCTCGGAAGGTCGCGGACAATCTCGATCATAAACCATTCCGGCAGGACTTTTCCGTCATCGGAGGAAACGATCATCTGCGCGAGTTCCAGATTGATGTGCGACAGGTCTTTTATCAAGGCTTTTGCGCGGTGGGTAAGGAACTGCGTGTTCCTGTCCAGTTTCTGCTTATCTTCGGGAAGCTCCATGAGCAGCTTTGCGCGGAAGCTCTGCGCGACAAAGTAGAGAACATCTCTGTCCTTCGGCTCGGAAGGAAATCGCGCTTCGCCTTTGATGATGCGGCTCAGAAGATCCTTGTTGCCGACATTTTTGACGAACGCAAGGAACATTCCCGCGTGTCCCGATGAGACGGAACCGTAGGCAAGCACGCGCAGGATATTTTCGGGAACATCTTTTTCCCCCGCGCCGTATGCCCTGAGCGCGTCGCTCAGCATATGCCACGAACGAGGCGTTGAATAGGGCTCCTCGGTCTTAGGCGGCTCCGAAAAAAGATGGTCGGGTCTTTGCGTGATGTAGTCGATCACCCACGGGTGCAGTTCGTTCTCGTAAGCCCAATCAATCCACTGCTGAGGGTCTGCAATCAGCTGCACATGAAACATTCTGTTGATAAGCGCGGTAGACATCGTTTTCACGATAGCGCCGTCCTGCGAGCGGTTGCCGGCGCCAATCACCACGCTGCCTTCCGGAAGATGATACTCTCCTATGCGTTTTTCGTGAATCAAGCTGTAAAACGCCTTCTGCACTTCCTGCGAACAGGCGTTCAGCTCGTCAAGGAACAGAACATAAGGCTCTTTACGGGCAATCATTTTCGGAGGTACAAACTGTGATGTATCGCCGTTGATCTGAGGAATACCGATGATATCCTCCGGCGCGAGCTGACTGCCGAGAAGTGACACGCAGGGCATTCCCACATCGTCCGCAAATTTTTGTACAAGTGCGGATTTACCGATGCCGGGTGCGCCCCAAATGAAGACCGGACGTATCGGGGAAAGATTCAGCAGTAGGTCAGATAATTCACTTTGAGTAACGGTAAATGATAAATTCATACTCTCTCCATATTGATCGTTTATTTCTACAGAATTATAGCAAATAATGATATAGATGTCAACCGACGTATCTTCTGTAATTCTATTGTGTCATGGGTTTATCCGGATTTCCGAGGTATGACATAAGTTTTCTTACGTGAAAGCTATGTTGTTCACACTTCAATAAAAGAAGCCTGTATTTGCCGAAGAAATCTCTCGGCAATCGGTGAGAAGGTCTGGTATTTTTTCCACACGAGAAACAGCTTGGTTTCGAGTTTTGGGGTGAGTGGACGGAACGTAAGTCCGCTTTCTTCGGATGTATCCACCAAGCGGTCAAATGTCAGCAGATAGCCGAGATGTTCCTTTGCAAAAAGAGAAGCGTTGTAGGATAGCCGGAAGGAACCTTCCAAATGGAGCTGATCCATTTTATCCATCGCCCAGTGCGGAATGTCCTTCTCCCAACCCTGTCCCGAACAGAATAAAGGCAATCCGATGAGATCATCGACTTGGATTGATTTTTTCTTTGCCAGCGGATCATCGTGGGGCATGACAACGCCCCATATATCCGATTCGGGGAAAATCAGGGATCTATATTTTGCCGGGTCGGGAATTTCAGCCAGAACAGCAAAGTCGAGCAGCCCCTTGTCCAGTTTTTCCGCAACCTGCTCTGTATCCCCGCTGGTAATGTGATACCGCAGATCGGGATACATCTTTTTAAACGTGTGTATTTCTCGGGCGAGAAAGCTGATCTGATAGGATTCCGCCAAACCGAAATACAGATCGCCGCCTGTGATATCATCGAGCGACAAAAATTCCTTTTCAATCCTGTCCGCCATACCAACGAGATCTTCCGCGCGGTTGCGTAAGAGGGTTCCCTCTTCCGTCAGCCTGATGCTGAAGCTGTGCCGGGTAAACAGCTTTTTTCCAAGCTCGTCTTCCAGAGATTTCAAGGCTTTGGATAACGTCGGCTGTGTGACATGAAGCGTTTCCGCAGCCTTTGTCATGTTTTCTTCCCTTGCCACAGCAAGAAAATACCGGAGTGTACGGATTTCCATTCATCTATCTCGCTTTCAACAAAAATGATATTCTGAAAAAGAATAGTATGATATTCATTATAACCATT
>CAMHAV010000063.1 GCA_946182865.1 uncultured Clostridia bacterium
CGATATAGGTGCAATATGATTTTATCATTTGTCTACAATATTGTCAAGAATAAATTGCATTGATGAAAGTGCGGTTACAAAGGAATCAAGCGTATATGGACAAAAGATATGATAGGATATTCGGACAAAATATCCGCCGTCTGCGGAATCTTGCCGGTATCACACAGGAACAGCTGGCAGCAAGAATGCAGATTGCCGGGTGTGATATTACCCGCAGCGCACTGGCCAAAATTGAAGCGGGGCAGCGCCATCTTTATCCCGACGAGATCAAAGCCGTGCGTCGCGCGTTAAAGGTGGAGTATGCCGATCTGTTTGTGGAGGAGAAATAAGGAAATAGAATCAGAATCAAAAAACAGCCGTTTGTTTCCACGCATAACAGGGGAGCAAACGGCTGATGCTAATTCTATCAAAGAAAATACCGACAGACACGACAAGGAGGGGAAAGGATGTCCGTTAATAGGCAATGGCACGGATGGCATTTCTATCGGTGGGACAGTAAAATCATGGCGGGCGGCGCGCTGACAGGATTTGTCAACGGGCTGCTGGGGTCAGGCGGCGGCATGGTGGCGGTTCCCGTGCTGGAAAAAAGCGGCTTGGATGTCAAGCAGGCGCACAGCGGTTCCCTTGCCGTCATTCTGCCGCTGTCGGTGATAAGCGCGGCGATGTATTGGCATGGCGGCCGCGTGGCATTGGCGGACGTCTGGCCTTATCTGCCGGCGGGACTGGCGGGCGCTTTTTGCGGCGCAAAGCTGATGGGGAGGATTTCGCCCCGTCTGCTGCACCGTATTTTCGGGGGATTCGCGATCTGGGCAGGAGTCAATCTGCTGCTGAGATAATGGCGATGGGAATCATGATAAATGAGAATTTAAGCGCGCAGCGGAGCTGCGCTAAGATAATAGATAAGAAATAATAACGAATAGATAGAAGGAAGGCGCTATTTTCTTCAGGCGCCTTAAGAATATATATTCAGCGCGCAGCGCTCCTTTTCTATTATCTATTATTTATTCTTTATTATCTATTATCTTAGCGAGCTTGCGAGCGCTCTATACGATACGGATGGGAGGAACAAAAATGCCGACAGCAATGATAGCCGCTCTCGCGGGCTTTCTGGCGGGAACGGCGGGCGCTATGGGACTGGGCGGCGGCAGCATTTTGCTGCTGTATCTGACACTTGTGGCGGGAGAGGATCAGCTTCATGCGCAGGGCATCAATCTGCTGTTTTTCATTCCCTGCGCGGCGGCGGCGCTGTGGCTGCATCAAAAGGAAAACCGCGTGCCGTGGCGGGTGGTGGTTCCCACTGCATTGTGGGGACTGCCGGGCGCGGCGGTGGGATTCTGGCTGAGCGGTCGATTGGGCGGACAGGGGACGGGAAAGCTCTTCGGACTGTTTCTGCTGGCGCTGGGCATCAGAGAACTGCTGTTTCCGCCGCAAAAAGGTTTCTCGGATCAGCAGAAAGCGAGCCTTTCTCAAAAGACTCACCCTATGCCGTAGATGTTTTGCGCGGGGTCGAAAAACAAGCCGATGTGCGGGGGATTGACGGTGAAAGAGAGCAGCGCGTAGAGAAGCAGCGCCAGCGCCGCCGCGTACCAGAACCAGTATTCCTCCACGCGTCCCGGAAAGCGCTTGACACGCACCGAAACCCACTGTCCCAGCGCAACGGACAGCGCAGTCAGGACGCGGCACAGCCAGACAGGCGCAAAGCCCAGCACGCCGAAGCAGACAAAAGACGCGCAGATATGAAAAATGCCCGCCGACAGCAGACTCAGTGCGGCAGCGGCAGTCATGCGGCGGTAATTGACGCGCAGCACAAAGCTCTCCGCTCCTGCCCAGAGCAGCAGGGGAATGCAAACCGCTTTGGTGCTCTCCCACACGCTGCCGTTGACGGAGGCCGCGAATGCCGTGAGAAGAAACCCGCCCGACTGCACCCACAGCCGCGACAGACTGAGCGACATGCCGAAGCAGATGATACCGCCCAGCACCGCGAGGGCAATGTCGGCGTTTTCTTTGCGGCGGGTTTTGTTGTCAAGAATGGGAATATAAACCGTGGCACTCATAAAAAAACACTCCCGATGAATGGTCATATTCCATTATATGGCATCGGGAGTGTTTCTATGTCCGGCAGTATGGAAAATGCTATAATACCGCCGAAATCAGAATGGCAGCCGCCGCACCGCCGCCCGCCGAAAGCAGCAGGGGGAGCCAGCGCGGAGCGCCGCCGCCCGGCGGTTTTGGGGACTGTCCGTCCGACTGTTCTGCCCGTGCGGGCTGAACGGCCGCCGACGGATGGGAGGAACCGCCCCGCAGCACATGACGCGAACCGTTTTGCGCTTCCTCCACTCCCGCGCCGAGATGATCCGCCATGCGCAGCGCCTCCCGATGGAGATCGAGCGCGCTTCCTCCGGCATATTGCGGACGCACAAAGCATATGACCTTTTCAAAAAACGGGCTGTCGTTGACGGCAACCTCTACGGCATATCTGCTGACACCCTTTATCATATTACGGTTTTTCTCCTTTACCCATTATATCATTATCATGGAAAAATGTTTCAAAGATAGTATTGCCCGTCCGCCGTGCCACTATGCGGCGCAACGGTGCGGCGTATCGAAAATACAAAGAATAATACAATCGGTAATGCAAAGTGGATAAAAATTTCGGCAGTGAGTTTCCACCGCCAGACCGTGGAAAAGTCTGTTAAAAGTGTGGAAAAGCGTGGAATTACAACTTGTATTATCCAATTTCTGGGTAAAAAAGGCGGAAAATACAAGGTTTTCCCCACTTT
Source organism: uncultured Clostridia bacterium (assembly GCA_946182865.1). GTDB lineage: Bacteria > Bacillota > Clostridia > Oscillospirales > Acutalibacteraceae > RUG762. Next base: position 2,781 of record CAMHAV010000063.1, read on the forward strand.
CCACCAAGTTTTCAACAGTGGAAAGCAGAGGTGTAATATTCAACATCCTCTTTTCCGACAAAATCCGACGGAGCGGTTTTCTTTACAAAGAGTAATCAATGGGGCGGAAATCCCGCTATCAATTTGAAACATTTTTGTAAAATAAAAGGAGAATGACAGCATTCATAACAATTTCGCACACTTTTCCACTTAGTTTTCAACAGTCGGTGGAAAAGCGTGCGGGTTTGCTTTTATTGCTTTGGTCTTTTTCTCAGATAAATCCCCACCGCCGCGCCAAATTCGATAAAGTACAGGATGACAAAGGCGGTGTTGACGGTTGCCACGATCGTGTCGTGATAAGTGAAATCGTTCTGCATATAGACGCGAATGGGCAGCAGCTCGTCCGTGTCGGAAAAGACAACGTGTTGCACGTCGAAGTTGCGGTAGATATAGCGGAACAGTTCCCTGCCGTCTTTGGGGGAAAGAACGACGGTGGCGGGATAGTAGGTCTGACCGCTTTGATCATCGTAATAAAAATAGTCGTAATCTTCTTCTTTCACATATTCGCTCCAGTCACTCGGGCTGACTGCCACATCGCTCCGCGTTTCGCGCATGTCAAAGGCCCCTTCATAAGAAGGCCCCAATGGGTCGAAATAGGTGACGTCGTGCTTGGGCGTCTGCATATACGCGATGAAGTCGCTCCGGCTCACAAATGGCCGCCCCGCCGTCAGCATATGCGCGTCAGCGTAGAGATGAAAGCCCGCGTGAGCGGCGGCGGTCAGGAGAAGGGACAGCGCCAGCCACGCCGCCGTTTTGCCCAGCAGGGGAAGGTTGCCTTTCACATTGCATTTGACGTTAAGAAGCGGCTTGACAAGTCCCAGCCGTATCAGCGCCGCGCGCATGACCGTCCACGCGGCGGCGGCGATCAGCAGAAAGAGAAGCGTGATATAGTCATAGGTACTCCGCATATATTCCCATGAAATGCCGGCATAAGCGTTGTCCACATCCGCAAGGGGGAGCGAGGCATAGCAGATGACGGCGAAAATGACACAGCCGGTGACAAATACGCTGTAGATGATGGATTTTTTGTATTGCTTCGCTTCATTCCCGTCAAATTCTTCCCAATCCACGCGGGCGCAGGTCAGGAGGGTAAAGACGGCGATGCAGGCCGCCGCTCCGATGTAAAAGATGACGGCAATGCCCAATCCCAGCAGGGCATAGCAAAACCCGTTGCAGATCAGTCCGATCACGCCGCCGACCAGCGCCACCGCCGCCGCAATCAGGAGCTGCATTTTGTACTGCGTGAGCATTTTGTTCATGAGGTACTTGATTTCCCTGCGGGATTTGGCGCTGAATTTTTTATCCTCACCCTGCGCGTCCGCCGGGTTGTCGGCGGAGGAGGCGGGGCGGCGCTCGCCGCGCAGCAGCTCGTCCGAGGTCACGCCGAAGATGTCCGCGATGACGGGGATCAGCGAGAGGTCGGGCGCGCACTCGTCCCGTTCCCAGCGGCTGACCGCCTTGTTGGAGACATGAAGCTTTTCCGCCAGTTCTTTTTGCGTCATGCCGCCCGCCTTGCGCAGCGCGGAGAGGAATTGTCCGATGGTTTTCTTTTCCATGTGGCAAAACTCCTTTTTTGTGAATTTTTATAAAATAATGTGTGATCACATCCTTATTCTACCGATGCGAGAGTCAAAAAGCAACCTCGCAAACAGGAAATGACTCTCGCAAACCGAGAATGGGCTTGTGATTGGTTAAAAGGCCAATTTTCATTCCACAAATTTATGCATTATGTTAATAGAGAACCGCTTGACAAACGGGGCAAAGCGTGGTATATTGGTATTGTTCCTAAAACAATACTAAAACTTAAAAAATAGCAAGAGGATGCGTCATTTCATAAAGGGGGATGAGATACGGTGGCATTTGTTTCCATGATGTTTGTCGCGCTGGTGATCGCGGCGGTGATTCTGGGCGGTATGCTTCTCATCGGACTGGTACTGCTCATTGTCGGCATTGTCGGCCGACGCAAGCCGCAAAACAAGGGCAAGCGTTTCCCCACTGCGTGCATTGTGGCAGGCGGGGTCATGCTGGGGGTGCCTGTCATCCTGGCGGCAGGTCTTGTCGTGGAGAGCGTGATAGCCGTTGTAAGGACAACGACGGAGCGCACGGAATATGAATTTGTCCCTGACCGCTGGCGGAACGAATGGGTGACAGACGATAATGAGGCGGCCCAAGAGGCGGTCAACGCCCTGCTGTTTTCAGCGGACAGAGGCGACCGTGACGGTTTTGCAGGAAATTTCACTCCCGCATTGCAGCAAAGCGAAGGATTTAACGAGGCGCTTGACGCGTTCTTTGACGCCTATCCCGTGGGCCTTTTCCAATGCGAATTAGAGGGAGGCGTTTATGTCGGGAACGATTCCTATGACGCGGGGCATGTGGTGAAAGAGAGCAGTGCCGATTATCAGTGCAGGATGAACGGCGAATGGTACCGCATTACCATTTCCTTTTGTTATCGGAATACCGATGAGCCGGACGCGGTGGGCGTGCAGTATTTTACCTTGATGAATCTGGGCGCCGCCGCGGTATTTGACGACGGGGCAAGCCGTGATCCCCACTATGGGGACGGGGTGTATCTGCTGTGCGATATCAGAAGCGCAGAGGAAGCGGATGCCCGACTGATCGGCGGTCAGCCGTTTCTGTGGACGGAAACCGGTTCCACGGTGTTTACCGCCGAGGAAATGCGGGACATTCTGGCAGGACATGAGCGCCTGGACGACCCGGAAGTGTCGGGGAAAATCGGCGCGGCGAATGTTCTTGAAAAGCGCTATAACAATACGGCTTACCATTATTATTACGAGCTTGCGTCTGAAAACGGCGAACCGCGCTATGCGTGTTTCGCGACCGATTCTCCCTTTGGTGAGATCATCAGCGCTTATGTGTGTACGCCGGATGAAACGGATTACGATAAGCCGCTATGGGAAGAAGAAAATTGAAATGAAAGAAAGGAGAGGGTGCTTTTGACCATACAATTCAAGAAGGGCGTGCTGGAGATGTGCGTTCTCTCGATGCTGCAAAACGGCGACCGTTACGGTTATGACGTGGCCTGCGACCTGTCGAAGATCATGGAGATTTCCGACGGCTCGGTGTATCCCGTATTGCGGCGGCTCAAGGAGGACGGCTACGTCACCTCCTATCTGGAAGAATCTCCCGGCGGCCCGCCGAGGAAGTACTATGTGATTACCCAGCAGGGCAGTGATTACATGAATGCGCTGAAGTCCGAATGGACGCAGCTTACATCCAACATCAATACATTATTAGACAACGGAGGACAACCAACATGACAAGAAAAGAGTTTCTGACAGCACTCGATCAGTATCTCGTCACCATGAGCGCGTCCGAAAAAGCTGACATTATCAGCGACTACGAGGAGCATTTCCGTGTCGGCCTGGAAAACGGCAAGACCGAATCGGAGATCGCCGCTTCGCTCGGTTCGCCTTATGACGTGGCCAATCAGTTTTTGGACGGCACCAAAAAGACGACGGCGGCCGCTCCGGTTTCCCGTCCGGTCACGACGGCTTCGCAGGATTACGCCACCGCGCAGCCCCGTCCGGCCACGACGGCTTCGCAGGATTACGCCACCGCACAGCCCCGTCCGGTCACGGCAGCTTCGCAAGGCTACACTACCGCGCAGCCCCGTCCGGCTGCGACAACTTCGCAGGGTTACGCCACCGCGCAGCCCCGTCCGGCGGCGGCACCTTCGCAGGGCTACACTACCGCGCAGCCCCGTCCGGCGGCGGCACCTTCGCAGGGCTATGCCACCGCGCAGCCCCGTCCTGCGGCGGCACCTTCGCAGGGTTATGCCACCGCGCAGCCCCGTCCCGCGGCACCTTCGCAGGGCTACGCCAACCAGCAGGGATATGCGACACAGCAGCCCCGTCCGTCAGTCCCCTCACAGGGATATGCCACCCAGCAAGGCTACGCTGCGCAGTCCGGTTACGCCACCCAACAGCCGTCCGCACCGCAGCAGAATTATGCCAATCCCTATGCGGCTCACGCCGAAACGCCTTACGCGGAGCCGAGTTACGGAGGCTCAAATTACGGCGGTCAGCAGCCTCATTATCCCCAGAGTGCTTCTTCCCAGAGCGGCGCGTATGTCGATTACGACCGAGCGGCGGAGGAACGCAAGTATGAACCCAAAAAGCAGTCGGAGAGTAAATTCAATTCCACCGGCCTAATTATGCTGATCGTGCTGTGCGTGCTGCTGATTCCCACCGTGGGCGGCGTCATTGTGAGCCTGATGATGAGTCTTTACGGCGCGGTCATCGGCTTTGCCACGGCGGGCGGTTCGCTCATCGCGGTGGGCACGGCTTTCAGCGCGGAGAGCCTGTGGATTTGTCTGGGTCTGATTTTCATCGGCATTTCTTTCCTCGCGCTGACAGGCTTGCTGATCATGGCTTCGGTAGAGGCCACCAGGCTGGTTGTCAAGCTGGTCAAATACTGCATCAAAGAGGGTAAAAAATTGGTAACGGAGGGATCGTTTTGATTAAGAAAATTATCGGAGCAGTTTCGCTCTTTGTGGTATTTATTGTCACCTTTGCCATCGGTGTGGGATTCATCGTGCGGGGTGCGGGCGATTTTTCATGGGATATCGTTTCGCAGTACGTTTCCATGAGTGATATCGTGATGATCAATGACACGCCCATCAGCAATCTGTTTTCTTTCAGCGACCACAGCAAGACGGTCACGAGCCATGCCGAGGGACAGATTCCCACGCCTACCAATGAGGGCGCGATTGAAATTGAGGATATGCCCGCCGATCTGACCATGACGGTTTCGGAGGATGAATTTATCCACTTTACCTTTGACGGCGAAGTGCGTATGTCCTGCGTGGTTATGTCCGCCGCCAACCTCACGGGTAAAAATGTACCCAACATCGAGTTTGTCTACAACGACGGCACCGACAAGGCAACCATTCGCTTTAAGCAGCTCCGCGTCAATTCCAAGGAAACGCCGAAAATCACGATCGCCATTCCCGCGAGCTTTGGAGGCACCCTCAGCTTTGACGATGTGGCGGGCAAGGTGACCGGCACCCTGCCGCTGACACTCAAGAAATTTACCGCCAAGGATGTGGCGGGCAAGTTGGAACTCAGCGGCATCAATACGCCCGAAGCGGATATCTCCGATGTGGCGGGCAATGTGCAGATGGATGAAGGTGTATTAGAGAGCCTTTCCGTCAAAGACAGTGCGGGCAAGGTGGTTGTCAACGGCAGTGTGGGCGTGTTTGCGATAGAAAATATTGCCGGAAAGGTGCAGATCGAGTCCAAGATCAAGCTGGCGGGCGACTGCACTGTCAAAAACGTCATGGGCGACATCAGCATCAAGCTGCCCCAGGGCGCGAAGTATAAGCTCAAAAAGAGCGACGTGGTGGGGGTTGTGCTTGCCGCCGGCAGCAAGAAAGCGGATTACACCATTACCGTCAGCGACGTGATGGGCAAGGTCAGCATTGACAATCTGACCAAGTAATCGGCGGGTTGATTCGGACAGGATAGAATGACAGCGGGGAATGTGGAATTTTTAAACAAATGCCGCGTTCCCCGCTTTTTGTTGATAGGCAAATGGAACGTTGCGGCGTTAGTAGAATAAATGAGAATTTAGAGCGCTCGCAAGCTCGCTAAGATAATAGATAATAAAGAATAGATAATAGATAATAGAAAAGGAGCGCTTGCGCGCTGAATATATAATTCAAGGCGCTTTGCGCCTTCCTTCTATCTATTCGTTATTATTTCTTATCTATTATCTATTCTCTTAGCGCAGCTCCGCTGCGCGCTTAAATTCTCATTTATTGCAATAAACCTCTGTTTTACATTTTTTTCAGACAAAGGAGTCAACATGAAAACATACATCAGCAAGAACGGGCTGCCGCTAGTGTGGGAGCTTCTCTTTGTAGGGTCATGCTTTTGGATGCCGGGAAGATATGTGATTTATACCAATTTTATTTTTTACTTGGGGATTACCGTGTATTTTCTTCTGAGAAAGGACATATCCTTCCGTCAATGGGGCGAAAGCCTGCGTTCGGGCGGAGCCTTCTGGAAAGCGGTGGGACTGACCATAGCGGGATTCGCCGTGGCGTTTGGCGTGGCGATGACGCTGGAAATGCTGTTTCCCGAGCTTCCCACCGGGACCATCGGACTGCGGCGCGATACATGGGGGACGCTGCTGCTTTTCGCGGTTTCCACCATCCTCCTGCCGCCGCTCGCGGAGGAATCGTTTTACCGCGGCAGCCTGATCGTGACCGACAGCGGCAAGGCGGTATTGATAGGCACCGCCCTGCTGAGTATGTTTCTGTATGCGCTGGAACACGCGGTGGCGCCTTTCGGCATCCTGACCGCCATGCTTCTGGCGGTTCCCATGAGCGTGGCCTACATCAAGACCAAAAATCTCTATGTGGTGATGACGGCGCATTTTATCGCCAATCTGCTGGGCAACGGGGCGGACGTGATCATTACCGCGATCAACTGGCTGAAATAGAAAGCAAAAAAGCATTACTATTATAGCAATCCAAACAAACAAAAAGACAAGTTCGGCGCGCTGGTGAGCACATGGCTGCGTTGTCGTCCTAGGTGGGCGCCAGCCCACCGTCGTCCTCCGCCTTGCCCTGCACTCACCATCATCGCCTCCTTTTGTCTCCCTGATTATTTGGATTGCTATAAGAAAGCGTGGATGCAACGATGACGGAAACCAAAATTTATGTTGGTCTGAATGATTCGGAGACTTTGGAACAAAAGCTGGAAACAGCCAAATATGTGTCTCTGTTAAAGAAAGTATGCTATTGCTATCATGTCCCCTTTTCTTTTTCTCTGGCGGAGGGCGGATATTTTAATGAAAAGGGCGATTTTACGCAGGAGAAAACCCTCATTTTGTCTCTGATCGACGCGAAGGATGAGACGATAGAAGAAATCGCAAAGGATTTATGTGCGTTTTTTCATCAGGAATCCGTGATGATTACGAAAGGGCAGATAACGGCGTACTTTGTCAGCGAGTCGCTTTGAACGCATTTCAAACCAAGGAGTCAATACCTATGAAAAAAATAATTGCTTTATTCTGTTTAATGCTGCTTGCGCTGGCCCCTGTAGGACTGGTGCCTTTGAATTTACTGGTAATGTCCTTTCCGGAATGGGCCGTGCTGGTGGCGGTGCTGGCGGCGGCGGTTGTCAGTATGGGATATCTGATGATATTTCAGACGAAGCTTGTGGCTAAGATTCTGCTGCCGCTGTGTCTGGTGGTGTCGATATGCCTCAGCGTTTTCGGTTCGCTGTGCAATCCCTACTGGAATTCCGTGAGTTTCCGTGCCTGCGATGCAACACGGTCTTATGACCAGACACTTTCCCCGGAAGAAGCCAAAGAAGACCTTGCCTTTGCGCTGCGCTGCATGAAAAAATGTCATCCCCTCTTTTTAGACGGAACGCCCGACAATGTGCAGAAAGCCTATCAGGCAGCGGCGGCGCGTCTGGAAAAATCGAAAAGTGTGACAGTCAATGACCTGCGCCGCGAAATGCAGAGCGTTTTGTCCGTGATGGGTGACGCGCACACGTCTGTGTGGGGAAAATGGGATGACGAAGTATATGTGCCGAGCGTCGCCCGCCGCAGACAGGAGGGCTGGCGTCTCGTGGGCATCAACGGGCGCAAGGTGGAAGCCATATTCGAGCAGAACAAGAAGCTGTATTCCTATGAAGCGGAAAGCTGGGCAAAGGAGCAGATGACCAATGATTTCTGCCGTCTCAGCGGTTTGGATTATCTGGGACTGATTGACAAGGATCTGGTGGTCTATACATGGGAGAATGAGAAAAGAAAGCAGGAGAATGACGGCTACACGGTAGAGGACTTTGTCACATTGGAAAAATACAGGGAAATCAATGCGGAGTACCTCGCCGCGCAGGAGGAAGAAAGCTTTGTCAGCTATACGACAGACGAAGAAAAGAGTCTGGCGCTGCTGACGCTCAGGGAATGCCGTTGGAATCAGGAATATACAGATTGTCTCCATCAAATGTTTGCGGAAGTCAAGGCGCAAGGCATCCGGCATGTGGCGGTGGACTTGCGGGGCAACGGCGGCGGCAATTCGCTGGTGGCCAATGAGTTTCTCCGCTATCTGCCGGTGAAAAGCTACAAGGAAGTGACCTATCGCTGGCGTTTGGGATGGCTGATACTGTCCAATGACAGACAGACGAGTGAGAATGAAGCCTATGACGATCTGACCTTTGACGGCAACGTGTATGTGCTGACCGACGCAAGCAGCTTTTCCTCCGCGATGATGTTTGCGGAATATATCAAGGACAACCGCCTCGGCACGCTGATCGGAGAAGCCCCCGGCAATACTCCCAGCGGCTACGGAGACATCGCTATTTTTCAAATGCCGCATTCGGGACTGCTGCTGCATGTTTCCACCAAGCAGTTTTTCCGTGCGGACAAGGAATGCGCCGATGCGCTGGTAGAGCCGGATATCCCCTGCGAGAGCGCCCAAGCGCTCGATGTGCTGTACGAACAGATAGGGGAATAACGGACGAAAGGGTAGGAGCGGCGATTGAAAAAGTAAATGAGAATTTAGAGCGCTCGCAAGCTCGCTAAGATAATAGATAATAAAGAATAGATAATAGAAAAGGAGCGCTTGCGCGCTGAATATATAATTCAAGGCGCTCTGCGCCTTCCTTTTATCTATTCGTTATTATTTCTTATCTATTATCTATTCTCTTAGCGCAGCTTCGCTGCGCGCTTAAATTCTCATTTATCGTGAAATGGGGGATTTCTTACATCATGCAAATAACGAAAATTATGCAAATCCTAGGACTGATTCTGGCGGCTGTCGCGGGCGTGGTTCTGCTGGGGATTCTCATTCTGCTGGTCTGCCGTGCCGTCAATGCCTCCCGATACAAAATCCGCTCTGACAGAGGCATTGACGAGAGCGGCTATATTGAAATCAACGGCATCCGGCAGTTTATCCACATACGCGGCGAGAACACCGCCAACCCCGTGATGATCTTTGTTCACGGCGGTCCCGGCAGTCCCATGAGCTTTGCCGCGCCGTATTATCAAATGCCTATCGAGCAAGAATTCACGGTGCTGCATTACGACCAGCGCGGCTGCGAACGCACGTTCTATGCCAATCCTGCGGGCGGTGAGCTTACGGTGGCGCAATTGGAGAGCGATCTGGACGTTACGGTGGATTATGCGTGTGAGCGTTTCGGCTGTGAAAAGGTTGTCATCATGGGACATTCGTGGGGAACGGTGCTGGGCGCGCTTTATATACACGATCATCCCGAAAAGGTGCAGGCCTACATCGGCGTGAGTCAGGCGGTGAGCGGCTTGTACGAGGGTAAGATCACGCTGGGAGAAAAGGCGCTGACAGCGGCTAAAAAAAGCGGCAATGCGGCGGACGCGGCGGCGCTGGAAGAAGCGCTCGGACGTATGCGAAAGGTGAGCCGCTACGAGGACATGGCGCTCAGCGACCTGGTGACAGTTGCCGGTCTTTCGTCGAAATATTTAGGGTGTGACGGGGAAATGTCCTCGCTCGGGCAGATTGTCACGGGCATTACCTCGCCTTATATGAATATGGCGGATGTGCGGTGGTTCCTGCGCATGAGCAACGACACGCAGGCGTTCTTTTCCTCCCAAGGCGCATTGATGGAGTATGCCTTCTTTGGGTTTGATCTGTATGCGCTCGGGAGCGATTATGATTTCCCGGTGTATTTCATCAGCGGTTCAGACGACTGCGCCATACCGCAGGAAGCGGCGCAGATGTATTTTGACCAGGTGACCGCACCGCAAAAGCAGATGTCTGTCATAGAAAACACGGGACACAGCCCGTTTATGGATTCTCCTGACATATTTGCCCACACGGTGACGGAATGGCTGAAATAAGGCAAACCATCTCCAATAGACAACAATCCCCGGCAGCATGTTCTGATGCTGTCGGGGATTGTGCAATACGAAAGGAAAATGAAACACAGTCAGAAGGATTACTGAGCGCTGCCCGTGTACTCTTTGGAAACCAGTTCATTGCCGTCCTTGTCATAATATCTGACGACGACGGACTCCGCTTCGGGAACAGTGGTCTGCACCGATTTGAGAATGCTGTTGAAGGAGGAAGTCATCTTGGCACCGTCGAGGTATTCCGTGAGCTTTTCCTTGGCAGTGGCAGGATCTTCAATGTCGATGGTATAGGCACAGGTGTAAACCAGCTTGTTGCCTTCAGCGGTGACGCTTAATTCAATGCCCTGCGCTTTGTAGGAGGAGGACATGGACTTTACCTGTTGCTGGAAAGTCTCATCACTGACCAGTTCTTCGAGCTTGGTCTGTTCCACGATTTCCTGCGACTCAGTGACAGTGTCGGTGTCGGAGGTGGTGTCCTTTTTCAGATTGCTGCATGCGGTAAACGAAAGACACATGGCGGCGGTCAGAAGAATGACAAATAGACGTTTGATAGATTTCATAATCATTGCTCCCCTTTTTATGGATCAAGTTAGTTATTTCAAATAATATTATACCACCTGTCAAGCAAGAATGCAAGAAGTTTGTGAGAAAAGAAAAAAGAAGATCTGTTTTCCATGAGCCCAAAGGCAAAAAATAAAAAAATCAAAAAATTTGAAAAAAAAACTTGACAAATGCCGCCGAGTGTAGTATAGTATATAAGCACTTGATTTGAGGCGGGTTCGTCGCGAACCTCTTGCACGGTTATGCTGGTGTAGCTCAGTTGGTAGAGCAGCTGATTTGTAATCAGCAGGTCGGGGGTTCAAGTCCGTCCACCAGCTCCATTTCATTCAATTTCATATGGGAGAGTTCCCGAGTGGCCAAAGGGAACAGACTGTAAATCTGTCGCGTCTCGCTTCGGTGGTTCGAATCCACCCTCTCCCACCATAAGAAACCTCTTTTGTCTGCTAAGGCAAGGGAGGTTTTTTTATGAGACACACGAATGGAGTTTTGAGGTAAAAATGGAAATCAAAGAATACAAGCATTACAAACAAGATGAAATCCAAAGTCTTTATACAGAAGTGGGCTGGACAGCATATACGGATGACATGGAAGCACTTCAACAGGGCTATGAACATTCACTGTTGGTGTTGGCCGCATATGAAGGTGACGATCTGCTGGGAATCATCAGGGTAGTAGGAGATGGTTTTACCATTGTTTTCGTGCAGGACATATTAGTTTTTCCCGATAAGCAGCGACAAGGAGTGGGCGCTGCGTTACTGCAGGCTGTTCTCGATCGCTACGCTAATGTGCGTCAAATAGAATTGGTCACTGATAATACCGAAAAAACGATAGCGTTTTATCAATCAATGGGATTCTGCAAACTTTCCGAATGGGGGTGCTGTGGATTTATGAGATGTTGACACATATCGGTTTATGGCGGCAGGTGACGCTGCACTTGCCTTTTCTTACCTCGAATTTTGTACATTTGTTCGCCCTTTCAAAAAAAGCAGTGACCGTCACATCGACCATCACTGCTTTTTTTGATTATATTGCCTTTTTTGCGTTGATCTGTTTTGCCTCGGCAGGTTCACCGCTGCGGATCGCCGCGCCTGTCAGACCGAACAATACCCACATCAGCGGGCTGTTGATCGGCAGAGAATAGCCGAAGAAAGCGTGGACGGCATAGGCGACAACGCCCAGCACACAGCAGACCAGCAGAGGATTGTCAGTGGCTTTTTTGAATCCCTTGGTGACCATGATGCCCAGAAACGCAAGGAAAGAACCCACGCCCGGCAGTCCCGAACAAACTAAAAGCTGTAAATATTCGTTGTGCGCCTTGTCGAGGTTTCTGCCTTTGAAGAACGCGGTGGCATCCTCGCCAAAGGCTTCGTTAAACAGATTGCAGAACGTGTCGGGGCCGCCACCAAACAGCAGCAGCGACGGACGCAGCCGAAAGACCAGTTTCAAGGTGCGTTTCCAAGTGAAGAAACGGTTGGTGCCGAATTTGTCGCTGAAATTGTGGTGATACAGAATCTGACCGAATTCATACAAAAAGCCTTTGGTCTGGGTGTTGGCGGCAATGGCGGCGGCGATGAGTCCGCCGATCAGGGCGACGCCGTCAATGGAGAGCGTAACAATGAGAAGGGGCTTGCGAGAAGGCGAAAGGCGAAGCGTGCCATCGTTGATGAGCAGCGCGAATGTCACACAGATCAGTTCCGCGCCGAGCAGCAGCCATCCGGTTTGTCCGAATTCTTTGCCGAGAATATCCGAACCGATCACCAGTTTGTTAAAGAGAATGACGCCCAGCGCCGCGGAAAGGACGGTCAGAAAACGTCCCACCCGACGGAAGTCGATCAGCAGCAGCGGCATGGCGACCGGCAGCACCACGATCAGGGCGACGATGCCCGCGTCGGTGTTGAGGTTCAGCTCCGCCCACAGCATGAACGCAAAGCAGAAGAGAGTGAGATAGCCGTGTTTGTCAAAGGAAAGCTGCTGTTCGGTGATATAAACTGCCGCCGTGACGGTGAGCGCTACGGTGACAAAATAGGAAGTGAGGTTGATGTTGCCCATCGGCCCCATAAAGAGCAGCTTGCTCTCCCAGTTAGGCTCAGAAAAGCCGGTGTCAAGCACATCATAACCGAAGAAGTGCAGCATGACCAGCACCGCCACAATGGCAGCGCCGAAGCCGTAGATGTTCAGGTCGAACTTTTGCAGGCGGAGCAGCCGCGACAGCACGAAGTAGGTGACGACATAAAAGGTCTGGATGATAAAGCCGTCGTTCCGCACACCTTGACCGTTGAAAGCCACGTCTTTGTACTGCGAGAAAAGCGTGGAGAGCAGGAGAAATCCCCAATAAACCAGCACCGCAATATCCACCTTGTTGAATTGCGGCATTTCCACGGTGAATTCGTAAGAGGGGGTCTTCATTACTTTGCGTATCATGAGGATGATGATTGTGCAAAATGCCGCCGCCGCGATGAGATAGAAGGTCATGTTTTTGAAATGGGTGATGTTGCCGTATTTTTCCTGTCCCATCGCCAGCGGAAAGACGACAGCCATCGCGATGAGGAACAGACGGGTGACGATTTCAAAGACATTGTCCCTGTCAAAAAGAGGCGAAGCAGGCGGCGTTTTGTTTTGTGCTGCCGCAGAAGGCTTTGCGGGCAGATCGGAAGCTCCCACAACGGATTTGCTTTTTTTGCTTCCATATTTCTTTTGATTTTTACCTGACATTGGTGAAAAATATCTCCTTTCGTTGAATGGATACCTGATACAATTGTATAGTTTCCTTATGATTTTTACAAGAGCTTTTACAATAAATTCATAAATAGAAAGTGGATTTCCGTGAAACGACGCACGGAAATCAATTTTAAAAATCTGATGAACCATAAAAGTTATATCCTCCAAAAGTTATATCCCATCACATTACATTTCACTCACCAACATTAGCAGACTGGCCTGATATAAAAATCAAAATAAAAGCATACCCCTTGACCCGATTACAAAAAGGTTACAAATACGCATGACCAAACCCATCGGGCTAATTGCGCGGACGGCGAATGCCGTGTACGCCCCCGACGCGTGCATCGAGGCAAAAGCCCGGTTGCGGGAGATAGTTTTCCCTTTTTAAAAAGCGAAAATGCGGCCATCGCTCCAGCCTCTATTGGCCTGCGCCCCGCGCCCGATGACGATGTAAGACGCACCCCCGCTAAAAAAACAACAGGGTTATTTTTTAAACTTATAAAGCACGATCTAAAAATTGATTTCCCTGTGAAACGACCAGGGTAAAAGCATTTACTTTTTTTAGAAGAAGATGTAAAATAGAGGAATGGATA